>CAJBSZ010000371.1 GCA_903958395.1 uncultured bacterium | reverse complement strand
TGCCCTGTTTCGGGGTGGGTTGGTATCGCAAGAGCTTTTCCCTGCCCGCCTCCGATTCGGGACGCCGCATTAGCGTGGAGATCGACGGGGCGATGGCCTATGCCATGGTCTGGTTCAATGGTCACTTCGTCGGGGGCTGGCCTTACGGATACAACTCTTTCCGATTGGAGTTGAGTAAATGGGCAAAACCCGGCCAGGAGAATGTTCTGGCGATCCGGGTGGAGAATCCAGAGGATTCCTCGCGCTGGTATCCCGGCAGCGGCATTTATCGCAATGTCTGGCTGACAAAAACCGAGCCGGTTCATCTGGCTCATTGGGGAACCCGCGTCACCGCCGATGGGGTCTCCCAAAGTTCGGCAACCCTCGCGCTGAGGGCCACGGTGGAAAACGACTCGGCAAAGAAAGCTGTAATCAAGGTCCGCACGGACATTCTTCTCGAGGGCGACAGGACGGGCAAACCGCTGCTGACCCTCCCGGTCGCCGATCTGGACATTGCCCCCGGGGAACGCAAATCGGTGAAGAGTTCAGCGCGGATTGAGCAACCGAAGTTGTGGTCCACCGAGTCGCCGCAGCTCTACTGTGCGGTCACCACGATCGAGCAGGACGGCAAGATTCTGGACCGTTACGAAACCCCTTTCGGGATTCGCTCAATCCAGTTCACGGCGAATAACGGGTTTCACCTCAACGGAAAGCGGCTTCAACTCCAGGGTGCTGCCAACCACAAGGACTTGGGCGCCCTGGGGGCCGCATGGAACACCAGGGCCGCCCAGCGCCAACTGGAGATTCTCAAGGAGATGGGCTGCAACGCCCTGCGACCCGCCGCCCACATGCCCGCGCCCGAACTCATGGAGTTGTGCGATCGCATGGGCATTGTCGTGATGGGTGAGTCTTTTGATTGCTGGAAGATTTCAAAAAATGGAAACGACTACAGCAGGCTCTGGGACGACTGGCACGAAAAGGATCTCCGGGCGTTGATTTCCAGAGACGCCAATCATCCCTGCATCATCATGTGGGACATTGGCAACGAGGTACGCGAACTCATCGACCCAATACGGGGACCGCAAATAACAAAGGAACTGTCCGCCATCGCAAACGATGTCGACCCGACCCGTCCAACTGTGCTGGCCTCCAACCGCGGCCCTGCTCTCTTTAATGGAATGCAAAAGAATGTGGGAGTTATGGGGCGCAACTATGGGATTGGAGATTATATCCGCTTCAGGAGAGGGAATCCCAAGATCCCGCTGGTAGCAAGCGAGACGGTTTGTGTGACCAGCTCGCGCGGGGAATACTTTTTCCAAACCGAGGCCATGGCGGATGAGGTCTATCAAAAGGCGGTCAAGAAAGCGCTTGCAGAAGGGAAGGAGGCGCCGCCAAAACCCCCATTCAGTCCTGTCAGCGAGGATGTGAACCAGGGCCGGTCCGATTTCCAGGTAAGCTCCTACGATCTATATGGCACCCCGTGGGCGTACACTCCGGATACCCAATTCGCCACCCTGAAGGAAAACTCCTTTGTTGCCGGCGAGTTCGTCTGGAGCGGGATCGATTACCTGGGTGAACCGTGTCCTTACAACAGGGACGTGACTATCATGCTCAATTTCCAGGATGCCGCCGGCCAGGCCGAAATGCAAAGACAGCTTAACGAGCTAGGGAAGATCACGGTGCCGTCCCGGAGCAGCTATTTCGGGATGATCGACCTGGCAGGGTTTAAGAAGGATCGCTTCTATCTTTACCAAGCCCATTGGCGGCCGGACTTCCCGATGGCGCATCTTCTGCCGCACTGGAACTGGCCCGGACGCATTGGCAAGGTCACGCCGGTTCACCTCTACACTTCGGGGGATGAGGCCGAGCTGTTTTTGAATGGCAAATCCCTGGGTCGGAAAAAGAAGGGACCGACTGACTATCGGTTGCGTTGGGACGAGGTCGTCTATGAACCGGGCGAAATCAAGGCCGTTGCCTACAAAAACGGCAAGGAGTGGGCGCGGGATGTCGTGAAAACCACCGGGCCTGCAATCCGCTTGGCGTTGCTCCCGGACCGACTCCAGATCGCCAATGACGGGCTGGACTTGTCCTTTGTCACCGTCCGCGTTGAGGATAAGGAGGGCCTCCTCGTGCCGCGGTCAAAGAACCTGCTCCGCTTCGAAATATCCGGACCCGGTGAGATTGTGGCGGTGGACAACGGCGACGCAACCAGTCATGCGCCATTCAAAGCCAGCCAAGTGAAGGCATACAACTGGCTGGCTTTGGTCATCCTCCGCGCCCAGAAGGGGCAAACCGGGGAGATCCATCTTACAGCGAGCTCCGACGGACTGGCACAAAGCGAAACGCGCTGCAGCGCAGTCCCGCAGGGCCAG
>CAJBSZ010000370.1 GCA_903958395.1 uncultured bacterium | reverse complement strand
CTCACATCGGTCATCACCTATCTGGGCCATTTCCTGATCAACTTCGTTGTGTTTCTAGCGTTTTTTGCCTATTTCCTGATGACCGGAAGCGACATTCACCCCTCCTGGTGGATCCTGCTTTTGCCGATTTTGATCCTTCATTGCGCCTGTGTGGGACTGGGTGCCGGATTATGGCTCTCAACCATGACCATCAAGTATCGCGATGTGGCCTTTGCCCTGCCGTTCCTGACACAGCTCTGGATGTATGCCACCCCCATTATTTACCCTTCCAGCGAGGTCTCCGCCAAATGGAAATGGATCATCGCCATCAATCCCATGGCCGGGGTCATTGAATTGAACCGGTTCGCCTTCCTGGGCGCCGGCTCACCTGACCGGACGATTCTGATCGTGAGTTTTCTGGCGGGAATCGGTCTTTTGGTTACCGGCCTCTTTGCTTTCAACCGTGCCCAGCGCACCTTTGTGGACACCATTTAACCATGACGGAACCAGCCATTAGTGTCAGAGGTCTTTCCAAGCGCTACCGCCTTGGCACCATTACCCGCCATACTCTCGGGGACGAAATCTCTTATTTTTATCACAAACTCAGGGGACGCAACGCCGCCGACCACATGGGAAAAATAAAGGCCTATAGCGAACACTCCATAGCGGATCATGACACCCAGAATGGGCCTCATGATTTTTGGGCGCTCAATAATGTCTCCTTTGATGTTCAGCCCGGGGAAATCATTGGAATTATCGGGGGCAATGGTGCGGGGAAATCCACACTTTTGAAAATCCTCAGCCGGATCACGGAGCCGACTGAAGGGGAAGCCTTTATCAACGGCAGAGTCGGCTCGCTGCTTGAAGTGGGAACAGGCTTCCATCCTGAATTGACAGGCCGCGAAAATATTTTTATGAGCGGCACCATTCAGGGGATGAAAAAAGCTGAAATCACTAGAAGATTTGATGAAATTGTTGCCTTTTCCGAAATCGGAAAATTCCTGGATACCCCCGTCAAACGATATTCATCCGGCATGTTTGTCCGCCTGGCATTTGCCGTCGCAGCCCATTTGGAACCTGAAATCCTGATCGTGGATGAAGTTCTTGCCGTGGGGGACGCCGCCTTTCAAAAGAAATGTTTGGGAAAAATGGGTGCTGTGGCACGCGAGGGGCGCACGATTCTCTTTGTCAGTCATAATATGGCGGCCATTGAAAACCTTTGCACTCATTGTATTCTACTACAGGCAGGAACAGTCGTCGAGAACGGTCCCACGGAACAAGTTCTCGCACGCTATCTAAAAAAAGCCATGGATTCGACCAGCGAAACAAACAGTTTGAGCGAACGCACTGATCGGTCAGGATCCGGTGCGGCGTTTTTAACAAATTTCGCCCTTGAAAACGCTTCCGGGCAGCCTGTTTCCGCCCTGCAAAGTGGAGCTGATGCAACATTGGCATTTTCCATTTCAAACCGGACAGGAGAAGCCATTCACAATCTGGATCTTGGTTTTTCAATTTTTGACACAACGGGAAACCAGATGCTGTCTATTCTGTATAGCTCCTATCAAAACCAGGTATTCGCCCTACCTTCCGCCGGGGGCTGTATCCGGTGCCGGATCCCCGGGCTTCCCCTGGCAGCGGGACGATACCGGATTGGGGCACGCCTGACCATCCGGGGCGTCGAAGCAGACTGGCTACAGGATGGAGTGGGATGGATCGATATCATTGAGGGTGATTTTTTCGGATCGGGAAGCAAAGGGTTTGGAGGACATGCCCCATTCCTACTGAAAGGGATTTGGAGTCTGTCAAATTAAGAAGGTTGACCTATGACGCAATCATTATGGGCGGATATCAAGGATCGCTGGTGCCCGAGAAATCAAAGACTTTCATTCGCCCTCGCAAAATTGGACATCTCATTAGAGCCTTATTTGCGGCAGCGGAACGGTTTTTTTATTGAAGCGGGAGCCAATAATGGCCTGACCTACAGCAACACACTTTACTTCGAAAAATATCAAGGCTGGCGCGGACTTCTCATCGAGGCGGTGCCATCATTGTCTGAGGAATGCCGAACCAATCGCCCTCGATGCCGTGTTGAAAATTGCGCCTTAGTTGCTGCGGATTATCCGAAGGACACCATCGACATACGATATTGCAATATGATGAGCATCATTCCGGGGGCTCTGGGCGGAGCAGAAGTGGAGAGGCAACATCTCCAAAACGGCATGCAATTTTTAAAACCTAACGAAAAGACCTACACGGTGAAGGTGCCCGCCCATTCACTAAGCTGGATCATCGATAAACATCAAATCCAACACATCACCCTCCTCTCTCTGGATGTGGAAGGGTATGAGCCTGAAGCCCTTAGAGGTATTGATTTTGAGCGTCACCGTCCCGAGTTCATGCTCATCGAAGTCCGCAGCAGATCAGAAATCGAATCTGTTATTGGGAAATATTACAAAACTGAGGCCGTTGTGCAGTCAAGTGAGGCCTATTCTGACATTCTCTACCGAAGATTAAGATGAAGAATACGACTCCACTTTCGATCGCCAGCAAGGAAATCCCATGTTGAAAAAAAGCAAAGGAATTGGTCATTTCCTTGGGCAATGTCTAGGGAGGGGTTTGCTTAAAAAACCGGCTCAACCCTCTATTTCACAAACACCCAGCAAAACAGGCCAGTATTTGCTGGAGTCGCGCATTGCTTCAGGGGAACCCATCAAATTGGAACTCGGAGCGGGTGACAAAAAAGACATTCCGGGTTGGTTGACCACAGACCAGTATCCAGGAGCCGATTTCGTGATGGATTTACTAAAGCCCTTCCCGGTCCCGGACAATACCGTCAGCATGATCTATTCATCCCATGTGCTGGAGCATTTTTACACAGACCAGATGGAATTTGTTCTAAGTGAATGCAGGCGCATATTGAAACCAGACGGAGTGATCAGCGTGTGCGTTCCTGACTCCAGGATATACCTGGCTGCATATTTGAATCCCGGCTCATTTGATGCTGAAAAATATTGTACCTACAAACTAGGCTATCGTTTTTATTCGCGAATTGATTATTTAAATTATCAGGCCTACATGGGCGGAAATCACCGCCATATGTTTGACCTAGATAATTTGCTGGCCATCCTGGAGGGGAACGGTTTTCGTAACGTCAGGGAACGGGCATTTGATCCGGAATTAGACAGGGCCGCCAGAGACTACGAATCCATCTATGCTGAGGCTGAAAAATGAGGCTCACAAGAATTTCCACCCTTTTGAACACGGGAACACCTACAATAGGGCTCATTAATGCATCCGCTTCCTAATCCTCCTGTTTTACTACTCGTCTTCAACCGCCCTGATTTAGCGCGTCGCGTCTTCTCCCGCATCCGTCAAGCGCGACCGAGACAACTCTTTGTGGCGGCGGATGGCCCCCGTCGTGATCGTCCGGGCGAGGTAGAATTATGCTCGGAGGCCCGAAAAGTGATTAACGGCGTGGATTGGCCGTGCGATGTCAAAACTCTTTTCAGGGATACGAATCTGGGTTGCGATGCTGCCGTGGAGTCCGCGATCCACTGGTTTTTTGATCATGTCGAAGAGGGCATCATTCTTGAGGACGACTGCCTCCCCGACGCCTCCTATTTTCCCTATTGCGCTGAAATGCTTGAGATGTACCGCCAAGACAAACTCATTATGTCTATAACCGGGTGTTGTTTCCAGCCGGACGGATTTTCAGCCGACACATCTTACTTCTTTACACGCTATCCCTACACCTGGGGCTGGGCAACCTGGCGTCGCGCGTGGAAACTCTTCAAAAATACCCCCGCTGAATATCCCTGCCTGTTTGATTTTGAATGGTTAAGCAAGTTTCTCGGAAGCGAGATGGCTGCCCGCTATTGGAGCGTCATCATTACCCGTTGCCATGAAAACAAAACAAGCGCCTGGGATTATCGTTGGATTTTCTCGATCTGGGCCAACCAAGGACTGGGAGTCCAGCCAACTCAAAATCTCATGACCAATATAGGCTTCGATCACCGTGCCACTCACACTCCGGCAGAGTGTGCCGAAACATTCCACCGACCAGCCCAGTCTATGCCGTTTCCGCTTCGCCACCCCACCTCTGTCACTCGAAATGAGGACGCTGATCGTGTCTACGAAGCGCGATATTTGTGCCCTGAGCCATTCATGAAACCTCCGCCTAAACCCCCTCGTCCTCTTTCGTTAATTGGAAAAACAATCCGCTTCCTCCGCGGCATGCCCGCGCCCGTAGCCCCCTCTCCCGCTCCGGACGTTGCAGAGCTTTCCTTGAAGCATGAATTCAACTTTTACCAGGCTCAAGTCCAGGGCCACACCATGACCCCCGTTGAACGCCAGTTGTCACTGTATCGCCAGGCTGTCGCTTGCGAAAAAAACAACATCCCGGGCGCATTCGTGGAGTGCGGCACCTGGAAGGGCGGGCTGGTCGGACTTATGGCTCTGGCGAATCTCCGACACGGCATAAAACGGCGCCCCTTGCACCTGTTCGACTCTTTCGAGGGCATTCCGGAGCCCGATCCCGTCATGGACGGCGCCAAAGCCGTCGCAGAGGTTGAATCCGTTGGGTGTCGTCCAACCGGACAACTCAAGTCGGTCTCCGGGTTCTACGACAAGTTTGCAAACGGAACGGGCACCTTGGCGGACAACAAACACTTGCTTGAAAAAATCATCGGGTACCCAAAGGAATTTCTCTATTACCATGTCGGCTGGTTTCAGGACACCGTACCAGCCGATGCTGAAACCATCGGCCCCATCGCCATCCTTCGCCTCGATGGCGATTGGTACGCCTCGACCCGGGTGTGCCTGGAAGGCCTTTTTTCGCGACTTGTCCCGGGCGGTTATCTGATTATTGACGACTATGGTTGCTATGAAGGATGTCGCCGTGCTGTGGACGAGTTTTTCACTGCACAAGGCATCCAATTCCCCTTGACCGCCATTGACAGTCAATCTGTCTACGGGATTCGATCTTCATGAACCTGCTTCACCTATCCAACTCCGACATCACGGGTGGCGCCGCGCAGGCATCCTACCAAATCCACACCCTGCTTCGGGACGCTGGCCACAAGTCCGTCATGGCGGTCCGGCGCAAGGATTCATCCGACATCGATGTCGTGCCAGTGGGCTCGCGATCATGGTTCAACTGCAGATTAGCAGAAGGAACCGAACGCCTCCAGGCCCGCCTGTCCGGCGGGTATCGGACAACTCCCCTGCCCCTTCACTATTTCAATCGGAATCTTGCGCCTATCCCGGATTTCGACGCCGCCCTGAAGGCCATGCCGAATCCGGATGTCCTGTTCATGCATTGGATCACCAACATGATGACGGTGGCCGATATTCGCAGACTGGCCAAACGGGTAACCTGCCCCATTGTCTGGGTCCTTCTGGATATGGAACCGATGACTGGCGGGTGCCATTATTCCGGGACTTGCACTCGCTTCAAAACGGAATGCAGAGACTGCCCGCAATTGCAGACCGGCGGAGGGCCTGACTGGGCAGGGCGCACCTGGCATGAAAAATGGAAATTGCTGACGGATTTGCCAATCACCTTTCTGGCTCCAACGCAATGGATTGGAAATCGTCTATCTGAAAGCAAGCTCCTCGGAGGGCACCCTGTTACCCATATCCCTCTCCCCATGAATTCACGCCTGCGTCCTTTAGAAAAATCAATCGCCCGCGAGATTCTGGGAGCGCCCCCCGACAAAAAAATCATCCTTGTCGGAAGCCATGACCTGAAGGATCCGCGGAAGGGCATGGATCGCCTGGTCACAGCCGCGAAACTGCTCAGGAAACAGGACGCGTCTGATGAAAAGGTCCTATTCTGGATGATGGGAGTCGATGGACATCAACTGGCAAACGCACTCCCCTTCCCCTCCCATAACGCCGGATATGTCAGTCATGAAATTGAATTATCATTGATGTATCAGGCCGCTGATGTGTTTGCCTGCCCGTCCCTGGAGGATGCCGGCCCCATGATGGTCTCACAGGCCATGCTTTGCGGAACCCCAGTGGTCGCCTTTGACACAGGTATCGCCCCGGAACTGATCATCCCTGATGATAACGGTTATATCGCCAGGCTCGGGGATGCCGAGGACTTTGCCCGGGGTTTGGAGCGCATGCTGACCCATGACGGATCAGCAGGAAAACATGCCGCCGAGGCCGCTTCCCGTCACCATGACCCACGCCACATTGCAACCTTATACAATGACCTACTGACCAGCCTTTCGCGCCGCCCCTAACGCCCTTTACCTCATGAGTAATACGCGATATCAGATTTTAGATTGGGACAGCCAGTGGTTCGGAATCCCAATCGGACGCGTTGACTTTCCAAAACTAACAGGCTCCTCGGCGTCCGAGGTTAATATGTGGGCACGGGAACAGGGACTCAAGTGTGTGTATGTCTTTGTGGCCAATGATCAGCCGGACGCAAAGTGCCCCCCGGGATTCAAACCGATGGATGTTCGGGTTGAATATGAACTCAATCCGCTTCTTCTGGCAAAAGGCTCTGTGGACGCATCGGCTTCCATGCGCCCGGACGAACAGGAAGCGGTGTGCGCTCTGGCCCGCCGACTGTTCACCGAAACACGCTTTTCACGGGATGCGGGATTCCCGCCCGCCCGCGTCCGCGAACTCTATGCGGAATGGGTGCGACGCGACAGCACAGGGTGCATCCCGGGTTGTCAGGTGATCCGGGACGGAAATGATATCGCCGGATTTGTCACAGGGCGTATGGATCCTCATGACGCCACGCGAGGCTCGATTGGACTCCTTGGCGTCGCGGAGTCCCATCGGGGCCGGGGGCTTGGAAAACACCTATTGGATCAGGCTTGCCGCGTCTTCACGAAAGCCGGGGCATCCCGCGTGACCGTTGTCACGCAGGAAGACAATCTGGCCGCATGCCACCTCTATGAGAGTGGCGGCCCCATTATCGCACGAGGCCGCTGGTATCACCGTTGGTACTGAGGACAATAGCCACTCAAAATGAAGATTTACCACAGAGTTACCGAGACACCGAGAATGCAAATGTGGCGTTTATTTCGACCACGGAAATACCGTGGCCAAAATAAACGCCACGGCTTCTTGAAGGAATACTTGGAGCCCTTCGACAGAGCTCAGGGCAGGCAAAAGGAGGTATCCGTTCTCCTCCCCCTCTATTCTTCCTTGAAGAGGGGTTTTACGAATTTTAGTGAGGGGGTACTCGCCCTCATTAAAATTCGTAAAACATTTTCTTCTCTGTGTCTCTGTGCCTCTAGCTTGCCCTCCGTAGCCTTGGCGAAGGAGGGCGAAGCGGGTGGTGAATCCCTTCGCGCTATAGGTTGCTGTTACGCCTGTCACAGGGATACTCATTAAAGGAAAGCACACCATGACCTACCGTATTCCCTTCAACAAACCGTTCATCGCAGGCAATGAAATGGCTTACATCGCCCAGGCGGTGGAACGCGGCCAGTTGTCCGGCGACGGCACGTTCACTCACCAGTGCCATGCCTGGCTTGAGCAGAATCTGACCTGCCGTATGGCACTGCTCACGCACTCCGGCACGGCTGCCCTTGAAATGGCCGCTATGCTGGCGGATATCCAACCCGGCGATGAGGTCATCATGCCCTCGTTCACCTTTGTCTCAACCGCAAATGCCTTCGTGTTGCGGGGCGCCATGCCCGTCTTCGTCGATATCCGGCCTGACACCATGAATCTGGACGAAACCTTGATCAAAGGCGCAATAACACCGAAAACAAAGGCCATTGTGCCCGTGCATTACGCCGGGGTTCCCTGCGAGATGGACGTCATCCTCGATCTGGCGAAACGCCACAACACCTGGGTGATTGAAGACGCGGCGCAGGCGCTCCTCTCGACCTATCACGGGCGTGCTCTGGGAACACTCGGGGATCTCGGATGCATCAGCTTTCACGAAACCAAAAATATCATCAGCGGCGAAGGTGGTGCCCTGCTGATTAATCGCACCGACTGCAAGGAACGGGCCGAAATCATCCGGGAAAAGGGTACCAACCGAAAACGATTCCTTCGGGGCGATGTGGACAAATACACCTGGGTGGACATCGGGTCCTCCTACCTGCCCAGTGAACTGACCGCGGCATTTCTCCTCGCCCAATTTGAGAAGGCGGACGCAATTATCCGGCGCCGCTGCCAGATTTGCGACCGGTACGGACAGGGGCTCCAGGATCTTGTTAGACGCAATCTGGTGACCCTCCCATTCAGCTCAAGCGAAACAGGCTCCAACGGCCACATGTATTATCTCGTCACCCGCTCTTCGGAAGAACGCAATGCGCTGATGGCCCATCTCCGGCAACAGGGCATCCTGGCCGTGTTTCATTATGTGCCGCTCCACTCGTCCCCTGCGGGGCAACGGTACGGACGAACCGGAAGCGCCATGACCCATACCGATCACATCAGCGCCTGCCTGGTGCGTCTCCCCGTTTATTATGAAATGACAGACTCCGAAACCGATCAGGTCATCGAATCCATATTAAAGTTCTATTCCAACCCATAATCCCATGATCACGCCCCCACCCCCTTCCTTCAGCACTACGGTGCCCATGCCCCGGATATCCCTGGTCACACCGTCATTCAACCAGGCTGCCTTTCTTGAGCAAACGATCCGCTCCGTGCTGGACCAAAACTACCCCAATCTGGAATACATCATCATCGACGGGGGCAGCACCGATGGCTCGGTCGACATCATCCGGAAATATGCCGACCGGCTTACCTATTGGTGTAGCGAACCAGATCGCAGTCAGTATGATGCGATCAATAAGGGATTCAGTCATGCCACAGGCGATGTCATGGCCTGGCTGAACTCGGACGATCTGTATTTCCCGTGGACACTCCGTACGATTGGGGAAATTTTCGCCCGCTTCCCGGATGAGAACTGGGTAAGCAGCCTCATGCCGCTGACCTGGAACACCCACGGCATTCCCGTCCATGTCCATGTCCGAAATGGATTCTGCCGCCGGTTTTTCTTCAAGGGTTATTACATGCACAGCTCAAGCCATTACAGCGTCGGATTCATTCAGCAGGAATCCACATTCTGGCGTCGGTCATTGTGGGAAAAAGCAGGCGGCCAGATGGATCTCCAGTATGGACTCGCCGGTGATTTTGAATTATGGAACCGCTTTTACCAGCATGCCGAACTGCACGGAATCAAGACCCTCCTTGCCGGGTTCCGGCTTCACGGCAATCAGCGATCCCTCACGGCAAAAGAAAAATACTTCAATGAAGCGTATACCATATTAAAGCAAGCCGGAGGTAAACCCTGCGGGAAAGCGGGAAGCTTCATCCGCCGTCATCATCTCTCGGATCTCTGGCCACTATCCGTTCTCCCCAGCCTCGGATTGATACAGCCCTGCCAGAACATCCGGTGGAGTAACGATGAAGGGAACTGGATCCGCACCACTGATTTCATCACCTCGTAATTCGCCATGCCCACTCCCTTGCCACTCGTCAGCGTCCTGATCCCCTGTTACAACTATGGCCATTTTCTGGCCGAAGCAGTGGACAGCGCCCTGAATCAAACCTATCCCAACATGGAAATTCTAGTCCTGGATGATGCGTCAACAGATAACACCCGCCAAGTAGCTGAGTCCTACGGCAATCGCATCCGCTACTTCGCACTCCCGCACAGCGGGCAACCCGCCACCCTCAATACCGGCCTGGATCAGGCCCATGGCGAATACTTTGTCTGCCTTGATGCGGATAACCTCCTGAAACCCGACTTCGTCGAGAAAACACTCGCCTGCCTGTCCTCATGCCGGGATCCCTCTGTGGCTTTTGTTTACACCGCGCGGCAACTGTTCGGAACCCGAAATGAAGTGGTTCACCCGCCTGCGTACGATCTGGCTCGCCTGAAACTCAGGAACTTTATAGATATCTGCGTGCTGGCGCGGGCGTCCGATTTTCGAACCGTCCGTTACTGTGTGGAAAAAAATCTCGCGGTTTCTCTCGATCTGGACTTCTTCCTTTCACTGGCAGAACAAGGCAAAGGAGGTATGCTTCTGGACGAGCCGCTGACCTGTTACCGCATCCATGGCGAAAGCTTCACATCCCGGGCAACCCAGCGCTACCACCATGTAAAAAACATTCAAGCGGTTATTCAACGGCATCCTGCCTTATATTCCCACCTTGAAAAATCGGCGGCCATCGCCGAGGCACGCAACCGGGTTCGCCTGGCCATTATCCACAACCGGCGTCCGGGTCGCCCATTCACCGCGCGCCTCATCGATCTCGGCTACCTGGTCGCCACCCGGCCAGCCTTCAACCAGTTACAGGATCAGTTCCGCTATACCCTCATGGGCACCGCCCCGCTCCCCTCATGAACACGACACGCATACAGGATCTTCCCGCACCCCCATCCGGGAAAACCGGCTGGCCATGGACTGAAGAAACCCCAGCCATCCCGACCACGATGCCGGACGGTCGGCCATGGCCCCGGGTAAGCATCGTCACACCGAATTATAACGGAGCAGCATTCCTGGAGGAAAGTATCCGCTCCGTCCTGCTTCAGGGATATCCCGATCTGGAATACATCATCATGGACGGCGAGAGCCGGGATGAAAGCGTAGCGATCATTCGCAAATACGAACCCTGGCTCGCCACCTTTGTCAGTGAACCGGATCGGGGGCAAAGTCATGCCATCAACAAAGGCCTCGCCCTGTGCACGGGACTCTATTTCAACTGGCACAATGCCGATGACATTCTCCTGCCCGGCAGCCTTCGCGACACGGTTATGGGATTCCAAACTTATCCGGATGCGTCCTATATCTGCCGGTTTCATCAAAAAATGGATGAACATGGAACCATTAGAACGAAAAAAACCGCCCCGCCTGTCGGCCCTCTCGATAAGGTACGGTGCCTCGTGGCAACCTCGCCAGGGTTTCAACCCGGCGGATTAATGCGGCTGGATTGGGTTCGGGAAGCAGGCGGTGTTGATGAGTTTCTGGAGTGCGCTATGGATGAAGAGCTCATGCTGAAACTCCTGCTTCGGGCGCCCGGCTACTATATTCAGGGGCCGGGCATGATTTTCAGGGAGTATGCAGGACAAAAGTCGCAAGCGCTGATGATAGCCCGCGTCCGGGAAAAAATACGCATTTCACGCCGGATTTTCGGGATGCTTCCCGCCAACAGCCCGCTCCGCTCATATTGGCACGATAGTCAAATCTTTGCACATCGCCACGGAGCCGCCCTCTACGCCCAGTCTGGCTATCCAATCCGGGCCATGGGACACCGCCTTGCAGCGCTCGCCTGGATCGCATCAAAACGCCTCATGCATCCTGGACAACCGGATTACAAAATATGACACCCCGCCCCGTACACATCCTCTGCCCCCTGGGTGATCCCAACAGCGCCAAAGCCTGGTCGGGATTGCCCAAGCGTCTGGTTGACGCCCTTCAATGCTGCCATCGGCTGGGAGTCGCGGAACAAGCCCAGATTCACCCTTTCTGGTATGTCCTGGACAAACCTTTCCGTCTGGCGCTTGGCGAACAGAGTCGGAACCGGGAGCAAACCACTCTCATTCATAACCGGCGTGTAGCCGCAACGCTCCACCGCACGCATGAACTTCAAGACGGTCATGTGCTTCACATCGGAACTGGCGCGTTCCCCCATAAGGCCGCACTGGAAGGCACTCGTAATTATCTCCTGATTGATGCCACATGGCGGGCGTGGAGCAATACCGGGATGGGCCGACAAATGCCCGAGTCCATCCGCCTTGCCGTGGATCGCCGGGAGCGCGCCTGTTACGAGAAGGTTCGTCATGTCTTCACGATCAGCCAGTATGTCCGGTATCAGGTCTGCTCAGATTACGGGATCAACCCGGACAAAGTTACAGCGATTGGATCCGGCTTTGGCTCCATCCAGCCGTTTACCGGTGCGAAGGATTACACCTGGAAAAAAATCCTGTTTGTTTCCAAAGGTCATTTTGTTGAAAAAGGCGGCCAACTTCTGGTGGAGGCGTTTCGCGCCGCCTATTCCCGCGATCCGCAGTTATCCCTGACTATCGCAGGTCGCGAGGAATACCTGACCCAGTTCAAGAACGAACCCGGAATTATCCCCATGGGTTATCTGCAGCCCGGCAGCGATGCACTCCAAAGATTATTCAATGAACACACGCTTTTTGTTATGCCGTCCCAATACGAGGCCTGGGGGTTTGTCTATCTCGAGGCGCTCGCTTGCAAAATGCCCTTCATTGGGCTGAAACACAACGCCTTCAGGGAACTGTCGAATAACGGTCAATTCGGCTATGGACTGGAAACAGGATCGGTTCATGAACTGACCGAAACCCTCCTGAGCGCCTTTTCTGATCCCGCCGGGTTGGAGGCTCGGGGGAAAGCGGGTCAGGCTTATTGTCTAGGCACCTACACCTGGGACAAAACAATTCAGCGCATGCTGGCTGTAATGGATCGACCTCCCGCATGACGACCGACCTCTTCACTTTCTTCCGACAATCCCCGATGCGGCGGGACCTCATCTCCGGGAATCTTCACGATCCAGCCGCCCATTACCTCCTCTATGGAATGGATCACCTCAGCCGGTGCGGCCTGACATACGACCACAACCTTGTGGGCCAGGGTAATGTCGACATCCCCCAAGGCCGTCTTGCGCACTGGCTCGGGTATTTGACCACCCGTCTGGGAGGCATCGGCGGCGACTATCAAACCATCCTCTCTCATCGCCGTCGCGCCAATCGTTCCGCCGTGATCCTTTCAACCGTAGACACGGTCGGGATTCCCCTCGTTCTTTTCAAGCGTGCCGGGTTGATTCATCCGCCATTGGTGTACATCAGCATCGGGCTTCCTGAACGCATTGGCAAAATGCCCCCTGGACGAATTCAGGCGTTCTACCGGAATGCGTATCGAGGAGTGAGCCGTTTTATCGCCTATGGCTGGGAAGAAGCTGAATGGCTAAGACGCTGGCAGAACATTCCCGAAAACAGCACACAGGTGGTATTCCTCCCCTTTGGAGTCGATGCCGACCACTTCGCACCGTGCCCTGATGTGACTCCTACTGTGGACGTTCTCACAATCGGAGCCGATCCGCAGCGTGACTTCAAGGCACTCTTTGAAATCGCCGCGCGGCATCAGAGCCTCAAGTTCCGCGTTATCGCCGGCGCCGCTCATGCCGCGACTCTTTCGTCCGCTCCCCGTAATGTAGAGGTTCTTATCGATGTCCCGTTCTCCGAAATGCGGCGCCATCTAGCCGGCGCCCGGGTCATTGCCCTGCCGATCCACGAAAACACCTATTCCGCCGGAACCACAACCCTCCTGCAGGCCATGTCCATGGCGCGCCCGGTGGTCGTCAGTCAGACAGGAGCCATCCGGAAAGGCTATGAACTGATGGATCGGGGAAATTGTCGACTCGTCGCCCCTGGCAACACGCCCGCCTTTGAGGCCGCACTACTGGACACTCTCCACGAACCTGAAAAAGCCATCCAGATGGGATTAGCCGCACGCCAAACCATTGTGCAACATCTCACCTGGCGCCACTATGAGGATCGCCTGTTCGCAGTCCTTCAAGAAGCCCGCCAGCAAGCAACTCCCGGGAAAGACTCATGAACATCCGACTCTACGAACCTGAGCGCCTGAATGAGGGATTCTTTCACGTCATCTATAGCGCGCTCCTGAAATGCAAGAACGCACGATTGGTTTCCGATCCGCGCCCCCTCCCCCGCATCCTGAAACCCCGAGAACACACCAGCGCCTGGGCGGACTTCGATGGCCATCCCGTGTTCTTTGACATGAATGACCATGTATTCTTCTATGACATTCCCGCCCTCGACCACTGCGAAGTCTATTTCAAGGCCAACCTGAACTGGGACGTCACAGAAAAGGTGCTTCGGGAAGCCGGACGTCTCGATTTAAAATCGAAAATTCTCCCGATTTTTTTCTTTTCACCCAATCCCGCCCGCGACCGCCAGACCCGGCGATTGAACTGGTTCCGGAACCTCGGTCGTCCGCGCTATGACATTTGTCATATAGTCGGGGTCTACAGAAACTACGTTAAGGAAGGAATCCCGTCACCTTTCGAAGGGCAGAGCAGCGAATGCCTGGATCCCGCCGCCTATCATTTTTGGACTCGGCATCATACCCAAATGGCTCTGAAGGCTGCCTCCATCCCCGGTTATTATCGCCTCACCAGTCGGGGTAATCGGGACATTGAAGACAACCGCGTGGTGTTTCCCAATCTGACCGCCTGGCCGTATTCCAACCGGATCATCGATGGCCGCCTGACCATGGTCAACACCCTCCCTCACGCAGTACTGCCCTGGAAAGCCGCGGAAAGCCTGGCCATGGGACGCCCCTTGATTTTTGAACGCGCCCCGCTGGTCGAAATGCCGGAACCGTTTGCGCTGAAAAAAGACATCCACTATTTGGAACTGATTCCCTCGGTAGGCGGCTTCGACCTAACCGCATCGGTCGAGGATCCCGCAAGCTATCGAGTTCTCAGCCCCGTCACTCTGGAGGAATTCGAGACCCGGGCCCAATGGCTGAAACAGGTGCTGGCAGATCGCGACCGGATTGCCGCGATGACTGAGCAGGCGTTTCATTATGCTGACCGTATTTTGATCGCCCCTGTCGTCGCTGACTTCATCTGTGACCAGGTTCAACGCAGAATCCATTAACCCCAATGTTCAAAGCATTGACACATATTTTGAAGACAGGGGAAGCCCTGATCTTTCCCGCCACTACAGGCGCGGCGATCATGCTGAAAAGCATCCTCCTGCTGGGCCTGATTCTGGACACCGATCATGTCCAACTCCTGACCCGCGCAGGCCCCCGTGAAACCTGGTGGAACTTCCCCTTTCACTTCGGTTTCATCGCCCTGTTCATTTCCCTCGGCTTTCTATTTAAGAACCGAGCGCGCCTCGGCTACTTGATCGGGCTCAACCTCCTGATCTCAATCCTGTTTATCCTCGATATCCTCTATTACCGGGGATTCAGCGCCATGCCGAGTCCACAAACCCTTTCCCAGACCGCAAACCTGAAAAATCTCTCCGCTTCCATTTTGCCACTGGTCAGCCCCGTTGATTTCCTCTTCATTCTGGATCTGCCCCTGCTTCTGGGCGGGGCATTTTTCATTCCCTCCTGGAGCCGGAACGCTGCACGGCGCCCGGGACTGTGCATTGCCCTTGTCCTGAGTTGCATCCTCCTCCTCGTCTGGCGCCCCATCCAGGATGTCCGTGAGGGAAAGAATCTCAAGTTCACAACTTACTCCAAATACAACTCCACCTTCACCTGCCGCGTCATGTCGCCAATCGGGTATCATCTTCACACACTTTACACAGCTTGGAGCGATTCGCGCCGCCTACGCCTAACCAGCCGGGACCGCGCCGAGATTCAGACTTGGTTTGCTCAAAATCAGGAACACCTCCCGGACACCCCTCACAAGGGGCGATTCAAGGGAATGAACCTCCTGATTATTCAGGTGGAGTCACTCGAGGCTTTCATCATCAATCAATCGGTAAACAAGCAGGAAATCACCCCCACCCTCAACCGACTCCTCAAAAACAGCTTATATTTTTCCGGGTTCTACGAGCAAATTAACGAAGGCATGAGCTCGGATGCCGACCTGATGACCAACACCTCGATCTATCCCATTCGAACCGGAAGCTCATTCTTTCTCTTCCCCCACACCCTCTATCCATCACTACCCCGGGTGTTGAATGCAAAGGGCTACTCAACCCTCGCCGTGGAACCGGATGAAGGATCGTTCTGGAACTGGGTGGCAGCGCAAAGATCGATCGGATTCGAGAATTGCATGGATATTACACGCTTTAAAAACGACGAGATCGTCAATCTCGGACTGAGCGACGCCTCATTCCTTCGCCAATTGGCACCGGTCATTCTGGCCCAAAAAAAACCCTTCTACACATTCACCTGCACACTGACGAGCCACACGCCGTTCATCTTGCCCCCGGAACATCAGGAGCTCACGCTGCCGGAATCCCTGTCCCAAACCTACCTGGGCGGATATTTCCAATCCCTTCACTACACCGACAAACATCTGGGGATTTTTTTGGACACGCTGGATCGGGCGGGGCTTATGGACAATACCGTGGTGGCATTGTATGGCGATCATGAGGGCGTCCACAAATATCTCAACAAACAGGTTAGCGAAGTCCAGCCGTCTGAACCCTGGTGGCAGAACAACCACAAACGCCTCCCTTTTCTGATTTACCAGAAACACTTGTCTGGTGAACTCATCGGGACTGTGGGTGGACAGATTGATATCTTCCCCACTCTCGCCTACCTGATGGGACTAGATGAGGCACAGTACGCCGACACCGTAATGGGCCGGAACCTCCTGAAAACGAACCGGAGTTTCGCCCTGCTCAGGGACGGTACCGTCATAGGCCAACCGACTGACAGCAATCATGAAACCCACATCAGGAAAGGGCTGGATGTTGCCGACAGGATCATTCGCGGCAACTATTTCAGGCAATGACATTATGAAAACCATACTTCAGTGGCTGGGCATTTTTGGCGTAGCGGCATTGCTGATTTCCGGAGTAGCTCGTTTCACGGGCACCCTGGAACCTCATTGGGACGCGGATCGATACATCAACATGGCCACCCAGGGATTTATCAATAATCCTGATCTCTGCTCGCCCTTTGCCTACCGGCCCGGCATGCCATTCCTGGCAGGATCACTTGCGCATATCATGGACATCCCCGTGAACCGCGGGTTTCGCCTGGTCGGGCTCGCCTCCATTATGATCTTACTTCTGGCCACAGCAGGAATGGCCTGGAGTTTTACCGGGTCATGGCTTAAGGCATTGCTGATCATGGGCGTAATCGGACTATCAGGCACTTATGTTAAATTTCCACTATTCTTTTACTCAATGGTAGATGTGGCGGCCTACCCCCTCATCGTTCTGGCCTTTTTTGCT
>CAJBSZ010000369.1 GCA_903958395.1 uncultured bacterium | reverse complement strand
GCCCCATCGATACCCCCTCATTCCCTGATTTTGTAAGGTGTTTCATTTTTCGTTCCCCGTACTCCCTTAAGAAAGTGAAAGGGCTTGATTTTGCGGTGATAATTATTACAAATTTAGAGGAGAGGATGAGATCACTGACAAAGCAACAAGGAGGATGTATGAGTACGCCCCTTTACAGTTTGCGGGCAAAGAATGTGGCAACCACCATAGCGACTCTTAAGGGTATGCTCCGCTCAAAGAAGACCAAAGAAGTTAAGGCAATTGAAAAAATCATCTTGGAGCTTGAGCTTAAGTTGCATTCATTGAAGTCCGAGAAGAAGTAGGTTTCCTCGCCCCTACACCACCGCCCCATTTGCAATAGCCGATTCAAATGCCCTGTCCACGAAGGCTGAGGAGACCTGAAGATATTTCATTGTATTTTGGATGTTCCGATGCCCCAATCGCTGCTGAATGACCTGTACCGGCATCCCCGCATTGGCAAGATGAGTCCCCAAGCTATGTTTCAGGATATGGGGATGGACGCCGAAAGACCCCTCCGAAATCAAACAGATCCCCATGTGCGCCCCCGTTCAGGAGGTGTTGAGGCGGCTAGCCACAAAGGCGAAGACGAAAAGTTCACTAATCTTCACGAATGGGGCTGGGAACCTGATTGCCGAGAACCATACACGAGATCGGTTGAAGAGCCTGTCCAAGGCCGTGGAAGGGGGCGCGCTAAGTTCATCATGGCGTCCTGTTGTCAATGCCCTCCTTCGCACAGCGCTTTGCTTGTGCTACGAAGGGCACCATCCTTCGCCCGGCTTTGTAACCGGTCGGAGACCATCCGTAGCTCAAGCGTAACGCCGAGCGAAGGATGGTGGAGGCGGGGAGAATCGAACTCCCGTCCGAAATGGAGTCACCGCAGCTTCTACGTGTGTATCCGATCTTTTAATCTCGTTACGGCGGCTGCCGATCGTCAGGCCACCTCCGTAACCAGTGTCCACGTTAAGTTTCGCTCCAAAGCCCGGTCACACAACTTCAGAACTAACCTGCTATTGTCGCCTCACTCCGCCTAGCAGGTGTTGGCGGGGAGACGTCACGGTCAATTAAGCCGCGAGAGCGTACTCTGTGTTCGCTTTTATGTTTTTTCCGGAAGTGATTAACGAGGCCAACCGGAGTCCTCGACACGCCACTGAGGCTTCAACCAAACCGTCGAAACCAGTCGCCCCCATAGAACGACTGATTGAATGATACCAAATCCACCCGGCTTTGTAATCATAATCGTAATCATCCCTCCAGGCACTTCTTCAATGTCGGCAGACCGGGAAGATGGCTGAGGGCGTGTTGCAACTGCCGGACTCCGGCGGGGATGTGCTTCATGAAGTAAGCGGTGGTGGAAACGGCGCCGAGCCGGCCAAAGGCACCCAATGCCTGGGCCAGTCGTTCCACGGCGGCAACCCAGAACAGATCACGCACCGGGCCGGGATCCGGAACCAGTCCGAGATAGTAATCCAACAATTCGTTGCGCATATCATCCGGAAGGTTGACATACGGATCACACAGAAGCGACGCCAGATCGTAGGCCGCCGTGCCCAGTCGCATCCCCTGGAAATCAATCAGGAAAATACCGCCCTCCTTGACAAGAACATTGCTCGATTGCAGGTCGCGGTGAATAATGACCCGGGGTGCACGCAATTGGGCTGGAATGAGTCGCGCCAACTCCCGGCGGATTTCCCTCAGAGTGTTTTCGCTGACGGGGCGATGCCGCCCCAGGAACTGTTCGCAGAAAAGAGTCTGCTCCCATTCGTAGAGATGGCGCGTAAAGGGCATGGAGAGCTCAATGGGATGACGTCGCCAGGCGCGGGTGGCATGACTGTGCAATCGGGCCACGGAGTCGAGTGTTTTCCGGTAATGCGCCAGGCAGTCGGAACGGGACAGGGCTGGGACGAGGTGTTCAAGGCTGTTTTCTCCCGCATCATCCAACACGCAAACCTGCTCCTTGGGCCAATCCAAAAGGACTTCCGGAACCCGCACGCCGCACCGCGTCAGAAATCGGGCGTGGCGTGTGTAAAGCCCGTTTTCGGGGCGTTCGAGTGTATACCGGACCAGGATCGCGCTTTTTTCGGGCGTGACAAGGCGGGTAAAGGTACGGGCCGACCCCCGGGGCGGAAGTGGCATCACCGTTGTGGCGTCGGGTGACCATTGGAGGGTCTTCAGGATCCGGGCTAATACCGGATCCTGAAAATGGTCAGCCCGCATGACCATGTAGGAGGCTCGCCCGTGTATGGTCACTCCGTCTGAAATGATGGCATTTTCAACCCGTGCCCCTGGAGCCAGGGTGACATTATCCCAGAGGACCGACCGTGTGACCACAGCGTCCCGAGCGACCTTGGCATTCCGTCCGCAGGCAAACGATTTATTTCCGCGTGAAATGGTTTTCTTCCACCGGGGATGGGTCATCATATCCTGATGCGTCGCTAGATAGGTTTCCGGTTTCCCGATATCTGCCCAGTAGGAGCCGGGCACGATAACGCTCCCGATTCTTTTGCCGGCAATCAAGGCGTTCTCGTAGGCGTCGATAATGGATGAAAATCCCGAGGGCGGCAGGAAATTAAGGATTTCAGGGGAGAGAAGTTGCAAGCCGCAGAATGTGGCGGTTCCCTCGGTGCCAGCAACAGGGCTTTTAAAAACGGTGACAAGTCCGTTGCGGTGCTCGACGGTGCGTGGTCCGCGGTCCGGGTGCAGCCAGAGGGTGGCGATGGAGTCATTTCGATGATGAGAGTCCAAAAGCGGTTTGCAGGACACATCAGCCAGCACATCGGCATTCAGCATCCAGAAGGGATTCTCATCAAGGAACCAGCGGGCCTTGGGGAGTGCGCCGCCGGTTCCGAGGATATCAGGTTCGTAGGAAAGCTGGTATCGGAGACCTGGAACAGGGACAGTTTTGAGATACTCCAGGATCTGGTCGGCATGGTGGTGGACATTAACGAGCACATCCCGTACGCCCCAGCTTTTGAGGAGGTCGAGGGTGTGCCCCATCGCTGGCTTTCCCCAGAGCGGGAAAAGCGGTTTAGGCTTCATCAGGGTCAGCGGTAGAAATCGGGCCCCATACCCGGCGGCCAGGATAATGGCTTTTTGGGGGCGTCTCATGAAGAATGGTTCGGGGTTCGGGGTTGAGTGTTCAGAGGAGTTTGGGTATAGAGCAGGTGTCTGCTTCTGGTCGCGTTAAATAGGTCAAGGGAGGGTTGCCAGGAGGCGATGATTTCGGGAGCCGGGGTATTGGCTTGAAGCGACCGGCGCACGGTGTCGGTTCCGAAAAGTTTGTCGAACCATTCCGGGCGGGTTCCCGGCGCCGCCCAGAGTGCGGTGGCCCCGTAAAGGGATTGAATTTTCGACAGGAGCGTGACAGCCGTCGAGACGGGGCGGAATGTCCTGTAGTCGGTGACGACCAGTTTGAGTCCATTCAGTTCGGTTCCTGCATACAGGCCGGTCATGGCTTCATAACGCACCGGCTCAAAGGTGATGCCCGGCAAGGTCTCCGCGTTCACTGCCCCCAGAAGGCGTTTGGCGTCGAGCCAGGGCGCGCCGATAATCTGAAAGGATCTCAAGGTGGTGGAGCCATAATCCAGGGCAGGAAGCGCCTCGCCGAAAACAGTGGAGGTGAACAGGCAGGCGGATTCCCAGGATCGAATACGAGGGGAGGGCGGACTCCATTCCGGCCAGGCGGGTTGCCTGACGACTTCGCGGAAGTAGCCTTGCATGGGCGAAATCCGGAGATCCACGGTCAACCCCAGGGTCTCAACCAGCCATCGGGCCGTCTCGCCCTGGGTCATGCCGTACTGCATCGGGGCAGGAATGAGTCCGACGAATGTTGTAAAGGCCGGATCGAGCAGGGGGCCGTCAATACTGAGGGGTAGGGGAACCGGACGATCGGCAATGATGACCGTTTTTCCGGTTTCGGCGGCCGCTTCCAGAACGAGTCGCAGGGTGGAGACGTAGGTGTAGGGACGGGCGCCCAGATCCTGAAATTCCACGATCAGGGTGTCCACGCCATCCAGCATGGTGCGAGTCGGCTTGCGTGTTTCGCCGTAAAGGGAATAGATGGGGATGCCCCAGAGCGCATGGGTTTCATCTTTCGTCAATTCACCTGCCGCAGCGAGACCGGTGAATCCGTGTTCGGGGCCGAAGAGCGCCGTCAGGCGGACGTTTCTCGAGTGAACCAGTTTCCCGGCCGAGGTCACTCCCTTTGTATCCACGGCGGCGGTATGACTGACCAGCCCCACGCGGCGGTTTTCAAGCCAGTCCGGGTGATCTTCAAGAAGGGCATCCAGTCCTAATTTGAATGGTGGGGGCGGGGTGCTTCGCGATTCCTGATACGGCTTTGTTTTCACAAAAGGGTTCATAACAAAGTTGCCTTCCCAATGCAATTCATGCAGACGATTAGCAGAAATGGACAAGAGCAGGATGATTAGGTTATGGTGAATCCATGAAATGGTTGCGAGTGCTGCTTGTGCTTGTTTTATTGGAGGCGGGATCTTTTCTTCCGGCCCGGGCGGAAACTCCAGGGCTGCGATTTATCAAGTCGGTTGACCTTCCGAGTCTCGGCCTGCGCGTCAACCTGATGCCGGATGCCTGTGAAATGCCGCCCTTCTCGCCCCCGGTATTCCTCTACAACATTGTCGACGGGAATCAGAACCGAAAGGAAGAGCGTTATGACCCCGCGGATTTGTGGCGGCTCAAGCAGCAGGCAGGGCGCTGGATGGGGCGGTATGAGAACACCCTGGTGCTGATTCGCATGATCCGTCGTTTGCCTGCGGGATTCAGGGATCCCCATGTGACCCGTGAGGTTTATGCTGAGCGCGTATCGGAAGCGGGAATCGCAGGCGGGCTTGTCGAGAGCGAGGACGATGTGCGTGGTTGGATGGCGGATTACACCGGAAACCCCGTCATTAAGGGCGAAAAGGTGGATCGCCTGTCGGCGCGGGTGGATCCGATTATCCGTTTTCGTCCGGGTCCCGCTGACCCCTGTCGTGTGGCGTATGCGTTCCGGCTGAATCGAAATTCAGAGGGCGCGAGTCCCGCCACCTGGATCAGTGCAATGTTTGAAGTCAGTTCGAAAATCCCCCTGGAAACGGCTATTCGATCCATCGAGAAGGAGTTTTTCCCCTCTGTATCTTTTTTGACGATCATGCCACCGGCGTCGGTGGTGAGAAAGTCGTCTTCCGCCATGACCAGGGGGGATTCAGGAAAGTCTGCCGACCTGTTGATCGTGCGGAAGCAGGCTGAAGAGAGCATCCGCAACATGAAGGGATGGTGGTATAGCGAGTCTTCCCGGTACATCGTGCTCTCGAACCTCAAGGGAAGCTCCAAGCTGATGGTGGAGCAACTTGACAAGGCCATGGGGACGATCCGGGCGGCGTATGCCCGTTGTCTTTCCGAAAATCCAAAAACTGCGGCCTGTGTGATTCGCATGCCGGCGACGCCCGGAGAATACAAGACGTATGTCGGGCCGGAGTATGACTGGACGGGCGGATTATGGGTTCCTGCCCGGAAGGAGTTGTTAATCCGGCCGGTTGTCGAGGGGAGTAGCCAGGAGAAGCGACGAAGCCTGTTTCGAGTAGCCTTTCACGAGGGGTTTCATCAATACGCCTTTTATGCCCTGGATCAGGCTGATTCCGCGATGTGGTTCAATGAGGGGATGGCTCAGTTTTTTGAAAACGCGGTTATTGTCAATGGGCGTGTGCGGATTGATGAAGATTCCCGGGCTATCGGCCTGATGAATAAGGTTTTAGCGAAGGGTGCCTTTGATCTCCAGGCATTTTTTCAACTCTCCCCGGAGCAGTTTTATAGTCAGGACTCAGACGAGCGGAACGCCAATTATGCCATGGCTTGGGCTCTGGTTTACTATCTGAAAAAAGGATTTGGATCCGACACCCATTCGCCGTATTCCGGGCTTCTCGATAAATATGCGGAGGCCATGCAAGTCGAGGGGAAGACGGCGTCAGAGGCAACAGACGCGATGTTAAAAGGCGTGAATATCCAGAAACTGGGTTTGGATTTCCGGCAGTTCTGGCATTCCCTGGCACGCCAATCCGTGGCGCGCCGCTACGATCCTTTTTCTCCCTGACCTTTAGGATCCAGTCATGCCGGCAGAGTGCGGGGAGTTCCTCATCTGGTCTTCCATGTGCCGGCGAATGTCGGCCTCCCTGGCAGGCAGGATGGCGCAGCGGGTGGGGAGGTTAACCAGGGCATCAAGAATCGGATGGTGAGCGAGATCCTTGCCGGTGGCGTCCTGAATGGCGCTTCCAAATTTTGCCGGATGCGCCGTGGCCAGGCAGATCATCGGGGCCTCGGGGAGCAGGTAGGGTTTTGCCACATGAACGCCTACCGCCGAATGGGGATCCAGAAGGTAGCCGTACTGATCGTGAATCTCGCGGATTGTGGCGAGGGTCTGCGCGGTGGTGCCGACTCCCGCCACAATTACGTCATCCATCCGGCCGTTGGCCTGCGGCGGCACCACCAGCGTGCCGGTGGTTTCAAACTGTTTCATAGCCTCACGCACCGCTGAGGGATTGGAGCCCAGTCGGTAGTAGAGATAGCGTTCAAAATTGCTGGCCACCTGAATATCCATGGAGGGACTGATGGTGGCGTGAACCGGGCCGCCGCTGTATGACCCGGACTTGAAAAACCGGGAAAGGATATCGTTCTCATTGGTCGCCAGGATCAGGCGCCGGATCGGGAGCCCCATCCGGGCGGCAATATATCCTGCAAAGATGTCGCCAAAGTTTCCGGTGGGCACGGAAAACTGGACCTCCCGGGCACCGGTCAGTCGCATCACGCGGAAGGCGGCGAAGAAGTAGTAGACAACCTGGGCCAGCACCCGCGCCCAGTTGATGGAGTTGACGGTGCCCAGCGAGTGGGCATCCTTGAACGCCAGGTCGCTGAAAATGGTCTTCATGATCCGCTGGCAGTCATCGAAGGTTCCCTCAACGGCGATGTTGAAGACATTTCCATCCAGCACGGTGGTCATTTGCCGTTCCTGGAGGGGGCTGACCCGGCCTTTGGGATGCATGACGAAAATGCGGATACGGTCACGGCCCCGGACTCCGCAAATGGCGGCGCTCCCGGTATCCCCGCTGGTGGCGGCGAGGATATTCAGTTCGCGGCGGTTTTTTTTCAGCATATATTCAAAGACATTTCCAAGAAACTGGAGGGCGATATCCTTGAAAGCCAGGGTGGGGCCGTGGAAAAGTTCAAGAATATGCATGTCTCCGACGCTACGGACCGGAGCAATATCCGGATGCCTGAACGTGGCGTAACTGCGGGTGACAACATCCCTTAAGTCGGCTTCAGGGATGTCGGCATAGAGCCGCATGATCTCAACCGCCAGATCAGGGTAGGAGAGCAACTGCCATTGGGAAAGATGGGCGGAAACCTCCGGAATGTGTGATGGCAGAAGAAGCCCGCCATCCCGCGCGAGTCCCGTCATGACAGCCTCCTGAAATCCCTGTGTTCCGGTGTCCCCGCGTGTGCTGATGTAATTCATAAGGAGAAACCATAGGTTATGCGGGAAGCGGCACGCAAGAAGAAAGACGGGTCTGATGCCGAATTCATCGAGGGTATAAACAGAAGTTGCATAAATGGACAAATTTGATAATTACATGTCTGATTTTTTTATTGCGGTGTGGAGGTGAATTTAGTGGGGGGGACCATCAAATTCAGTATCGGGGTGATGCTCGTGATCTTTTCTTTGCCAGTCCATGGCAGTGAAACAGAGATCGCGCCTGTCGGGATGCTGTCGGGTGGCATTCATGGTCAAAGTTCTTCCCTGATTGTGGATGGAATGTTTGGTTCGACCTGTGACGGCACGGCATCAGGAATCATCAATACCTTGCACAGCGGAGAAGCCGGACAGTTGTATGAGCCTGTGGGAATATTGGCGTATTCTCCTCCGATCGGCGTGCCTGAGACCTCTTCCTGCCAATTATCGGCTATTTCCACGAATGATGATGGGACGTACACCGATGTCGCCGTGAACTGGACGGTGCTTGACGGCCCCCTTGTCTCGGTTGATTCAAACGGAACCGCTTTGGCCGGCACGGTATACCGGGATAGCCAGGCCGTTGTCGCCGCTTCGAGCTTGGGATTGACTGGAACCGTTAATCTGAAGGTGCTTGATACGCTCAAGGACAATTATGGGCTCTATGCCGCTGACGGCATTGCAGATCCCTGGCAGGTTGATTATTTTGGCGTCGATAATACAAACGGTTTGGCCTCTGTGGATGCCGATCATGACGGTGCGGACAACTTTTCCGAATTTATGGCCGGAACCTTACCCCTGAATGGATCGGATGTCTTTGGCGTGAGGAGTCTCCGCCGACAATCCCCGGAACAGATGGAACTGGTATTGGCTCCTGCCTTCAGCAATCGCATATATTCCATCGAGGGCTGCACAAACCTCCATGATGCGAATTGGGTCCGGTTGGTTTCATCCGGTGGCCCCACCCAGATTACCCAATTGGTGGTCGCCGATATTCCTTCCCTCTATAAAGTGATGTTCTACCGGGCTTCAATTGAATATGCGTGGTAAGCCGATTATCTTCATGACTATGGTTGTCCTGCTTCTCGTGGGGTTGGACGGGTCTGTGGTTGCCCAGGTTCCGTCCTGTGTCAACTATCAGGGACGCATCATTCGTAACGGAACAAACTTCACTGGAGTCGCTCAGTTGAAATTTAAACTCCTCAATGCGGAGGGTGCCACGGCGTACTGGAGCAATGACGGAACTGGCGGCGGGAGTGTGGAGCCGGCGCTAGCCACCCCGGTTGCCGTTGTCCGGGGATTGTTTTATGTACGGTTGGGCGACACCAATCTGGCGAACATGGTGGCGTTGTCTCCCGCCGTGTTCACCAATGTTGATCTCCGGTTGAGGATCTGGGTGGACAGCGGGGCAGGCTCCGAGTTGATCACGCCTGACCAGGTGATGGCCTCGGTGGGGTACGCCATGATGAGCGCCAGTGTTGGGGATGGGATTGTGACCCCGGCCAAACTGTCCCCCGAGTCCCGTGCCTTGTTCGTTCCGGCGGCTGGCGGAACCATGACGGGGCCGCTCACGAATAGTTCCGGTTATTTTGGGGTGGGTGGACTGCTGAGCAATGTCGTGCTGGTTGCGGTGTCCAACGGGTTGTCGGTTGGAACCGACCAGTTGGTGGCCGTGTCCAACCGGGTGGGCATCGGGACGGCCTCACCGGATTCGCGGCTGGATGTAGTTGGCGGCGAAAGCGACGGGGAGATCGTGTTCAAGGTGCGGTCGGGCACTAATGTCATTGCCTGGGCGCGGAAAAAAACAAAATAGAGGTGTTCTCGGAATAGTTAACAAACAGAAAGAGGGGGAAAACGATGAAGAAGATGGCAACGTGGACGACGCAAATGGTGGTGGTGGGAATGGCCATGCAGATGGTGGTGGCCGGGCGGGCTTTTGCCGCCGATGCCGGACTTGAGTTTGGTGTGCAGGATGACCTTACGGTGAATGGCACAGAGGGTGCGATCCAGGATGCCGACCTTGAGGTCAAAGGGTATTCGCTGTTCGGTTCAACGAACGGCCTGACCGTTCCGGCGGAGTTTGTGAGCGGGCCGGGTACGGTCGTGATTGCCAGCAACCTGTTTGTCAACGGGCAGTTGAAGGCCGGATCTATTGATCTGAGCGGCGCCGCTATGACGGTGTCGAATCTGACGGTTGAAGGCTTTCTGCATGCCAACGGGGACAGCCTGAGTGTGCTTAAGAACGCGACCATGGAGAAATCATTGGCCATCGGCGAAGCGTTGACCGTGACTGGTGGCGGCGCAATGGGATCTCTGAATGTCACGGGTAATGGCGTCGTCGGCGGTACGTTGGGCGTGACCGGGGTGACGACGCTCTCCAGCAACCTCGTGGTGAACAGCACCACGGATTCCAGTGATAAGACGACGGGTGCGCTGGTGGTCCAGGGCGGCGTCGGGGTTGGTAAAAACCTGAATGTCGGGGGAGCATTGGGCGTGACGGGGAATGGGGCCGTGGGCGGGAGCCTGACGGTTTCGAATGTGACCACGCTGGCGACCAATATGACAGCCGTGCAAAGCGCTTATCTGGCGACCAGTAGCGGCGCGGTTGGGATTGGCAACAGCCTTCCGGATTCAAACACCAAGCTGCAGGTTACCGGCGGGACCAATACAGACGACTATGTGGCCAAGTTCTATTCCGGAACCACGATAGCGGCCTGGATCAAGAAGAAGTAGGCGTCTGATGCGAACTTTCATCACGGCGACCGTTCTATTCCTGTGCGCTCTTTTTGCCGATATGCCGGCAGGAGCGCAATCCCGCACCGAACTTGGGGTGGCTGACAGTTTTGTGGTACAGGGCATGTCGGGATCCAAAACGGATCCCGATGTGAAGCTTTCCGGGTATACACTTTTCGGGACCAATGCCGCCGGGGCGGTTGCCGTGACGTCCGGCGTTGGCAATGTGTATATCCAGAACAGCCTTGAGGTCGGGTCCAATGTGTATCTCCGTGGTGTTGGCCTGATCTATCCTGATGTAACGACACAGACCACGGCTTATGTGAAAACTCAGGCTTGTTCCCTGGCGAGCGGAGAGTGTGATACGAATCGTCTGGACGTCCTGTTCAGCACGTCATACCGGATTAATGCAGTCCGGGTATGGCAGGCGAGTGTTTTGCCTCAGGCCATCAGGGTGTACACGAACGGGGTACAGGCGGATAGCTTCGACCTCTCCACCGCGTCGGCGTCCCGGACGGTAGTGTTCAATATGCAAATGTATGACCGGCTCGGGATTGCCTGCACCAATACCGGAGGCACCGTGTTGTTCTGTTTTGAAGGCTACCGACAGTAGGTGGGACGGACGGGTGGGCCATGAATCCTATGGTATCGAAGAATTGGGCGAAAGCGGGTTGCGTCCTTTTCCTGGCCGCCATTTTGATTCCGGCAGGGACGTCGGGCCAGACCTCATGGAAGGGGACGACGAGCACTTCATGGGGAACTGCGGCTAACTGGACAGCGGGTGTTCCCGGGGCAGGCACCGACGCCATCATCGGAGACTCCAATTACATAGGGCCGAACCAGCCCTCGTTGACAAGAAATGCCACCTGCAAGTCCCTCACGATCGGGGCGGGAGCCGTGGCGATGACGCTTACAGCGGCAAAGGCGCTGACAATCCGGGGCTCACTGATCATCGGCCCGAATGGGACGATCCTCCACGATCGAATGACGATTACGGTGCTCGGCGACTGGACGAATTCGGGGACGTACACGGCCGGTTCGAAACAGTCCGCCATCGCCTTCGGCGGTATCACGACGCAGATCGTAAGCGGAGCCTCCACCACGTCATTTCAAAAAGTAACGGTCAACGCCGGGAGCGTGGTGGCAATCAGGGCGAATGCCACTGTTCTGAGCAGTTGCACGGTTTCAGGCACATTGGATCCCGGTGAGGCGCCGACGTATACCCTTTCAGGGAAGGGGACGATGGCCGTCAGTGCCGGTGGCAGGATCCTGGTCAAAGCGGCCACGTTTGCCGGCAATTATGCGATGACCGGAACAATAACCCTGAATGCGGCCAGTATCGTTGATTATTCGGCGACGAGCGTTAACCAGACAGTCAGCAGCTCGCTGTCATCATCATACGGGACACTTCGCATCAGTGGTTCTGGATCCAAGACATTAGCGGGTAATCTTACGGCCCTGAATTCCACCCTTGCGACTGCTGGTAATATCCTTGTAGATGCTGGAACGCTAGACCTTTCATCGTACACCGCAAACCGGGGAACCACGGTGGCTGGCGGGACATTCAACGTGGCGGGTGGAGCCACGCTGAAAATCGGAGGTACAGGCACGTTTCCCGCCAATTACGCGACTCATGCGTTGAACCCGGACAGCACGGTTGAGTATTCAGGCACGGCGCAAACCGTTGCCGCGGATCCGTACGGCCATTTGACCCTCAGCAGCGCCAGCGGCGCGGCTGTCAAGACGATGCCCGCCACCGCCATGACGGTTGTGGGGAACTTGAGCAGTACAATCGGGTCTGGCTTATCCGTTTCGTTTACCGCCGGTACGGCCATTACCGTGAATGGAACTGTGTCCATTGGCGCCGGAACGACCTTTGGCGGCGGGGCCTTTGCGCATGCCGTGGACGGGAACTGGATCAATGCGGGGACTTTTAACGGCGGCTCCGGATCCGTGACCCTTCGTGGTGCGGGGGCTGGCATCAGCGGTTCCGGCAGTAATTTGTTTAACACCCTGGTCATTTCCGGCCCCGGTGTGACAGTGGCTTCAAACGCTCTGGTGAACGCGTCAGGGGATTTCTCGACGAGTGGCGGGGGCACCTTCACCCATACCTCTGGTGGAACCGGCACCTTCACCATGACGGGTGCCGGGAAGACAATGAGTGGAGCTGGAATTTTGTTCAATAATCTCTCTATTTCCGGATCTGTAAGCGCAGGCACCTCGTTGACGGTGGCGGGCAATCTTGCCGTGGCCGGAACTTTATCCGCATCCGCAGGGACACTCAGCATGACCGGGAGCGGGAAAACGATCAGTGGCGCAGGAACCATTTCCCTGTTCGCGCTGAATGTGCCGGGCGCGATTATCGCAAACTCCGGTTTTTCACTGGCGTCTGACCTGTCCGTTGCAGGGACTCTGTCGGCGTCAACGGGAACGGTTTCCTTTGTTGGTACCTCCTCTTTTTCCGGCGCCGCCGATCTTTTTGATGTCACCTTCAATGGCTCCCAATTGGTGCTGGGGGCTGGCTCCATCCTTGGCGTCGGGCGAAATTTCACCCTAACGGCGGGCCTGTTTGATGTAACAAACTCCACACCCAACACAGTCAAGTATTACGCCAGCGGGGCCCAGACGATTGTGTCCACGACGTACAACAACTTGCTATTGGCCGGTACCGGGACGCAAACCGCGGCTGGGGGACTGACCGTCAAGGGTGACTTGGGCATCAATGGCGGAGCTACATTCAGCGGGGGTGGATACACTCATCTGGTGTACGGGGATTGGGTCAACAGCGGTGTTTTTAACGCGGGTGCCGGCACGGTTGATCTGCGGGGGGGGCAGGATTCCTCAATTTCCGGGGG
>CAJBSZ010000368.1 GCA_903958395.1 uncultured bacterium | reverse complement strand
GGTTGTGGAATCGCCTCCTCTTTCTCTTTGAATTACTCCCCGAGGGGTTGCGGGAATTATGGTTGCCGGTACTCCGGCAGACGGAATTCCCGCAACATTTTCGCGGCTGAAGGGTCTTCTCGGTGTCTTGGTGCCTCTAGCGAAGCGGGTGGTGAACTCCTTTCTTCCGCCGAAAATATCTGTGTGCAGAACACCAGTAAAACGGCTAAACGTAATGCGGAAACTTGATTGTTCCCGCTGTTCATCATTCATCACTCATAATTCATCATTTCATCTTATGGAAATCGGACTGGGATTAGGCTCGAATCTGGATCATCGCCTCGACTATCTGCGCGAGGCGGTCCAGCGGATTGCCGCGCTTCCGGAAACCCATGTCCTGGCCAAGGCGCCGATCTATGAAACCGAGCCGGTGGATGTAAAACCGGAATACAAGCCGCTGGAATACCTCAACACGGTCATCATCATCGAAAGCACGATGGCCCTTTCCGCGCTGTCGGACGCCGTTCACAAAATCGAGGCCGATATGGGTCGTGTGCGTACCGAGGACCGCAATGCGCCGCGCCCGATCGATATTGATATCCTGTATGCGGGGAATGTGAGTCAGGCCGACGGAATCCTGGATCTCCCCCACCCCCAATGGGCACACCGCCGGTTCGTGCTCCAACCCCTGTCGGACGTTCGCCCTTTTCTCCGCCTCCCCGGCGAACCCCGCCCCGTTTCAGAAGTCCTCAAGAGCCTGCCCCCCGCGAACGTCAGATTGTTCCGGGCAGAACACCAGTGGTGAAGATGAGCCTGACGCCCATATTCAAGCCGGATTCGCCCCCCACCCAATCACGGGACTCCGTTTTGACGAGCGGGATCTTCCCCTTGAAGATACCCTTGGTTCCGGATCCCGGCCAGATCTGGAAACCCTTCCCCCTGTTTGCGGGACGAACCCGGAACCTCTCCCACGTGTCGTGCCATGCCTCGACCTTGTTTCCCGGCCATTCACCCCACCCCCCGCACCAGCACGAGGACGAGGAATTCCTGATCCTGCTTTGCGGCGAGGCGGATTTGATCATGCCCGACAACCCGGAAACCCCATGCCGAGCCTTTCACGCGGGCGACTTTGTCTATTACCCCGCCGGCTATAGCCATACTGTGAAGGTCACGGGAACGGCTCCCGCCAATTACCTGATGCTGAAGTGGACGAATTCCCTGAAAAATCCGACTTCCCTCCTGCCTTTCCAAGCCGGCTCGATCCGACTCCCTTCCGGAAGTCCCCCGCCCCCCGACGGCTTTTCCCTCCGCCCGGGATTCGAGGGGCCCACCTCCTATCTCAGCAAACTTCACCTTCACCATTCCACCGTCACCCCGGGCAAAGGCTATGAGCCCCATGTGGATTCCCATGATGTCGTCCTTCTGATGCTGGAAGGGTGCATCGAGGTGTTCAATCAGTTCGCCGTCCCCCACACCGTCGTCTACTGTGCGGCAGGCGAGCCCCACGGTTTGCACAATCCAGGCCCCCTGCCCGCCCGCTATCTTGCCCTCGAATTCCACGGCATCCCCACTCCGCCCGCGTCCAGCCTCACCTCAATCCGCCAGTGGGTGACCTCGCTTCTCCGATGAAACTGATCAGCACATACTCCCCAAGCCATCGCTCCCTGGCTGAATCCTGGTTCCTTCCCACCCTCAAGGATGACTACGAGGTCTTCTGCCAGCCCAACGACATCGACGGCGAAGGCAGTTATATGATGCCCGGATGGTCCAAGGCGGTGGCGTTTAAAAGCCAGACGATCATCCAGGCCATCAAAGACAATCGTGGAGATTCCTTTATCTACTCGGATGTGGACATCCAGTTTTTTGCCTCCACCAAACCGGCTATCCGAAAGGCCCTTCAGGGGCATGACATCGTTTGCCTCATGGATGATCCTGAAGGGCTTCTCTGCACCGGATTCTTCGCCATCCGGGCCAACCGCCTTACCCTCCAGCTGTGGGAGCGCGTTGCACGGGCCGTGGAAACAGAAGGACGGGATCAGTTGGCGTTCAATGACATTATAAGGCAGATCCCCGGACTCCGCTACGGCCTTCTCCCTTACCGTTTTTTCGGACCCGGCACATTCAGGCGGAAACGGTGGGAACCCGGAGAGCGAATCTACATCCCCTTTTCTCCTTATGTTTTTCACGCCAACTGGACCTTGGGCATTCACAACAAGTCCATGCTCCTTCAGCAGGTGAAGACCATTGTCCAGCGAGGAAGGCCCGGCATTCTGGCCAACAATCTTCTTTATCTTCTCCACTGCGGGCCCACGTTCAGGGCTGAGGCCTCCAAAGCCAAAGCCGGCACCCGAACGTTCCGGGTGAACCACTCCGCCACGGGGATTCTGCCCGCCAGGGTCACGCTGGAAGCCGCCACCCTATGCCAGTTGAAATGTCCAACCTGCCCGACCGCCCTGGGCATTACCCGGGAACGGTTTGGCGCGGGGGTTCTCGCCTTCACGGATTTCAAACAATTCGCGGATCATCATCCGCAGGTTTCCGAAATTGAATTATCCAACTGGGGCGAGGTTTTCCTGAATCCCGAACTCGGAAAAATCCTGGAATACGCGCACGCCCATAACATCACCCTGACCCTCAGGAATGGAGCCAACCTGAACACGGTCAGCCCCGAAATCCTCGAAGCCCTGGTCCGCTTCAGGCTTCACAGTTTGTCCTGTTCGATCGATGGCGCGTCCCAGGCCACCTATTCGCAATACCGGCAGAACGGGAACTTCGAATCCGTGATCCGGAATATCGAGAGCCTCAACATACTCAAGGCCAAATTCAAAAGCCCCTACCCCGGACTGGCCTGGCAGTTTATCGCCTTCGGACATAACGAGCATGAAATTGAATCGGCCCGGCAAATGGCCCGGAAACTCCACATGCGGTTCGACCTGAAACTCTCATGGGATGATCTTTACAGCCAGACATTTTCACCCATCCGGGACCGGACGTTGATTCGGAGCCAGTCGCCCATGAAAGTGGCGGATCGGGCTGAATACGAAATCAAGTTTGGCGAATCGTATATTTCCCGTTCCTGCCTCCAATTATGGCACCACCCACGCATCAATTTCGACGGCCGTTTACTGGGATGCTCCATCAACCATTGGGGCGACTTTGGAAATGTATTTGAAACCGACCTGGCCCGGTGCCTTGAAGCGCCTCCGATGCAACGGGCCAGACAGATGCTTATGGGAGCTCTTCCGAAACAGGACGACCTCCCCTGCTCCCACTGCACGGTCTATCATCACCGGCTTCAATCAAGCCGCTATGTGCGTCCGCAGGAACTGGAAGACTTGGAATAAGCCGGAGGAACATCCGTGGTGAGAAACCGCGTCTCCGCGAGTCGCCGCCCGGTATTGGTCGCGAACACTTTTTTGACAATTGGGCTTAACCGTTCCGGCTCCCAGCCGGGATATTCATCGGGGATATTCACCAGCCAGTCGGCATCCCAAAGCACGCGGAATTCGGGGGTATCAAGCCCCCTCACATGGTGGTGCAGGCTGATGATTTTGCAGACATGGTCAGTCCGTTCCGGATCCAATCCAAGTCGCTCCAGAATTGCCCGGGCAATGGGCGGCCCTTCGATTTCCTGGTAATGGCCTGCCGAGGACTTATATTTCAGTTCCGCCTCATGAATACCGATGTCATGCAGGATCGCTGCGGCCACCACCGAATCTGGAATGGAGTAACGGGGCGCCACAGTTGGCGCCCTCTTTCTGCTTGATTTTCCCTCTATCTGGATTTAATGAGAGCACTGGTGGTGCGGATATCACCGTGAAGGGGGACGACCTGTTGGGCAAGGACACTGTCAGGGTATTGATCGTGGATGATAACGAGGGGGATGCCCTGCTTATCCGTCAGCAACTTGCCCGGAGTTCCTCCACAACCTTCGTCACGGACTGGGCGCCCACCTATCAGGACGCCCTTCTCAAGATTCGTGCCGGCGGCCATGAAGTGTGCCTGATTGATTACACACTGGATGAACAGAACGGCCTGGCTCTGATCCAGGCCGCCCTCAAACTCGGCAGCAAGGCCGCCATGATCATGCTCACGGGAACCGAAGCAGGCAGTATGGACGCCGCCGCCATCGAATCCGGTGCGATTGATTACCTGGTAAAGGGGAAATATGACGCCGAGATGCTCGACCGTGTTATCCGCCACTCCCTGCACCGGTTCCGGCTGGAAAACGAACTTCGTGCCGCCCGCGACAACCTTGAAAAACGCGTCGAAACCCGAACCGCTGAACTGTGCGAGGCCATCGCCGCCCTGCAACAGGAAATCGACCAGCGCGAAACCATTGAACGCCAACTCCGCGAGACGGAGGAACGCTACCGGATCATCTTCGAAGAAGCCATGGATGCCATCATCCTCATCTCCATCCCGGCTGGCGCCTTTGTAGACTTCAACAGCCAGGCCTTCCGGCAGCTCGATTATACCCGGGAGGAGTTCCGGAAACTGACCATCAGCGATATTGAGGCGCGCGAAACCCCGGAACAATCCCGGCAGCATATTGAAAGAATCCTGAATCAGGGCGCCGAGGTGTTCGAATCCCTCCACCGCACCCGCTCCGGACAAGTCCGCAACATCCTGGTCAGCGCCCGCCCCATCCTCCTGAGTGGTACGAAATATATCCTGGCCCTCTTTCATGATTTCACGGAGCGCAAGCAGACGGAGGACGACCTGCGTTCAGCCGTCATCCGGCTGGAGCAAAACAACCAGGCCAAGTCGGAATTCGTGGCCAATGTCTCCCATGAATTAAAAACCCCGTTGACCTCCATGATGTACGGGGTCCGGAATCTCCTGAAAGGAATCGCCGGCCCCCTTCCCGACCATGCGATCCGCTACCTGAAACTGTTCGACGTCGAGTGCCAGCGTCTGGTCGCCACCATCAACGACATTCTGGATCTCGGCAAACTGGATAACCAGTCCCTGACCCTTTCACCCGTCACCGCCCCGCTCGGGCATCTGGTCAGACGCTGCCTGGAAGCCCTGCGTCCCCAGGCCGACGCCGCCGGAATCGTGATAACCTCCACCCTGGATCCCCGCACCCGCTTCGTGCGTTGCGATCCCAACATGATCCAGCGGGTGCTGTACAATATCCTGGGTAATGCGGTCAAATTCACCCCGCCGGGCGGCACCATCACGCTCAGCGTCCGGCCGGAGGCGGAGCAGGCGTTCGCACGGATCACCGTGACGGATACGGGTATCGGGATCCCGCCGGATGCCATGGACCGGGTGACCCAGCGATATTTCAGGGCCAGCAACCATGCCTCAGGCTCCGGCCTGGGTCTTGCCATCTCCAAGGAAATCATCCTCCTCCACGGCGGCACACTCACTCTCGCCAGCCCGCCACCAGGACAGGAAAAAGGAACGGAAATCAGCCTGACCCTCCCCCTCGGCGAGCCGCCCACCATTCTCGTGGCCGATAATGACACGGTGATACAAAACCTTTTGAAGCTCCACCTGACCACTCTCGGCTATCGCGTCATCACCACCGAAAGCGGACAGGAAACCATCCTCACGGCGGAGGCAAGCCGGCCGGATCTTATTCTTCTCGACCTGATCCTGGAGGATATCAACGGAGTCACCGTCATTCTCACCTTGCGCGGTTCTCCCACAATACGCTACATCCCCATCATCGCGATCACGGGCGCCACCCTGGACGAATCCACTTCAGAAGTCCTCTCCCGCTTTTCCATTCCCACCCTTCCCAAACCGTGGAATTCAAGAGAACTCACGGAAACCATCGAGAGCGCATTGCTCGGGATGACCGTTTTCCAGACACCATCAGGAAAGGAACCCAGCCCATGACCCCCGCACGAATCCTGCTCGTTGACGATGAACCCAGCCTGCTCCTGACCGTGGGCGATCTCTTGAAACTTGAGGGATACGACGTAACCACCGCCCAAACCGGCGAGGACGCCATCCTGGCCATGCGACGCCAGACCCCGGACCTCATCATCCTGGATATCAGCATGCCCGGCATGACCGGTCTTGCCCTCTTGAAAAAACTATCCGGCCCCGACGGAAAACCCCACTACCCGATCCTGATTTTTTCCGCCCGCGCCAACATGGAGGCCTTCTTCAAGACCACCGCCGTGGAAGGATTCCTGGCTAAAACAAGCGATCCAACCCAGCTCCTTGCGGAAGTGAAGCGGATCCTCCTCAAAACCCGGAAAGATGCCCGGACAGAGCCTCAGGCGGGATCCAAGTCGCGCCGCATGGTCCTGATTCTCGAGGACGACCCCACCCTGAACATGCGTATGAAAACCTCCTTTACCATCGCCGGATATGAAACCCTGACGATCACCGACGGCCATGCCCTCGCCCAAACCCTTCAATCCCATTCGCCATCCGTGATCCTCCTCAAGTCCCTCCTTTCCGGAACCACCGGAAACGCCATCGCCGAAAGCCTCGCCGACTACACCACAGCCCGGGGCATCTCCATCATTCTCTATGATGCCAGCGGCATCCATAAACCCGGCGATAAGTTTATCAACGTAACCCGGTTTATCCCCTCCAACAATCCTGCCGACCTCCTGAAAGCCACCACCGCCCTGCTGAGCTAACCCCTATGAAACCCATCGCCCTCTGCCTCCTGCTCGCCACGGTCCTGCCCAACTACGCGGAAGACTGTTTTCCCAAGCCCGGCTGGACGGATAAACCCAACCCGCTCGCCTCCCCGGACGCCGTGCCCGGCGGAGAATTGTCAACCTTCGGGTTTCAATTCCCCAAGAGTTTCAATCCCTATCTCGACAATAACTCCTTCAGCGCCGACCTCTTCAGCATGCTTTACGAATCGCTGCTCTCCCTGAATCCCCTCTCGCCGGACTATGAGCCCGGCCTGGCTGAAAAATGGTCTATTTCAGACGACAAGCGCACCTTCACCTTCTGGCTGAACCCAAAGGCCCATTGGAGCGACGGCCGCCCCATCACAGCGGCCGATGTAAAGTGGACTTTCGACGCGATCCTGAACCCGGCCAATCTCACCGGCCCCCACAAGGTCGCTCTCGAGAAGTTTTCAAGCCCCGTCGTGGTGGATGACCGGTGCATCCGTTTTACCACCACAGAAGTCCACTGGCGTAACCTGGGCGCCGTCGGATCCCTCCAGATCCTGCCCCGCCATGCATTTGAGAAGCTGGACTTCAACAAGATCAATTTTGAGTTCCCTGTCGTCTCCGGACCGTACCGGCTGGGAACGGTCCGGGAGGGCCTTTCCGTCACCCTCGAACGGCGCGCCGACTGGTGGAACCGGAACGCGGCCTCCTCCCGGGGAGTCGCGAATTTCCAGACCTTGAAATACAAATTCTACGACTCCCAGGAAACCGCCTTTGAGGCCTTCAAGAAAGGCGAATTCGATCTGTTTCCAATCTATATGGCACGACTCTGGATGAACGAAACCAGCGGCGAGAAATTCTCCAATAACTGGATCATCCGCCAGAAGATCTCCAACTACGATCCCATCGGATTTCAGGGATTCGCCATGAACATGCGGAGACCCCCCTTTGATGATGTCCGCGTCAGGAAGGCGATCTGTCACCTGGTCAACCGCGAACGCATGAACGCCACACTGATGTACAACCAGTACTTCCTCCACCGGTCGTATGTTGAGGATCTCTACGATACGACTCATCCGTGCCCGAATCCCCTGACCGCCTTCGACAAGGAACAGGCGCGAAAACTTCTTGCCGAGGCGGGCTGGAAAGCCAATCCAGCCACCGGACTTCTCGAAAAGGAGGGGAAACCCTTCCGGTTCCGCTTTCTGGAACGTGAAGCCTCCTCCGGAAAATTCCTGTCCATTGTCGCCGAGGATCTGCGTGATGCGGGAATTGACATGCAGATTGATTCCAAGGATCAGGCCGCCTGGACCCGCGACATGGATGAATTCAACTTCGATATGACCTGGGCCGCCTTCGGGTCATCCCTGTTCAAGGATCCCGAAGGGGCGTGGTCATCCCGGGAAGCCAACCGGAAAATGAGCAGCAACATCAGTGGATTCAAGGACAGCACCGTGGATGCCCTCATTGAAAAGCAGAAACCCCTGTTCGATGTCGCCGCCCGCCACGTCCTCTGCCGGGACATTGACCGGATCGTGTTTGCCCAATACCCCTACGCCCTGCTCTGGAACATCAACTACAAGCGCCTCGTCTACTGGAACAAGTTCGGTACCCCGCCCACCGTTCTCGGAAAATACAACAACGAGAGTGGGGCCGCCTGGTATTGGTGGGTCGACGAGGATGCCGCCGCCGATCTGAAGGATGCCATGAAGCAGAACCGCCCGCTTCTCAGGCGTCCCGCCGAAGTCACCTTCGACGCCGCTTTCCCCGGCCGCTAAAAGGGAGTGATATGATGAAAAAACTGTTCATTCTTTGTTCTTGGTTGCTGGTCTCCGTTCTGGCGACAGCCGGGGAGCGGGTTGCGCTGTGGCCGGAAGGAAAGATTCCGGATTTCCAGACGCAACAAATCGCGGCGACTACCCAGGAGGTGAAAGCGCCGGGATTCAAGACGGCGGAACATACGATGCCGCATCTCGACTGGTACGAGGCGCCTGCGGAGAAAAACGGCGGATGCATGTTGCTCATTTCCGGTGGCGGTTATCAGAATTGTTGCGACGGGATGTGGATTGACCGGGTCGCGAAGAAGTTCACCGAACTCGGGTTCGTTTGCGTGAGCCTCACTTACCGTACGCCGCGTCCTCAAGGGTTGCCGATCTACCAGAGCGCGTGGCAGGACGGGCAACGCGCCGTCCGTCTCGTCCGCAACGATGCGAAGAAACGCGGCTTCGACCCGGAGAAGATCGGCGCGTTCGGGTTCTCCGCGGGCTCGCACCTGACGGTCTTGCTCGCCACGAGCGCGCTCACACCGGCGTACGGGTCGATCGACGACCTTGACGAGCTGCCGTGCCACGTCAACTGGGCTGTGCCAATCTACACCGCCTACGCGCTTACGGACGGACTCATCGGCCCCAACACGCGCGAGGGCGATGCGATCGACGTAAAGCTCTCGGACGTGTTCAAGTTCGACGCGAAGACTTGTCCGATGGCGCTCTTTCACGGCGGGGTGGACATCTATTCGCCGAATGGCTCCACGCAGATCTACCGCCAGCTCCGCAGGATGAAAATCCCGGCAGAGATCCATCTCTTCGCAGACCGTCCCCACGGTTTCATGGGCGACCCGGACAAGGGCGAGGACGGCACCGCCTACGACCACTGGCTTGACCGTGTCGCCGAATACCTCCGCCAGATGAATTTTGACGGGCGCCTCGGTGAGGAAGTGGATCTGATGGCCCGCTATCCGAACAACGATGCGCGCGGCGAAACCCGCAAGGAGCCGATTTGGCCGGAAGGCAAAATGCCGGATGTGCAGACGAACCAGTGCCTGCCTTATCTCGAGTGGCACATACCGAAGGAACTCAAGACGAAGGCGATCCAGATCATCTACTCGGGCGGCGGCTACGGGGGCAACAGTCCAGACGGATTCGAAGTCGCGCCGGCGCGGCGTTACCTCAACGAAAAGGGCATGACGGTCGTGACGATGAAATACCGCACGCCGCGTCCGCTGGGCGGGCTGGCCAAGCACACGACGGCGTGGCAGGACCTACAGCGCACCGTCCGAATCGTCCGCAGCGAGGCCGCGACGAAGGGACTCGACCCCGACCGCATCGGCATCATGGGTTCCTCGGCCGGTGGCCACCTGACGCTCATGGGCGCGACCAGCTCGAAGCGCCGTTCCTATGGGCCGATCGACGACCTTGACAAGCAGCGTCTTGCCGAGCCCGGGCACGCCG
>CAJBSZ010000367.1 GCA_903958395.1 uncultured bacterium | reverse complement strand
TCAATGGCCTGGAGTCCATGGTTCAGTTCCACATGCCCGATTTCATGCGCCAGAACGCCCGCCAGGGCTTCCTCGCTTTTGCAACATCGGAGCATGCCGCGGGAGACCATGATGAAGCCACCCGGTGCCGCGAAGGCGTTGATGTCGGGTGTGTCCATGACCAGGAAGTGATAGCCTCCAAAGGTCTCCGGTCGATCTGAGAACAATGACAGGTATTGCCCGAGTGTATTCAGGTAGCTGGTCATGGCCCGGTTGTCGTAGGGTTTGTTTTTCGACAGGATCGTCGCGGCCACCGTGCGGCCAATGTAGTATTCCTGTTCCGGTGTAATGGATTCGAAGACCTTGCCCACGGCACTGACGCTCTTGTTGATGGACTGGGCCTGATCGGCATTGATGACGCCCGTGGCGGCCGCTAGTCCGGTTCCGGCTTCAGTCAACTTGTCCAAGGTTGCGCAACCGACGAGGAGCATGCCCAGAATCGCGGGGATGATGATCAGATATTTCATTTCACACCTCCCTGGGATTCAAGCTGGCCGGCTTTGGCGAATGCCTTGATTTCAGGGGGGGGGATTTTTATTTTCTCCATTTTATCCACCCAGGTGAAGTCGATGTCCTTATGGTTTGTCTTGAACTGGGATTCCACATCCGAATTGAATCCTTTTCCGGCCAGGGCCATTTCACCACTGGAGGCGGAGGTCTGGGCGCCGGCGCCGGACTTCATGACAATGTTCTTTTTGGTGAGGGCGGAGCTATGCATCCAGCCGGATTGTCCCGGGGTGTTGACCTGAAACCAGGCTCCGTTCTCAGACTGAATGGTGACTTTGTCGCCATAGGAAACGGAGGTGAGGATCTTGCCCATAAAAGAGGGAGTGTCCCGGATATCCGCCTTACGGATTTGAACGCTCATGAGGGTGGCCGTCGCCGCCCAGGTCATAACCGCCGAGAGTCCCAGTCCCGCCATCGTCAACAACAGTCTTTTGGTTCTCATGCCGAATTCTCCTTTTCGTGGGGTGTACCTTACACTAGACTCGAAAACCCTGCAAGAGTCCGCGCGGGGGGTTACAGGGTCAGCAGATCCTGGATATCGGTCCAGGTCATGGCGTTGAAGCCGGATTGGCCGGTAGCCAGGGTGGCGTCAATAATCGCCTTCTTGCGGCGTTGCATTTCAAGAACCTTTTCCTCCACCGTGCCCTTGGTGATAAGCTTGACGCTATAGACGGTCCGCTTCTGGCCGATACGATGGGCCCGGTCCGTGGCCTGGTTTTCAACGGCAGGATTCCACCAGGGGTCGAAATGGATCACCATGTCGGCCCCCGTCAGGTTCAGTCCCACGCCGCCGGCCTTCAGGCTGATCAGGAACACCGGGATTTTCCGGTCGGTATTGAACTGGTGGACCACGTTCATGCGGTCTTTTGTCGAGCCATCCAGGTAGCAGTAGGGGATCTGCCGTTGCTCCATCTGGCGGCGCAGGATGGTGAGCATGGATACGAACTGGCTGAAGACCAGTACACGGTGTCCGCCGTCCAGCGCCTCGTCGAGCAGTTCAAAGAACAGTTCCATCTTGGCCGAGGGAGCCTCGACCTTGAGTCCCTCCATCCGGAGCAAGTCGAGATGGCAGCAAGCCTGCCGGAGCCGCAGGAGGGTCTTGAGGACTTCCATGCGGGATTTGTCAAAGCCCTGCTTCGCGACCAGGTTGGTGAGCTTGTTTCGGGAATTGTC
>CAJBSZ010000366.1 GCA_903958395.1 uncultured bacterium | reverse complement strand
TGCCGTGATCCAGATTTCGGACCGCGACATTCCCCGGGTCAATGAAATCCTGAAACGGCACAATATCGACACCCTGGCCTTTATGCTCGGAAGTCCGTCCGAGGACAAGACCCTCACCTTCGAAATAAGTGACAAGATCATTTATCAGACGAAGGTCTCCAACTTGAAACGGGTCTGGTCCGAACTGACCCATGAGATGCAGTCACGCCGGGACAACGCGGAGTGTGTCCGCGAAGAATATGACGCCCTCAAGGACGAATCTGACCCCGGCTTGTCATTCCACCTGACCTACGATCCATGTCGTCCCTTCTCCATCAGCGTGAATCGCCCCAAAATGGCCATTCTTCGCGAGCAAGGCATTAACGGGCATATCGAAATGGGAGCCGCCTTCGAGCGGGCCGGATTCACCAGCGTGGATGTCCACATGACGGATCTTCACTCAGGCCGCGTTAATCTGGCCAATTTTTCAGGCTTGGTCGCCTGCGGTGGTTTTTCGTATGGCGATGTACTGGGCGCAGGCGCCGGCTGGGCACGGAGCATCCTCTTCAATGAACGGATGAAGGATATGTTCCAAACCTTCTTTCACCGGCCCGATACCTTCACGCTCGGTGTGTGTAACGGGTGCCAGATGGTGTCCCTGCTTAAGGACATCATTCCCGGCGCCGAGGCCTGGCCCCAATTCACCCGGAATAAGATTGAACAGTTCGAGGCCCGTTATGCGACCGTGGAAATTCAACCCTCTTCATCAATTCTGCTGACGGGTATGGCGGGCTCCCGGATTCCTATCCCGGTGGCGCATGGCGAGGGATTCACTAATTTCAGCCGGACCGGTTCCCTGAAAAAAATTATCGACCAGAACCAGGCGGCCCTGCGGTTTGTCGACAATACAGGAATGCTGGCGGAACGATATCCCGTCAACCCAAACGGTTCGCCAGGCGGGCTTACGGGAGTCACCACACGTGACGGCCGTGTCACCATCATGATGCCGCACCCCGAGCGAGCCTTCCGCGCGGTTCAACTCTCCTGGAAGCCGCTAGGGCTATTCAAAGGCGAAGCAGGCCCCTGGCTACGGATGTTCCAGAACGCCAGGGAGTTCATTGAATAGAGCGTGTCCCCCTTAATGACTATGTGGACAGCCACGGCTCGGGCACGCGGCACAGGCGGCAGAAGGTTCATGCTTCGGGCTTGAGGCCGCCATCGAGACACTGAAACCCGACAAGGCTTTTTTCAATTTCCCTTTGCATTTTCCGCATGTTTTGGGGACATCCCTTTCATTACGGATCAGCGCCTCAACCCGTGTCCCGCAGGCTCCACACTCATATTCATAAATCGGCATCATTCACCTCTTCATAAAAGAAAGAGGCCGTAACCTTTCGGCCACGGCCCCTTTACCAAAGCAACAAACCCAATTAGCCCAGGATCGCATCCTTGGCCGCTTTGGCAACGCGGAACTTAACCACGCGCTTGGCCGGGATCTTGATCGTTGCGCCGGTGGCAGGATTGCGACCCATACGCGCCTTGCGATTCACCAGAACGAGCTTGCCCAAGCCGGGAAGCGTGAAACCGTTCTTGGCGTTCTTGTACGCCAGGCAAACCAACGCTTCAATCGCCGCGCCCGCCTGCTTCTTACTGAGTTCAACCGCTTCCGCCACGCCCGCCACAATCTGACTCTTCGTCAACGCTTTTGCCATTTGAGTAACTCCTATGAGGTTTTTTTGGGCCGCGTCACCATGACTCAGCCTCTTCAATTTCGAAATATAGGCGGATTCCTCAATGAATGCAACCCCCATTGAAGTTTTTTTTCAATGTTTTCAAGGGTTTGAACAGAAGCCAAATGCACTCCCTGTCAATTCACAATCATTGCCGGGCAAGCAGGGTTATTGAATTAGATTCGAGAAGGACGGGGACTCTCCTTGCCTTCGAAAAAATTTCGAGCCTGCAGATTCAATTCATTAACGCACGAGCAAGGCGTTTCTTACAAATGGCTAGCTTTGCTTTCGCTTCTTCTGCATCGCGCTCAGCTTCAACACATTCCGCAATAGCCTGCCCAACATCACTATCCACAACCCACCTTTGGACAGTGCTAATCTCACATTCATTACCACTTACAACGCCGGGATTAGCGCCTTTCAGTATTGCAAGCCGATGCTTGCAATACTGACCCACACTTCCAGCTGGGCAAGAACAATGGGCTGTCAGGTTCTTATTATTTTTCGCAAAGGAAACTTCATACGGTTCTAGAGCAGAACCTTGAACTTTGAAAACAATCTGCATTACCCCTCCTTCACCATACTACATAACGCCTTAGAACAGAGTCTGCTGGACAGACAGCGATTGACGAGGCTTGGGCTCCAAAGGCCCAAGCATTTTAAAAAACGTTTTCTCGTCAATTTGTTTCACCCCATGTTTTTCTGCATCCCGGATTTTCAAGACACCCGGCTCTCGCCCACATACAACAAAGTCAGACTTCTTACTAACAGCCCCCACAACATTGCCGCCGCGTTTACGAATAAGTTCTACAACATCGTCACGACTCATCAAATCAAATGTACCGGTTAACACAAATGTTTTACCAATCACATCATTTCCAACAAAAACAGATTTAGTCTGAGCAAGCTCCCCTTTGGGTGATATGCCGAACTGCTTCAGTTGCGACAACAATAAATCGCCCGCCTGTGACGTGAAATAGTCGACTAAACTTTTGGCTACCACTGACGAGATCTCGTCGGTCAACCCAACCGTCAACAATCGACCTTTGCGACATTTTATTTTACTTCTAATCTGCGTACGTTTTTTCGAATCTAGCTCCGCCCCCCACTGGCTCTCAAGCACCGCAATCTCAGCCTCAAGCCTAATTTTCTCTAAATCCACCTGTCTCTGAAGAGATGGATTATGAGCTAATCTTTTATGAAGAGCCGATACAACAGCCGCATTTTTCTTACCTACCTCGCTTATGGAGAACACAAGATCGGATGAAGCAAGATCTTCAAAATCACGATGAAGACGGGCTATTTCGTACGCGATCTTTTCCCCTACATTTGGAATTCCTAATGCATGCAACCATCGAGCAAGAGGCAAGGATCTTGCCCTATCAATAGCCTTGATAACTCTTGTTGCATTTTTTTCTCCAAAATTTCTAGGCTCAGTTTTCGTCCCAAGATTTAAAGAAGAAAGCCGCTGAACATCGAGCCCAAATAAGGCAAGTGGATCTTTGACACATTCACTCTCACTCAATTTTTCTGCAACAACTCCACCAAGACCTTCGATATCCAAAGCACTTCTCTGAGCAAAAAGCGCAATACGCCGAGCTCTTTGAGCTGGACACTCTGCTAGATTTTCACACCTCCATGCGACCTCTTCCTTTTTTCCAGCATGAACTTTTTGCTTGGAGATGATATGCCCACACGCTGGACATTTATTTTGTATATGCGCAACAAAATCAAACGGCCGAGACCCAGGTTGTCTTTTTTCCTTCACAACCTCGACAACCTCCGGAATCACCATGCCAGCCTTCCTGACAATAACCGTATCACCGATCCTTATGTCTTTGGCGGTGATTTCATTAGCATTGTGCAAAGTTGCACGGGATACTGTTGAGCCCTGCACAAAAACAGGATTTAATTCGGCAACCGGCGTCAGAACTCCGGTTCGCCCGACCTGAACTGTAATAGCTTTGACAACCGACTCTACGCCTGAAATCCATGGAATCGGTTTATGCACCCTCGCATAGCCGGGCGTAGTTCTTTTAGGCTCAATCAGACTCCAATAGGCACGATTGTTGATTTTAAGAACGATGCCATCGATTTCATAGGGTAGCTTGGTTCTAAGATCCTTTCGCTCATCATATCCACATACAACCTTATCTCGATAATACTGAAGAACTTGCGCGATGCCTTCACATTCCCACCAATATGCTTGTATCGGCAATCCAAGGGCTTTTAAGCCCCTTAACGATTCCGCATGAGTCGCGAAGTCTATGCCTTGCATTACTCCAACAGCATAGAAAACGGCCCTAACAGGTCGTTTTGAGACAATTCTAGAATCGAGCTGCTTAAGCGTACCCGCAGTAGCATTTCGTGCATTAGGGAAGGTTTTTTCCCCAGCAAGGTCCATTTCCGCATTAAGTTCCTCAAAAGCGAGCATTGGCATGTAGGCTTCACCGCGAACTTCCAAGTAAGCGGGTGGATTCTCGGTATTTAATCGCAATGGAACATTTTTAATTGTTTTAATGTTGGCTGTTATGTCGTCGCCCGTATTGCCGTCACCACGAGTTGTGCCCAGCACCAGTTCCCCATCTCGATAGTGAACCGAGATCGAAACACCATCGACTTTGGGTTCAAGAACATACTGAATTGACTGTTGATTTAACGCAAATCTTACAGTCTGATCAAACCTTCGCAGCTGCTCCAATGTATTCTCATCCTGCATACGAATACGACAGCAATAATCAGGCTCGTTTTCTTTGGTTGGATATTCAGACGCATCCACCTTCTCCAGCGACAACATAGGGATCTCATGCTTGACACTCTTGAATTCCTTGAGCACCCGTCCCCCAACACGTTGGGTAGGCGAATCTGGAGTGATCAATCCGGGAAATTGTTTTTCAAGCCTCTTCAGCTCGTCATAAAGCCGGTCATACTCGCGGTCAGAAAGCTCGGGCCGCGCTTCTACATAATACAGGACATTGTGCCGGTTGATCTCGGAATGCAGTTGCGCAATCCGCGTCTTGGCTTCGGACTCAGTCATTCCGCACTACTTCCTGAGTTTTCCAACTTTACCATAGATTGGTCTGGGTTCAGCAACAGCAGCTATCACCTTGCGGGCTTTGATAGGCATCCGACCATCAATCAAATGCTGAACCTCAATGTCCTCATCAATTTCAGGCCAATGCAACATCCGCCCGCTTGCACAAACCTCAAAATGATTGCGCTGCTCTGGAGTGGCATCATCCAAGCGCGGGAAACACTCGTAGGGAACTGATAGTTGTCGCCCATCGGACAATGAAACAGTGAATCCGCCGATCCCGACAAGCAACCCCACGGCCTTGGCATGCTCAGGTCCTATTCTATGCCTTGAAGTGATCATACCATTTTTGACGAATGAGATTCACATTCTCTCTTATCAGTCGCAAAATAATCCGATTTTCGCGGGGCTTAAAGTCAGACCACGCAATCCTTAGCGGCTCCACCCAGGCTTTAGCATGGCAATCCCCTTTTCGAACATGGACATGCATTGGCTCAGATCCGTCAAAACTCACAAAAAACAATCGATACCCATTAATATAAATAATGGTCGGCATCAGTCGCCTATTTCAACGGCATCGGATTGCAGAGATTGCCTTCCTTGTCGGCCACGCGGCCACAGTTGAAGCAGACATACTTGGGATTTTGAACCAGATGTTTGATCTCCTCGATCTGGTTGGCGGCCGCCAACATACAAAGGTGACCGGGATGACCATGCTCATGTTTGCAGTCTTTTCGTTTCTCAATCATCGGATAATGTCCTTCTTTCGTAATCTAGTGATAAAAACCTGAGCCTTTATACCAAGCCAGCGCTCCTGAATCCATGCCATTTATTCAAGCTGCCGGATCTGGATATGGGCGGTAGCACTTTCCTCCATGCCGCCCCGGAAGGCCTTGGCCTTGATTCTGGCTCCATAGACAACGGAAACGGCGCCGGTATAGAGCAAGGACATCTCATCCGGGGCACGCCCATCGAGCGTGTAGCGGACTTCCGCCCCGTCGGTTTCAGATTCCAGCACGATCTTCACCACGGGCGCAACCGCTTTATTTGCACTTTCGATCACGCGACAACCGGGAACCGGATACTCTTTTCCGACTTCATACGCCCCGATGTCCGGCAGATTACCTGTAAATTCATCCGTAAACTCAGGCTCCTCCTGCCCCGCATCAATGCAGGGCGAACCCGCCACCAAATTGAAATTGCGATTGGTCTCATCCACAAAGCCGGGATTTTGGCCTGTATAATTTTTTTTCCAGACCAGTTTAGAAGGCGGCATTCCACCTGTGGAGGGCCATACCGGCCCCACCAAAATGTTGTTCATAAAACGGGTCTCCCGAAAATCATCGTCCTTCCCGGTCTTTCCCACATCCACCCCGCACCCGTTCAAGGCCGTTGTATTATTGAAGATGAAATTATACCGGGACGCTCCTGCCATTTTAAACGCCGCACCCGGCTGCCCCCAGATTACATTCTGCCGCAGCACATAGTTTTCCACCGGTCCCTCCAGGCGGATTCCCTCTCCGTCAACAGCGGCATTATCATGCACCCAGTTGTACGCCAACACCGTCCCCTTGCCGTCACCCGTCACCCGAACCAGACTGGTATTGGTGAACCCGGCACCTGCATGATGAAAGTCGTTATTCTCAATCCGGGCATTCATCACGTTACTGCACAGGATCGCACCGCCGGCACAATCCAGAACCGACACATTACGAACCGTCGGGGCCGTGCCCTGCGCCAGGATTCCAATGGTACTGAAGGGAGATATATCCCGTCCACGCACCAGAGTGTTGAGCACCCGGTTGTTCACTCCACCGGCGAGCAGAACCACCCCGTACCCGGTGCTGCCGATGATGGAACTATTGATGAGCTCATTGTCCTTGCCCCCCATCAACACGGCACCGGACGGCGCCCCATTCCACCATATATGGCAATCCTCCACGCGGCACATCCGGGCCTCCGAAAAATTAACCCCACACGCCATCAGGTTAAAGCCCTTGATCTCAATGTGGGAAAAGCTTGATGCATCAATTCCCCAGGCGCGTGTCTGGAGTTCAATAGAGTGTTCACCCGGCGCACTATTTCCGGAAAGCTTGAGATACACATCACCGGAACCGGACTCGTAGTACCACGCCGCCTTGGGGACCGCCGAATCATCAGGAATGGAGGAGCGCGGGATGGCCGGAACCTCATCGACCAGGACCTGAATCAGCCCCTCCGCATTCACCCGGTACATGCTCCCGGTATAGCGTTCCCACCGGGCTGCCACATCTGCGCCACTGATCGTCGCCGTTTCCCCGGGGGCGACTTGAAATCGAAGAGGGCTCCCCGGCTTTCCGGAAACGGCGGGGCGGATGGTTTCACGATAAACTCCCCGGCTGACCGTACAGACATCCCCCGGAAGCATAACCCCGGCCGCCTTCTGAATACTCTTGAATGGCTGCATCCGGGTTCCGGGATTGGAATCGTCTCCCCCCTTCTCCACGAAATACTCAGCCGCCTGAAGTGTTCCAGTCAGCCCGACCGCGATTGCAAGAATGAAGGAAAATCTCATGCCCGTATTTCGATAAAAGTGGAGCGGGAGATGGGGATCGAACCCACGACGTTCAGCTTGGGAAGCTGACATTCTACCACTGAATTACTCCCGCATAAGAAAGCAAACGGGCATGAATCTATGAAGAATCATGCCCGTTGTCCAGAATAGTTTCAGGCTGGCTTTACTCTGACTTCAGTTTCGTGATGAGAGCAGGCGGTTGCGGAGGCTTCTTGGCTTCCGTCCGGGCCTGGGGCGTGACCGGGCAGCAGCAACACGGATCCGTCGTCTCGGCTGAAGCAATGGAACGTGGGGGAGCGGGGGGTGGGGTTCGACCTTCGGGCGGGGGCACAAAGCCAGCCTCATCGGAACCATCTCCTGCAGCCAATGCCGTGCCCATGCACAGTGTCGCTGCCAACGCCGGAATCATAAACCTCAAACTCTTCATCGATTCATGTTTCATATGTACTCCTTATTAACACTCTGCCTCTATAATGTCCCGACCCCCGCTAAAGTTACAAACTTTATTTCGCAACTTCCTTCGCAAAACCCTTATTCGAAGCCCCGCCGGATGACGGCAACCCTTCAGACGCCTCATAGGACCTCAGAATATCACCTCTTGTATAGCGCCGGAAAAGCACATTGCTGGATGCTGGATAGTAAGGCAAAACATCTGAATACCCAGGCACCACAACCTCAACCACCGGAAAATTGATCTTGGGATCCGTAAAATCGATCACAATGTAGTCTTTTCCCAGTTTTGAGAATACTGTCTTAGCCCGCTCAATATCCTGAAGGCAATCATCGTATTGCTCCCCTTTGAAAAAAGGCACACTGTCGCCTTGCTTCAAATACTCAGCGCTGACATGGGGCACAAAGCCAAACATGAAAGCCGACAGGTAATTATCGCTGTCATTGGCAACACTTTTCAGCGCCCGTAAATCGTACTTCAAAACGCGATCCTGATCTTCCTTGGCGCCCTGAATAAATTCATCCAGCATTCGCCCCTGAGTGTATTCCGTGAACACTCGAGTCAGGGCATCCTCCAGATTGAATCCGGCCCCCACTTTGAAGAAATGATGAAATTGATAATTCTCGGGGATATTGGGATCCCAGAAATACGCTCCAATGCACGGCAATTCACCGCCAAACGTAAGATCCTTGAGCGTGATCTCAATCCCCTTCCCTTTCAGAAACTCAATCTGCTCAAGCAACACCGGATTCTCAATCGTCGCCATGTCAATCGTAGGCATCACGAGTTTCTGTTTGAGAACGGTGATATGAACCCGGCGTTCAAACACTTCGTTGGTTGCATGAACGATGGCTTCCTCGCGCCGATTTCCGGCGGCCATGCCGTTCGGCCCCCCGATCCGCCTCACAAACTCAATGGGGATCTTCACCTTGCGTCCAGTCATCAGGGAATGACCATCCACCCAGTACATGGCCGTGTCGGTCTTCTTGATGCGTTCAATCACCTCGCGCCCGACATCCACATGGGGAATCAACGCCTCAACCCCAACCGCATCGGGAATGGTTTTCTGGTGCCCAACCGTATAACCAGGAAGTTGCACCAGTTCCATGGCGGTAACCCACTCCGCGCACTCGGCAAGTGCCCCGGCTTTGGCCTGGATGGCCGTGATTCCCTTTCCCATCGAACGGAATTCCAAGTCGTCTATATACAAAGCCGACCAGTAAAGGCGATCCGAAACCTTCGTCTCAAAAAGACGGTACTCATGCATGGTTCCGATGGTTGACTCCAACCGTGCCACTGTGTCCTCAATGGGAACACACCGACCATATTCGAGCTTTTTGCAACTTTCCAATTTCATAATCTTATAATGTCCCTTGGGCTGGAAAGGTTACGGCGACTCCAGATATTCAGAAATTTCTACACCCGCCTTCATCCCTTCCGCCACGCATTGCACCACTGAGGCACCGCCATTGATCACGCCACCCCCGGCATACACACCGGGAATGCCACAGGACAACGAGTGTTCCCCAGTGGTCTTCACCAACCCCTGATCCGTAAACGCACAGGGAGAAAGCGCCACCGCCAACGATTCCTCGACCCCAAGGCCCATGGCCTCAATAATTAAATCAGCCTTCACGATGGATTCGGCACCGGGCCCCACAACAGAATTCATGCTGATTTTCAACCCGGTCACCGTCCCCTCAGAATCCACTTCATACCTCATCGGTCGGGTCAGGGTCATGAACTGGACGCCTGCTGTGCGGAACCATGAATCGGGCATATGCCAGTGCATTGCTGAGAGAGCCCCGGCATAAACAATCGTCAACTCCCGGGCCCCGCGTTCGAGGGCCACCGCAGCGCAGTCCATGGCGCTGTCGCCCCCCGCCAGCACGATCACACGAGGGGGCACGGCTTCAATTTCCCCTGAGCGCGTCTGCCTGAGAAAGGCCACCCCATTCACCACCCCCTCAGTCCGCCCCAGGGACTGCTCCCCCCAAACCCCCGCCGCCAAAAACACGGCATCATGCTCTCGTCTCAAACCGTCCAAAGTGATCTCTCGCCCCAATTCGGATCCAAACTTTATCACCAGTCGCGCCTCGTACAAAGCCGGCTTCAAAAGCGCATCGACTTCACCCTGCGCACCCGTGAAAAGGCTTGCCCGAATGAGCAGTTCAGGTGTCCCCCCCAATCGGGCCGCCCGTTCAAACAGCACAACATGATGCCCCCGTTCCAGCAAGGTGACCGCACAGGCTACACCCGCCGGACCGCCTCCGATCACCGCGACGCGCTTCCCGGTTTCCGCTTCAGGAATACGAACCCCGGTGAGCCCACTGTAACGGGCTTTCCAAGAGACGGCATACTGGATGTCGTGAATGGGAATCGGATTCCCCTCCAGCGTATTGGTGACACACCGCCCTTCGCACAGTCGCCCAACCGGACATAGCCGGGCGCACATTTCCGGAAGGACATTCGTCCGTCGAATGGTCTCATAAGCCTTCCGGATATCGTCCTCCGCAAAGGCTTTGATGAAAGCCGGCACGTCAATTCGGGCCGGGCAAGCGCTACGACAGGGTGCCGGCTCGCAGCCCAGACATCGCTTCGCTTCCTCCTGAAGATTATCCTCGGCAAAATGGCGATGACTCCGATAGGCCGCTCCATAGATTTCACTATCCATGACCGCACACCCTGAAGTCCCTCCATCCTTGACCAACTGCATGCACGCGGAACAGGTAATACAACATTTGTCCGGATCCAGTCGCCCTGTCTGAACCAGATCGCCCGCCAGCGACGGATAGGCCAACGCGGCACGCCCCACCCCGATCATCGCGCCATAGCCCTCTCGAATAAATCCTGAGGCAACATTCGGCAGGAAGTGCCGGAGCCAACTGAATTCTCCACCCATCACAAAAACAGAAGGGATCGCCTGCTGAATAGCCCGCGTGACGGTCATCACTCGGGCGAGTTTCACGAGCGGGTTCTGCTCCAAGGCTACCTCGGAAATATTAAGGAGCTGCACCCCTCCCGCATGCAAGGCTTTCGCGAGCGTCACCGCATCCTGACCCTCCGGGATGGAGACACGGGAGGCTAGCAGGATCCTGGAATTGGATTCCCGCAGTTTCGCAGTCGTTTCCCTCAGAAACCGGCTCCGATTCTCAAAAGAACCACCGTACCGGCCCGGTCGGGTGAAGGCCCCCAGCAATTCAGAGGGAAGGTCGCCATGACAGGCCTTCACATCGACCCCGTCAAATCCGGCTTCCGACGCCAGGCACGCTGCGGTCACATACGCCGCCTGAAGTCGATCAAGATAGTCGTCCGAAACCACAGAAAAGTCTGCCGGGAGCTCCTGCCGTTGATCCCCAGAAGGATCGCGAGTGGCAATCAAGGGGTCTGAGACGCCCTCAGGGCTGCTATACCGGCCGGCATGGGACAACTGAAGGATCACGATCACCTCATGTCCCCAGCGGCGGCGGCCGACCTGCTTGATATCCTGAACCAGTTCGGCAAAGGCCTTGACATTACTGTGGTTCATCCATAATTGACGGGGATTGGAACGGCATTGACCTTCAACGGCGGTGGCCTCGAGCCAGATCAGCCCGAATCCGCCCTCTGCGAAACGGCGATATCGTCGCAAGGTCAATTCCCCGGGGACTCCGCCCGTTCCGGCATCACACCCTTCCAGGGGTTGAACACAAAGCCGGTTGGGAATCCTGAGCCCCCCGATCACCAGGGGTTCTGCGAGAACCGACACCTCGTCGCTCAACGGAATAGTCAGGTTCAGGTGCCGGATTTCACAATCCAGTTGGTCGAGAGTCGCCAGAGGGAACGGTTCAAGGATGGGGTGCTTCATTGACTTTTCCCGCAGCCGCAAGGTAGACCACAAATTCATCCTTCCCGTCGAGCCCGAACAAAGCGTCCAGGCGGGCCTGATTATACCCCGAAACAGCACACACGCCGCCGCGAATGGTTTCCGCAGCAAGATACAGGTTCTGGCACACATGCCCGATCTCAATCGAAATGAGCTTCTGCGCGATGCACCCGTAATGCCACTCCGTCCTATAGGGAATAGCCGCCCACACAAAGGTCACCGCCGAATTACCCGCGAACGACTGGCCGTAACAGGAACCTGTAACCCGCTTCGACAAGCCGCCTTCCTCCCGGATCACCAGGAGCTGATGCTCCAGGGGCAGGTAGCGATACAACCCCGGCGCCACGCCGGCGACCCGGTTAATGACCAGGTAGGTTTCAAACGGATGACGCGCCCCGCCCGACGGCACCATCCTGAATTGCGTCACAACCTTGCCGTGCTCATCCTGATCCAACCGTGAAATTCCCTGCGTTGCCCAGAGGAGGTAACTCAACTCCTCAAGACTGAACGCCTCCCCGGAATAGTCCCGGCGGCTCCGCCGGTCCCGGATGGCATCAATCACCCGCATTCCACCGACCGTGAATTTCGCCGGACTGACCAGGTCTATCCGTTTCGCATCAGGTGGATACGGCTTCTGAATCGGAGGCGCCTCGTGTCCCCGCTTCTCACTGGTGTCCTCTCGCCAATCCGCCAGGGTACCCCGGAGGAATACCCGTCTCTGCTCCACGGACATCTCATCAACCCCGCGAACCGGATCCGAAGCGGGCAGGGCTCCGACGGCAGACAGACCCGTCAGCATGAAACCGGCACACGCACATTGAAGACAAGCTCGTATGGGTTTCAAGGCCATCACTTCTTTTTCGCGGGCGGCTTGGGCGGCTCGTAGGTCTCCGCGCCGGGTTCCTTGATCTCGGAAAGTAGACGCTTGACGATATCGACCGACTTGAGCCCCTCGGAATCGGCTGCAAAATTTGTGAGAATACGATGCCTCAACACCGGCATGGCGGCACCCCGGATGTCATTGCAGCTCACATGAATCCGGCCTTCCAGCACGGCACGAGCCTTGGCGGCCAGCACCAGATACTGCCCGGCACGGGGCCCGGCCCCGGTAGAAACGTACTTCTTGGTGAATTCAGGCGCCTCAGAATCACTCGGCCGGGTGGCCCGCACCAGACTCACCGCATAGCCAATGACATGATCTGAAACTGGAATTTTTCTCACGACTTCCTGCAGATGGATAACGGCCTTTTTATCAATAACCACTTGCGGCTCCGCGCCAGCCGCACCGGTGGTCCTCGCAATAACCGTGATTTCCTCATCCCGCTTCGGATAGTCCACGAAAATGTTGAACATGAACCGGTCCAACTGGGCTTCAGGCAACGGATAAGTTCCCTCCTGTTCAATGGGGTTCTGGGTGGCCAGAACGAAGAAAGGCTTGTCGAGCTTGTAGACTTCCTTACCCACGCTGACCTGCTTCTCCTGCATGGCTTCCAGCAGGGCCGCCTGAGTTTTGGGCGGGGTACGATTAATTTCGTCCGCCAGCAGCAGATTGCAGAAAATCGGCCCCTGCATGAACCGGAACTCTTTCTGCTGCGTCACCCGATCAGTCTCCAATACCTCGGTTCCCGTGATATCCGACGGCATCAGGTCGGGCGTAAACTGGACCCGCTTGAACTTCATATCCAGGACCTTGGCAATCGTATTAACCGTCAGTGTTTTGGCCAACCCCGGCAACCCGATCAACAGCGCATGCCCACCGGCGATGATGCACATCAGGATCTCGTTGAGCACATCCTCCTGGCCAATGATGACCTTGCCCACTTCCTTCCGGATGGCATCCATAGACTGGCGCATCTGCTCCACCAGTTTCAAATCTTCAGCCGAGGCCAGCATGCCGGGTGGAGCCGATTTTACCTCTGCAGGAGCGGCCTTTGGCGCAGGCTTCACCTCAGCCGCGGGGGCCACCGCAGGAGCAACCACAGCGGCCGCAGGAGCCGGATCCTTCTTGAATATGAAGGTCGTGGCGCCAATGGAGACCACATCATCTTCCTGCAAAACGGAAACCGTGACCGCTTGATTATTCAGCGTTGTTCCATTGGCACTATCCAAATCAGCAAGATGCCACACCCCGTTTTCGCAATAAAGCTTAGCGTGACGACGGGACACCTTTGAATCATTCAGTGGAAGATTACATTCCTCATCCCGGCCAATGATCACCTCATTGATTGAAAGTTCGACTTCACGCCCTTTATATTCACCCTCGGTCAATACAATCCTAGCCATCGCAGCCTCCCTGAATCGCCCTCACTGAGCGGTTTACTGATTATTTCCGAGCGAAATCTCGCCCAAATCCTTCACTTGATCCGTCACCCGGATTTTCGACAACACTTTTGAAAAATGATGGGTTGGCGTCAGCAGGCTCATCGCCACCGTCACCGGATAGAGATCCCGCTTCTGCACCACCTGCCACCCCACTCCGACATCCTTCAACCAGATCAACTTGAAGGTTCGGCGGCTTATGCCCTTCATCTCCACGTAATCCGCCGTCACGGTACCTGGCCCATCCCGGTACTGGGTTACCACGCACCGCGCAAAATTACCCCGCCCCGTGGTGCCCTCGACCCGGTGAATCACCTTCTTGTTAAAGAACGGATCGGATGCTTTAACGATGAAATCAATGCTCTTGCGATCCTTTTCCGTCAGGGTATCCGGAACAAAACTTAATTCCAATCCCTCATAAAACTCATTTTCATAAATCACAAAAAGATTGTATTTCGCCATCGGAAGATTCTCGAACAGAAATCCCTGCCGGTTCGACCCCACTACCTTGCCCTCATAGACAAGTTCGGGGTGATCTGGCGGCATGGCCAATATTTCAAGAATAGGCTTCCCTGGCTTGGTGATCATCCCGGTGATGCCGCCTGTGGAATCGGAATCCGGCGGAGTGTAAAGCCGATGGCGTTCCGGCTTGGCATCGGCACCAAAAACAGCAACCGCAGACAACACCACGCACAATCCAGTCAATAACCACGTCCTCATTCCCATCCCTTCGATTACACTTAATGACGCTCGCACGACCCTATTCCCCGCCACCGAACTGGGTTCGTTTCAGGAGCTCGTTATAGTATTTATCCACCACCGCATCGGGCTCATTCATAGAGATCATGCAGCTCCTGATCATTTTCATAGCCCCGGGCAGAAAATTAGAAGCGTCAATCTGTTCACAATAGGCCGTCAGAATCACACGCGCCCGCTTGAAGTCCTTCAACGCCATATACAGTGTCGCTTCCCGGAGAATGTAATCGCCCGTAATCTTGTTCAGCGGGAACGACCGCTCCCACGTCTTCAAGGCGTGGAGTGCCTCGTCATAGAACCCCTGCTCGATCAGCCCCCCGACTGTCTCTGAGGCGGCCACATCCCGAATGGCGGACAGTTTCCAATCGGCCACAGAACCCGGGGTTTCGAATTCAGAAGGCTTACTGACAACACTCTTCTGGGGCGCATTCTTTTTCGCAAAATCAGCCGATTTTACCGGCCCGGAAAGAGTCGATCCATGAAGCTTGGTCATGCCCGCTGAAGTTTTCACCGACCCTGCTTTAGAACGGTTCTGCACCTCTCCATATCGTTCCGTGGCCTCATTCAGGTTACGGGACAGGAATTCCAGGTCGCCCATCCTGATTCTCGCCCATTCCCCCTCCTCACCCGAAGACAGCAACAGGGGGGTGATGATTTTCCGGGCTCCCTCCAAATCATTCAGGTAATACATCAAAATTTCAGCCTGCTTTAACTGCAGCATTACAATCCGATTGCGAGGGCAGTCGGCATTACAGAACTCCTGCGCCCATTTAAGCGCCTCTTTCGGATTTTGCCGCGCCTTGATAATCAGAAACAAATCCTGCAATCTCGTCTTCTGCGCATCATCCAGTTTTTTCTTCAGGAAGTCCCACCGCTGCGTCACAAGATAGCCAAGCAACGGATCCTCCATCTGGAGATCCAGAACCCTGAACAGATTACTCCACATGCCGGGAGTCCAGCCTGAAAAGGGATCTTCCTTTTCAGAAAAAGACTTCGCCATAGTCAGGCAGGCCTGTCGAAAATCCGCACGGGTCGAATCATACGCGATGCTGCTCTTCATTTCGGAATACGGATAGAACATAAGACGCGCCGAAGATCGCTTCCCTCCCGATTCCGCCGTAAGCGTGACCCAGATATCCTCGCCCCCCTTGAATAGCCACGCCAATTCGGAACCAGAGGCCGACGCCCCCGGCATGGCATCAAAAGTCCAATTGTAGCGGGTTCCTGCCGGATTGCCCCGCGGCTCCACCCGGAGCCCATACTGAATAATCGCCTCCTCACCCGGAAACCAAAAAACATTCCCGGGAGACATCGTGAAACTGGCAATGGGCCCGCCATCCTGGGCCTGAATAGTCCGAATTTGACAGGAGCCGGATTTGACGATTTCATCATCCCGCAGGAACCGGCTTTCACACATGGGCGTTCCGGGATACTTGAGATCCGGGGGACGCGGCCCACCGAGCTCCTGAATTGTGGTTTTTGGCGTCCGCCAGGTCAACATCATCGGCCCGGTGGCACCCCCTGCTGAATTATAGCCATACAATTCAACCCGATGAGGTCCTGCAGAAAGCTGGACCGCCCCCCCCACCCCTCCCCGTTTTTCATTCTTTTTCGTCACGCTAACCGGTTTTCCATCTATCACAATATCCATCTGCCCGGCTCGTATAAGAGGCGCCACCCAAGTAACCCCCGGATCACTGACAATCACATGGGCAAGAAGATACATCGCTGTCC
>CAJBSZ010000365.1 GCA_903958395.1 uncultured bacterium | reverse complement strand
TTCTGCGGCTCCACTGTGCCGCTGCTACGTTTACCCAAGCGTACCTTTGGAACCGACGAAACCCTTGAGGCCACGCTCGACCTGGCCCATTACGGCCCGGCCGGTCTGGCGAACATCACGCCGGTCTGGGCGATCACCGATGAGGCCGGGCATGAACTGGCCCGCGGGAAGCTACCCACGGTCTCCGCGCCCACCGGTGAACTCACGGGGTTGGGGGCGATCAAACTGCCGCTTGAAAAAATGCCGGCGCCGGCCAAGCTTACGGTCGCGGTGTCGATTCCGGGCACAGCCGCCGCCAATGACTGGGATATCTGGCTCTACCCCCCCCCTCGGACCGACAACCCGCTGGTGGCGCCGCCCGGGGTGGTGGTCTGCACGCGCTGGGATCAGGCTAAAGCGGCTTTGGCCGGGGGCAAGACGGTGCTCTACTTCGACGCGGATGTCGGCGGCGAAAAATCGATTGCCGGTAAGTTTCTTCCGGTCTTCTGGAGCCCGGTCGCTTTCCCAAAGCAGAAGCCCAATACGCTGGGGCTGTTGATGGATCCCAAGCACCCGTTGCTGGCCAAGTTCCCCACCGCCGGCCACAGCGACTGGCAGTGGTACGATCTCATGCAACGATCTCGGTATTACATCCTCGATGATCTGCCGGAAAGCTATCGGCCCATCGTCCAGGTGATCGACAACTACGCCCGCAATCACAAGTTGGGGGTGATCTTTGAGGCCCGCATGGGGAAGGGGCAGTTGCTGGTCTGCGGACTGGATCTGCCCGGCCAGATCAAAGACCCGGCCGCCCGCCAACTGCTGTCAGGGATCTACGCCTACCTCACCTCACCGGCCTTCCATCCCACGCAGGAACTCAGTGAGGATCTTGGGCGTCAGTTGCTGCTGTCCCCCCCCAATGGTCTGCGCGAATTGGGGGCCAAGGTCCTGGCCGACAGTCAGCATGGCGATCAGCCGGTCGGCAACGTGTTGGACGGTCGCCCCCATACGTTATGGCACACCCGCTGGGGTGGCACCAATCCCCCGTATCCGCACCACCTGGTCCTTGAATTTCCCAAACCGATCACGCTCAACGGGCTGACCTGTCTGCCTCGGCAGGATGGCGATCGCAATGGCTGGATCAAGGACTATGCCGTATACCTTGGCGACGATGGCAAGACCTGGGGCCAGCCCGTCGCCACCGGACACTTCCCTCAAACTGCGGATTGGCACCCGATCAAATTCGATAAACCGGTGCAGGCTTGTTTTGTAAAGTTTGAAGCCATCCGGGGCTTCGGCGACGGCCCCCACGCCAGCCTGGCCGAAATCGACCTGATCAAGTGAGGGAAATGAATGCGAAATGCGAATGGCTGGAAATAGAGCGATAAGTGCAATATTCATGAATCTTGAACTCATGAACGCGATACTGGAACTAAATTCCCGAGGTACGTTGACGCTTCCCAAGGCCGTGAGGCACCTGCTTGGAATCGATCATGGGGGGCGGATTATTGCCGAAACATCGGAGAAAGGGATTCTGTTGCGCTGTGGCGGCAAGGTGTTCTCATCTCTGGACTGGCGACAAACATCATTTCGGGCACTTGTACGGGAAAGCCGTAAGGGGCACACGGGTCGTGCCCGCCACTGTGCTTGCCGATGAATTGGATCGCAAGGGTAGGATCATACTAAACCGGTAATAGTTCTCACTGTCAATGAGAGCCAACTCACAAACCCTAGTCGCTCGTTTGAGGGACTAGTGTCTTCATGTCATTGTGTTAGGTTGTCCACTGGGTAGGGGTGCGCAAGTCCTTGCGCGCCGTAGTCGGAATATTGAATATAACCTGAACGAGGATGGACAAAAACCATGAAGACAGGGTTTACAGGGGCGGTGATGATGGGGCTTGTTTCAGGTCTGCTCAGAGCCGCGCAGGGCGCGCAGGATGGCGCTGCGGCGGGGATTGAAGCCTGCAACGTCGTTTGGAACAGCCCGGGCAAGTCCTCCGCTGACTCCATGCCGCTGGGGAATGGTGTACTCGGAATCAATCTTTGGGTTGAGGGAAACGGGGATTTGCTTTTCTATCTTGGACGCAACGATACACACAGCGAGGTGGGCCAACTTTGCAAGGCCGGGAAAGTTCGTGTGTCGCTCGTGCCCAATCCCTTCAAGGCCGGTGCGCCGTTCCGGCAGGAACTGAAACTGCGCGATGGTGTTTGTGAGATTGTGGCGGGCGATGTTCGCCTGAAGGTGTTTGTGGATGCAGCGCAGCCGGTGGTGCATGTCACGGGAGAGTCCGCCACGCCGGTCTCGGTCACAGCAAAAGTCGAGAGTTGGCGCACGCAGAAGCAACGGCCAAAAAACCAAGTTACGTGGTGGACGATGCAGGGGGCGTCAAATGAGATTTGGCAGGCGGCCGATGTGTTTCCCCAGGCCCGCGAAGATTCAGTGGCGTGGTATCACCGCAATGATGAATCCATCGCATTCGAGTCCACGGTGAAAGTCCAATCGCTGGAGACGATCCGCCGCACGATGCGCGATCCGCTGCTGAACCGGACCTTCGGCGGCTGGGTAACGGGCGCAGGGTTCAAGGCGACGGATGATCGCACGCTCAGCACCACGGCTCCAGTCAACGTGTTCGATCTGCGCGTGGCCAGTCCATGCGCGCAGACGGCGACCGGCGCTGAATGGCTGTCCATAGCGGAGGAGTCCGCGAAGCAATCCGCTGATGCCAAGGCCGCGTTTGAGCGCACCGTCGCGTCTTGGCGCACGTTTTGGGAGCGCTCCTGGGTGAACTGTGGGGTGCAGGCCAGCCAACCTGTACCGACCAACACACAGCCCTTGCGGGTGGGGCCTAATCCGACGGCAAACCCCCAGCCCTCGATGCAGGTGTCCCAGCCCGTGATCACTGGGCGTGTTCTTCCCGAAGCGGATATACTCGCCCATGCCCAGCAACAGCCGCAGACTCAAGCCATTTCGGAAGTGAGCGTTCCCCTGTGTGAATCGGGCATCACCTTTGAAGCCTGGATCAAACGCGATCCCGGGCCCCCCACCAACTTCCGGATTATGGAGAAGAGAATCGGAACCGAACTGGATGGGTTTTACTTCGGCACGTACCGGGATCGGATCATGATCAGCGTCGGCAATTTGGAGCATTACGCACCGCGCAACGCGCTTACGCATGGCAAATGGCAGCACGTTGCCGCCACCTACGAGGCCTGCTCAGCCGTCTTTTCCCTTTATGTGGACGGAAATCTCGTTGGCCGTTCAGGAAGTGAAAATATGACGGTGGGCAAGGCCTATGTTTTGCATCGATACATGCAGGGATGCGCCGGACGCGGGCTGTATCCGATCAAGTTCAACGGCAGCATCTTCACCGTGGATCCCGCGCCGATGGGCAAGAACGAAAACCCGGACTGGCGGAGTTGGGGCGAAGGCTTCTGGTGGCAGAATACCCGGCTTCCCATTCACGCCATGCTGGGCAGCGGCGACTTTGAGCTGATGATGCCGCTGTTCAATATGTATGAGTCCTTCCGTCCGCTTGCCGAGGCGCGTTCGAAACTCTACCACGGCGCGGAGGGTGCCTGCTTCGCAGAATGCTCGACACCCTGGGGGACTTACTCGAACGCCGAATACGGCTGGAATCGTGACGGGCTGAAGCCCGGGGAGGTGAAGTGTCTCTGGTGGCGTTATGCGTGGAATCAGGGACCGGAACTCGTTTCGCTCATGCTGGACTATTACGACTTCACTGAAGACAAGGCGTTCCTGAAAGATCGCCTTCTGCCGATGGCCACGTCGGTGTTGAAATATTTCGACACCCGGTTCCGCAAGGACGCCGCCGGGAGAATCGTGGTTGATCCCGCCCAGGTTCTTGAGACTTACTGGGATGGCGTGGTCAACGACACTCCCACGGTGGCCGGACTGAACGCGGTTCCGTTGCGACTCTGCTCCTTGCCATCGACAGCGATGAGCGCCGAACAGCGCCGGTTCTTCGAACACATGAAGGCGGCGGCCCCCGTGATTCCCATGGAATCCGTCAAGTTCAACGGCAAAGAGACGCAGCGCATCCGGGCGGCGGAGAAATTTAACCCGAAGCGAACCAACGGCGAAAATGGCGACCTGTATGCTGTTTGGCCCTTCGGCCTTTTCGGTCTCAAACGGCCCCTGCTGGAGGAGGCCCGCAATACCTTTGCGATGCGGGGGGCGCGTAGCCGGGGCGGCGGATGGAACTATGACTTCAATGCCGCAGCGCTGTTGGGGCTTACCGAGGAAGTCGCGGGCAATGTAAAAAACAGGATTGCCAACTCCAACGGCCTGTACCGTTGGCCCGCCACATGGGGTCCGAATGCCGACTGGCTCCCGGATCATTGCCATGGCGGTAACCTGATGTTCGCCATCAACAACATGCTGGTTCAGGGAGTTGGTGAAAAGATTCTTCTGCTCCCCGCCTGGCCGAAGGACTGGGATGTGTCGTTCAAACTCCACGCACCCCGCCAGACGACCGTGGAAGCCACGGTTCAAGGTGGGAAAGTGATCGGACTGAAGGTCGTGCCGGAATCGCGGCGAAAAGACGTAGAGCTTAACCCGGAATTCAAATTAACCATGTAAAATGCAGAAGACGAAATTGGAAAGAATACAAAGATGATGCGACCAACTTTATTTTTTGGGGTATTGCTATGTGCCGGGGCAAGTCTGGCGGAATCGGTTAGATGCGGCGATCTGTCCGCCAGTTTCGATCCGGCCTCGGGGATACTGACACTGGCCAAGGGCGGGAAGGTGTTTGCCTCGGCGCCATTCGCCGAAGCGGGCAAGGTCAGTTGCGACAGGCTTGCTGGAGGGGGGGCTTTCGAGCCTGGTCTCATGCTGCGGATTGGCCCGGGTGAGAATCGCGTTAGCCTGCGGGAAGGCTCGCCATTTGTGTTTATCCGACGCGATCCACGAAACATGCAGTCTCCGAGCAACCGCGTTGAGGCGGTGGCGCTGAGCATTGATTTGGGTATTAAGCCGGAAAAAATAAAGGGCATCGGCTCCGGCGGGTTGTTTACTCTGGCGCGGAATCCGGGGCAGCATGTATTCACGGCCTTGGCTGATCCCTCCACAGGAGGCGGGGTGGTGGCGGGGTTGGTGCGGATTGATGGGGCCAGCGGTGTGCTTACAACCAAAGTGGCCGATGGCAAGGTCGCTCTGACGCTGCGCAATGACTATGGGTGCGCCGTCCCGACCGAACTGGAGGCGTTCGGCGGGGACTGGTGGGCTGTTGGAATTTTCAATGATATCCGCGAGGGTCTGGAAGCCTACGCGAGCGAATTTGCGCGGGTAAACCAGATCAAGCTGCCCCGAGTGCCGGTCGGATACATGTCCTGGTATTCGGGCCATGGAGGAGGGGCGCTCAATGAGCGAATTGCGGTCGAGTTGGCACAATACTTGGCGGCTACCTATAAGGATTATGGCTACGATTTTCTCCAAATCGACGATGGCTGGCAGAACGGCACGCGCGGGAACGGGCCCTTCAAGGATTTCAGCCGGGTCCGCAATGGGCCGTACACAGGAGGAATGCGCCCTGTTGCGGAGAGAATTCGCTCCTTGGGTCTGACCCCCGGCCTGTGGTTGTTGCCCTTTGGAATCGACCATAAGGATCCGAGCCTGCAAGCCGTTGCCCATTTGGCCGCAAAGAGGTCTGACGGGACGCCTTATGAAGTCGGTTGGAGCGGCACAGCCTTGGATCTGACAAAACCGGAAGCGATCGATTATGTGAAAAGCTTGATCCGCCGGATTGTGAAGGAGTGGGGTTACACCTATCTCAAACTGGACGGGCTGTACAGTGCCCTTGGGACCAAGCAGACCTATCCCGCGCGCAGTTATAAGGAGGACGATTTTGGGGATGCTATTCTGGCAGACAAGACAAAATCAAATATGCAAGCGGCTCGGGCCGGACTGAAGGCGGTGCGGGAAGCGGCCGGCCCCGGGAGGTTCATCCTGGGCTGCTGTGCTGCGCAGAACGAGCGATCGCTGGGAATGTGCATGGGACTAGTGGATGCCATGCGGGTGGGGCCGGATTCGTGTAATCAGTGGGGGCCTTCACCCTCTTCCGTGGTGGGGGGCGTGCGAGCCTCGGCAAGCGTCTATTTCATGAACGGGCGGATCTGGTGGAACGATCCCGATGGCATCTACTTGCGCGAGACGATGCCGCTGAATGAAATTCAGTGTTTTGCGGGGTGGGTGACCTTGACGGGGATGTTGAATAACCAGAGCGATTGGCCGCCAAGCTGCAAGCCGGATCGTGTGGAGATGCTCAAGCGCACCATGCCTTCGCATCAACTCACCAGTGTCCGGCCGGTGGACTTTCTGGAGAACGATCCGGCCCGCATCTGGGTGCTCACTTATGATGTTAGCGGCAACAAGCATACCGTGGTGGGGTTGTTCAACTGGACGGACAAAGTGCTGGAGATCGGCACGACTGTCGCGAAACTGGGCATGAAGCCGGAAGGCCGCTATGCGGGATATGAGTTCTGGTCGAACAGCCTGCTTGAGCCCTTCCAAGGAGAGCTGAAGCAAAGCGTGCCAGCTCGTTCCGCCCTTATCATCGCTGTTCGCGAAGCGAACCAGGGGCCGGTGGTTTTGAGCACCTCGCGGCACATAAC
>CAJBSZ010000364.1 GCA_903958395.1 uncultured bacterium | reverse complement strand
TGCCAGAACCGGAGCCAACGTAAAACCCTCCCGAATACACCGTGCCGCTCACACTCGGCGTCGGACTGCCGGTGAAGATGGCGGTGTTGGCCGGGCCGTTGACGCTATCCCAAGGTGTACCCGACACGCCGCTCCAGTTGGAAGCGTTGGTGTCCCAGGTCGCTCCTGCGACGCCGCTCCACGTGCCCTCCGCCGCCCCCACCGTTCCCGCCGCCAGCGCCATCACGATCACCGCGATCCATTGCCCTATGATCTTATTCATATTCATTCCTGTGCTCATTTGCTTCTCCCCCCATTTTGTAACTGTAACCGCGACACTCATGTATTCCTCCTCTTCAACTCATCCTGTAAATCCTGCATATTCATGATTCAAACCCCCTTCATGCTCTTGCGTTCAAATTATCTACCCAGAAAACGACACCACTTCCCCATTTGTTGGCACAATTAAAACACACTAGTGTGCTTAGCGTCAACCCCTTTTCGCTAATTTTTCTGTTTTTTTAAGGCAATCCTCTGCCGCCGGGTTAGGCAAAGAAGAGATTCATGGATGTAGTGGAAACAGGATGGAAAAAACAGAGTGGTATTTTATGAACTGGAAAAGCTAGGCGGAGGCCGAAGCACCCGTTACCACATTCCCGGACGGAACTGAAACCGACTCCCGCTCCACTAGTCCGATCTCCGACGTCATCTGGATCGGCTTGGACGGCTTGCCCCAGGCGCGGATCACCTGCTCCACGCACATGGCGCCATCCTTCTCCATGGGCACCGCCAGGGTGCTCAGGGCGGGACGGGTATTCTCGACGAACGGCGTGTTCTCCGAGCCCAGCACGGAGAGTTCCTCCGGACACCTGACCCCGGCCATCAGCAACCCGGTCAGCACATTAATGGCAACCGAGTCGGCCGCGCAGAAGAGCGCCGAGGGGCGCTGCGCGGCCGGTAGCGCAAGCAGGGGCCGCAGCCGCTCAGGCGCGTCATGGCCGTAGGTATCCCGAACGGCGACGACATGCTCGGGGCTCAGTTCCAGGCCCCACCGCGCCATCGCGATCCGGAAGTTCCGCAAGATATCCTCGTGGACAGGATGGCCGGCAACATAAACCAGCCCGATCCGGCTATGCCCTTTGCCGTGGAGATAGCTGACAGCCTTGCCCGCGAGGGTGGAGTCCTTGACGAGCAGACGATTGCGGAACGTTACCTGCGCACGGTCCGATCCGCAGAAGATCCAGGGAATGCCGCGGGCGTCCAGCGCCGCCACGATCCGCTCGATATCGGCAAAATGGCGGAAGAGGACGACCCCACGCAGTCCGGGATAAACGATTTCAGCCAAGTCGAGTTGTTCGAAGAAGGCCTCGTACGTATCCTCGATCATGGCATACTGCCGGAAGCGGGTCTTGCAGGCATGGGTGGCGCCATGCAGGAACTGATGCATGGCGATGTTCTGCTGGCTGAAGGCTGGCCCCAGGTCCGGCGAGTGCAACACCACGATCTTGAAGCGCCGCGGCGGCGGGCAGATATAGGTTCCCGAACCGTTGAGGGTGTACACCACCCCGTCCGCCTTCAATTGCTTGACCACCGTCGCCGCCGTGACCTGGGCACAGTCAAACCGATTCATGAGTTTGACCAGTGACGGTACCTTATCGCCCACCTTCAAGCGTCCTGCCTCGACATCGTCTATAATCGAGGCGCACATCGCACCGATCTTGGTTTTGCCCCCTGTCTTCATCAACATACTCCCTTATGCATGGAGAAAATGTAAGCCAACTAGCGTACTATATGTCAACACTTCTTCTTCGATATTTTCTGGGCCGCCGGGGACAGGTTGTTTGTTGACAGTGAAACACGGCGGGAAGTTGGCCACATTCGACCGTTCGATCCCGGCCTCGGGCGTGATCGGCAGCGAACACGCCCTGGAAATCGTCGCAGGTCACAACGGATACGTCCGCCGGCACGCTCTTGCCGGCTGGGGTGCTCTTGATCTGCCCCAAAATGAACCCTCACATCATCTGAAACGTTTCAGATGGCAAAATGAGCGCCGGTTCGGTTTGAGGACTGTTCCCGAAAACTCCTGTGAGCGGGATTGCGCTTGCAGGTTCCTCGGTAGTCGGAGGGCGAAACGCCGACCCGTAACCTGAACTGACGGCTAAAACCGAAGGCGTCGGCGTAACCAAGTTGGGCGG
>CAJBSZ010000363.1 GCA_903958395.1 uncultured bacterium | reverse complement strand
GTTGACGGCGACTGCGGCGCATCGGCAGCTTGCAACTCAGCCAGCGGCGCGAGCAGCAGGACGATGAGACAGATGGTTGTGAAAGGCTTCATGTGACTCTTTTGATTTGGGTCATTCTACCAAATTGCTGAAAATAGTTCTACAGAATCTCTTGTTTTGCGCCGAATCAAATTATAGGCAAACCCCCTGCCCGCCATGCGGGAATAAACGGATGGAATAACTTCTTAAATTAAGAGTTAAAAGTTAAACGTTAAGCGTTGATTCAGCGTTTGACGATCTGGTTGACATGATCGTGTGCATGGTGCGCGGCACGCGTCCCCAGGAAAACGAGGGAAAACTGCCTGGCCGACTGAAACGTCGACAGCGTGGAGCGCAGCCAGCGGCGCCAGTAGCAGTGCGGCGAGAAGTATGAGTGTTGGCTTCATGAATGTCCCCTTCCCATCATGGTTGTTTCACGGTAAGCAACGCCTCTTTGCTTGTTGTGCTCCCCGATTTGTTCAAAAGGATGACACGGTAAGCGCTGCCGTTGTCGGATTCGGTGGCCGCGAAAGAGAAGGCGTTCTGGGTGGCGCCAGGGATATTGACGCCGTTCTTCTGCCATTGGTAGTTGAGCGGAGTGTAGCCGCCGGTGCCGTGCGCCTTGAAAATGGCCTGACTGCCCGTTGTCACCGTCTGGTCACGGGGTTGAAGGACAAGCCCCCGAGACCTGTGAGAACGCGCATAATCAACTGCGCCAGGCAGGATCCCGCTGAATCCGTTGCCCTGATTTTGCCAGACCATGTCGTGGTCCTTGCCGCTGGTTCGGAATTCCTTGATGGCGACAGCACTTTGGTTCCGGAACGTCACGTTCGACACTGTGGTGCGTTCGGAGTCCTCGCTCGAAAGCCCCTCGAAGGAAGTGTTCACGACGCCATCTTTGAAGGTGTTGAAATGGCTGCCGGCAAGGCTCTCTCCCTGCACGGGGTTCGTGTAGCCAGGGTCGGCCCATTCGAGGTTGATGCCCGTGGACAGATAATGCCCCGGTTCCCAAGGAAAAGCCCTGGCCGGCCCGATATGGAAACGCTGAATGACGCACCGGCGGGTGAAGTGCTCCACGTAAATACCAACTCCTCCGCCCACATCTCCCGTGACCGGATTTTGGGTCCAGATGTTGTCGATCGTGATGTCGCTGAGCACGGCGTCGTTGCAATTGGCTCCTGTCCAAATCCCCATCCACCCAGTGTCACTGACGCGCACCCGGTTCACGGTGCATTTGACGCCCAGCCATAAGCCCGACTCCGCCGTGCCATTCGACTTTCCTCGCGGCGTCTGGTAGATGCCGCTGACATCGATATCCTCAATCACGGGCGGCACCGAAGGGGAATCGGTCAGGTAATCAGGATGTGCGGCAATGACAACAATGCCATTGGCGTTCAGACCCCTGATCACGGCACGTTTGACTATCAGGGCGCTAGTGCTATGAGCAAGGATCGCATTTTGAAGGGCATGATTACCGCGAAACGAGCAGTCGTATATTTGGGCATTGGACGAATGTTCCTGGCCCCATATGGTGATGATCGAAGCATGCTCGGTGAGGTAGGGAGACGAGACATCGAAGGAGACGCCGTGGATTTCCGCACCAGTGCCGCCGCTGCTGCCGCGCCCCAGTGAAAAACCGAACTTGATCATGGCTTTTCCCAAGTGCTCCGACCATAGACGGTGGGGGGCAGCGAAGAGGACTACCTTGGAGTTCGTGTATATCCCATCGGCCAACACGATGTCTTGAGCTGTCGCTTTTCCTAATTCTGTTATTAGATCGGTTGAAGACGTGACGCGCACCGCCTGCGATGGAATGGCATAGGACTTCGGGGACTGGGGCGGCGCGACTGCGATCGGTTCGGCGGCTTGCAGCGTAGCCAGTGGCATGAGCAGCAGGGCGGTGAGTGCCAGGACTTTCATTTCATTGGTTCTCCGGTTTCCCATTTCTTTTTCGGTCCTTCTTCTTTTCTTCAGGGGTTCGTGGCGCTGCCAGACTGGCCGGTCTCGCATCTTTGAACTGTTCCAGTGCGGCCTGCAGTCGCCGGGAAGCCAGTGCAGCCTCGCCTTTCAATTCGATGATCCGCTGCGGCGACTGTTCCTCGGGGTCAGTCTGCAGGTTGAAGAACTCGCCGGTGCTGTATAGCTTGAAGTGGTGATCGAACGCTTGTTCGATTGCGCCGCGGGTGCCAACGTGGGCAGTCTGGTTGGAACGCAATGGCACCCAGTAGCTGTAGATCCATTCCCTCGGATCTCCTTTCTGCCCACGCATCTGGGGCAGGAAGCT
>CAJBSZ010000362.1 GCA_903958395.1 uncultured bacterium | reverse complement strand
GTTTGCTGGTCATCGGCGGCCACCTGATCCTGCATGTGGTGGCCGCCGGACTCCCGTCCACCACCACCACACTGACGTTGACCAATTCGTGGACTTCCTCCTCGATCTATGGCGATGCGCTGCAGTTCAACGTGACGGTGACCGGCACCAGCAGTCCGGCCGGAACGGTGAAGATCAGGAACGGCGGCTTCGGCGGCACCGAGATTGGCACGGGCACCTTGTCCGAAGGCTCCGCGACCGTCACCCTGAACCCGCTGAACGCATTGACGGCGGGCAGCCACACCAACATCGTGGCCGTTTACCTAGGCGACAGCGCCAATGCCTTCAGCACATCAACGGCCCTGGGCACTCAAACGGTAGCCAAGAAGGCACTGACCATCCCCGACGCGGCGGCGCAGAACAAACCTTATGACGGCAATGCCGCCGCCACCCTCACCGGCACGCTCACCGGAGTGGTGAGCGGCGACTCTGTGACGCTGACACGGTCCGGCACTTTCGCAGACGCGAACCCGGGGACCAACAAAACCGTCACATCCACCTCCACCATTGACGCGCCCTCGCAGACCAACTACACCCTGACGCAACCCACCGGCCTGACGGCTTCCATTCTGGCGTTTACCTGGACGAACCTGGCCGGCGGCGACTGGGGCACCGCCACCAATTGGCTGGACAACCTCATCGGCGACGGGGTCGGCACCGTCAGTTTCTTCTCGACACTAGACCTCACGGCAGATACGACCGTGTATCTGGAATTGCCCAAGACTGCCGGAACTTTGATCTTTGGCGATACCGATCCCAGCACTGCCGCAGGCTGGTTGCTGGATAACGGTGGCACGCCCGGCAACACCCTGACCCTCGCTGGCACCACGCCCACAATCACCGTCAATGCGTTGGGCAGCGGCAAGACCGTCACCATCGGCGCGGTCGTCGCGGGAACGGCCGGCCTGGTCAAGAACGGTGCGGGCACGCTGACGCTCTCCGCCACGAACACGTACACCGGCGGCACGACGGTCAGCGCCGGCACCTTGAACATTTCCGGTACAGTCGATGTCACCAACGGCGTGCTGGCGGTCGGCTCCAGCACTGCGGGCACCAGCACGATGAACATCCTGCCCGGTGCCGTGGTCAATGTGATCAACGGCGCTACCACGTTTGCCAACGTGTATGTGGGCGGAAAAATCAACGACACCGGAAACGCCGGGGTGGGTATTTTGAACATCAACGGCACCCTGAATGTTCCGGCGGGCGGTGCCCCCGGCGTCAATGGCGTCGCGAACGCGATCTTTCTCAATCCTTATGACCGCTCAGGGTATAGCACCCTTAATCTGAACAGCGGCGGCTTGTTGAACACGGCCCGGCCTGTTGAGGAAGGCAAACAGGTCAACGGTTCGATTTTCAACTTCAACGGCGGCACGCTGAAGTCCTCTTTCACGGCCTACTCCATCCTTAATAATTCGGTTTACAACGTGCGCAACGGCGGGGCGGTCATCGATTCCGCAGGCGCCAACATCCTCATTTCCTACCCGCTGCTGCACTCCTTGATTGTCGGGGACAATGCCATTGACGGCGGTCTGACCAAGATCGGCGCAGGCACGCTGACGCTGAGTGCGACCAACACCTACACCGGCCCGACGGTCGTCTCGAACGGGACCTTGCGACTGACGACGGCGTCTTGCCTGACCACAAACACGGCGGTGACTGTTGCTTCGGGCGCGTTTTTGAATCTCGATTTCGCAGGCACGAACACGGTGCGGTCCCTGCAGGTCGGCGACCGGCTGCTGACGCGGGGCAGCGTGTACGACAAGAACCATCCTGCGGTTTCGGGCTACATCATCACGGGGAACGGTTATATAAAGGTACTTGAAGGGTCTTTTAGCGGCACACTGTTCAGTATTTTCTAACAACTATGATTAAATAGGGAGAAGAATTATGGAAGACGGAACACGGCGTAGGAGTGCAGGCGGCGGTTCACGAGCACTGTGGGCGGCTGTTATGGGCATGAGCCTGTTGGTCTGTGAGGCCAGGGCTGAGGCTTGGCGGCCCGCCCCCGCGCCGCTGATGACACGCTGGGCCACGGAGGTTTCGCCGGAAAATGTTTGGCCGGAATATCCCCGCCCGCAGATGGCACGCACCCAATGGCAGAGCCTCAACGGGCTGTGGCAATATGCCGTGAGCGAGCGGGCTGCGGCTGCGCCAGAGGCATACGTCGGCGATATTCTCGTGCCCTTCTGCATCGAGTCAGCGCTGTCGGGCGTGGGGAAGAAAGTCCTGCCGCAACAGGCGCTCTGGTATCGCCGCGAGTTCCAGACGCCCAAGAAGTGGAAAGGCCAGCGCGTGCTTCTGCATTTCGACGCGGCCGACTGGGAAACCACCGTCTGGCTGAACGGCAAGCAGGTGGGCACGCATCGCG
>CAJBSZ010000361.1 GCA_903958395.1 uncultured bacterium | reverse complement strand
CTTTTCTTCACCATGCCGATGGCAATCTTGAAATTGGGATTGACCGCCTGCTCCTCAAGTGTTTCCAGGGAAGCAACAATCGGCATTCCGGCCGAGAGCATGGCCGCCATCTGGCGCGAAAAGCCGGGGAGTTCCTTGCGCTGAATATTACTGGCCCCGTGGATTGTTTGTATTTTCTTCGAGCTCGTCCGGGCAACCTGGGCCGTCACAGCTCTCTTCGGCGGCGGCGCTGCGGGAGGCTTCGAGCCACCTGCCACCGGAACGCTTCCCCGTGAACTGGATCGTAGTATCGGACTCATCGTGAATTCCTGCTATTCTCCGCCCGTCATTTCCATGGCCGACTCCAGCGAGGTGAGACCCTCCCTGACTTTTTGCAATCCGGCCTCCTTGAGGGTAATCATGCCATTGGCGCACGCCGCCTCCCGGATTTCACCACTGGTCGCGCCCTTCATGATCAATTCCTTGATGTTATCCAGAACCGGGAGCACCTCCATGATCGCGCCCCGCCCCTTAAACCCCGTATGATTGCATTTCGGGCAACCCACCGCCTTGTAAACCGGAACATACCCTGTATTGTTTTCACCGGCTTTCAAAAAATACGCGGGATCGATTTTGTTTGCCACCAGCACATCCACAGGCAATTCAATCTGCTGGCGGCACACCGTGCAAAGCTTCCGGTAAAGGCGCTGAGCCTGGGACAACACCAGGGACGAGGACAGCAGAAAGGGCGGAATCCCCATATCAATCAACCGGGCAATGGCGCCGGCGGCATCATTGGTGTGCAGCGTGCTCAATACCAAATGTCCGGTCAGCGCGGCCTTCACCGCAATTTCGGCGGTTTCCCCATCGCGAATTTCACCCACCAGAACGATGTCGGGATCCTGCCGGAGAATGGACCGGAGCGCTGCCGAAAACGTCAGGCCCACTCCCGCATTCACCTGGATCTGGTTGATCCCGACCAATTGATATTCGACAGGGTCCTCACAGGTCACGATGTTGACATCAGGCTTGTTCAATTCCTGGAGGCAGGAATACAAGGTGGTCGTCTTTCCGCTTCCGGTCGGCCCTGTCACCAGGATAATCCCGTGCGGTTGGCTGATGGCATAGGACATGGCCTTGAAGGCGTGCGCCTCCAGACCCAGCCCGCCCAGGCTCGGGAACAGCGCGCTTTTATCCAGTACGCGCATCACGACTTTTTCCCCGTGTATGGAGGGCAGGATGCTGACGCGGATATCCACTTCCTTCCCGAGCGCCTTGATCCTGAACCGGCCGTCCTGAGGAACCCGCCGCTCGGCGATATCCATGTCGGACATGATCTTGATGCGGGAAATGATGGCCGGCTGGTAGCTTTTAGGAGGGCTCGGCCGTTCCGACAGGGATCCATCAACCCGGTACCGGATCCGAAGGGTTTTTTCCTGGGGCTCAATGTGAATGTCACTGGCCCGGGTTCGCAGAGCCTCCACCAGCATCATATTCACCATGCGGATGACCGGGGCGCCCTCCGCGCTCTCCATCATCTCCTCGAGGCTGAGCTCCTGTTTTTCCTCTTTTCCGACCTGAATATCATTGTCGGAATCCTTCATGATGTCTTCGAGGTCAATCTGGGACTCCGCCTCAACCGGCGCGAGGGCCTTTGCCAGGGAATCCTGAACATCCTTTTCAGAGGCAACCAACGGCAGGATCTGCAACCCGGTGATCGTATGGAGCTCATCAATCGCCAGGATGTCGAACGGATCACCCAGCGCCACAACCAACGAGCCACCCGCCTTCATCATGGGGAGTGCCAGCCGCTTCCGGAGCAGGTCGGCCGGAATCAGTTCCAGCAACTGGGGATTCGGCGTAAAATGAGTCAGGGTGATGGGCGCCATGCGGAGATATTCCGCCAGACTGAGGGTCGCCTCCACGGGAGTGATGAGCGCGTTGTCGAGCAGGTATTTCTCAAGCCGGAGGGACGCCTGCTGGGCGCGCTCCTGGGCTTGCTTCAAACCGTCCGCCGTAAGCACACCACGCCGGATCAGAATGTCCGAAATTCTTGAACTCTGGGAAAGGGTCGACATAAAACAGCCCTACTTCTAGGCGAACTCCGGACAAGAGTCAAGAGGTCACACCCCTCAATAGACATCGCAGGTATCCACCTCATCACGCGGGACGCCCTGAGCCCACTTCGCCGCACGCCGTCGGGCCCGCCAATAGAAAATTCCGCCCAGGATCGGAACAAACACCGTATTCAGCAACACCAGAAGGGTTAAATCCCGTGGCAGATCAGCCAGAATCGCAAGTCGTTCGGGCAACAACACCATCACAATCGGGTAAACCGTCATGAAGACCACCGGGACCACAACCATGACACAGACCATTCTCGGGACATAATCCGAAAATTTCACTGTCATAAGAGTTCCCTCCTTTTTTCTGTTGTCCTTCACGCGCCATGAGGCGGCAACGCCCCGTTCTCATTTAAATATTCAAGAACCTCTTCAGGAAGCGGCCCCTTCCCGGGCCATGGAATCTTCCGCATGACCGATACCGTCGAATCCGGACTGCCCATCCTGAATACCAAAGGGGTCCCGGGTAAAATAATACAAGGAGGGAATTCGCCCCCGTGCATCTGGATATACTTGTCCAGTTTCGGTGGGATGGCTCCAAGACCGTTGTACTGGACATACTCCCCGCACACCTGATACAGCCGCTCCGGATTCTTCGGCTCAACCTTGACTGGCGCCGCCACATCCTTCCGTTTCGAGGGGCTGCTCTTCTCCATCCGGTTTTTCCCGTACACCGCCCAGATAAACTTGACCTCGGTCAACTTCTTGACCCGCTCGGAGGATAACGTGCCCATTTTTTTGCGGTGCCTCTGGTTCGCCACCCAGTTTGCGAGATTGGGATCCGCCGGCAAGGAAGAGGGAACATCGCAGTCCCCGTGTTTCTTCTTGTACTTAAGGAGACGCTGAAACATTTCGTCCCAGACTTTGTCGGCGGGCGCCCAGACAAATCCCACCTGATCCAGGCGGGTCACCAGGCTTTTTTGCAACTCACCCATCTTGTGCCGGTAACGCTGCATGGCCACCCAGCGCCCCAGTTGCAGGTTCAACTTCCAATTCGCCGGAACATGACAATGCCCCCGCTCCTTCTTGAAAGCCTCAAGAATGCGAAACATGTCTTCCCAGTTCATGCTTTGTCGCGCCATGACACATCCTCGCCGTTATTCAGGACACTCCGCCACATCATCCCCACGCGTCATCATTCTGTCACGCCGGATTGACTTCTGACAACTTCTTTTATGACATCACGGGATTGATGGAAAGACAATGATGCCTTAAAGCGAACGGGATCTGAGGGCCTCCTTGATGGCCGCATCAATATCCCCCTCGGTAAAACGATCGGTAAGCTTCTTCACCAATTTTCCCTGTGGGTTATAAACCCAGAATTGGGGAAGCCCCTGAATGTTCTGCACTGTCAAGATGGGAGCCTTGAAATCCTGAACAACCACCTTCAGAAGCACCACGCGATTCGCCTTTTTGGAGGCCAGCGCCTGAATATAATTCCCCTCCCGAACACTGGTCAATGACCGGGGATGATGAAATTGCACCACATTGACAAACCCCTTTTTCAACGCGGCATCAAGATCGATCTCCTCGCCCCGGCTGATTACCGTGGACTGATCTTCTTCGATTTCCCGCCACTTGCCCGACCGCTGCCAGTCTCTAGTCTTGGGCACCTCATCCAGGTCGACGTGAGGCGGGGCCGGGTCACTGCCATAGGTCTCGGTTGGCGAGGGCATGTCCCGATCCGGCTCGGCCAGCGTTCTGCACTGCATGGTCTTGAGAAACATCACCGGTTCAGCGAGCATCTGCTGGTTTTTTCTAAGTCGCAGGGTGTTCTGATCGAACTGGATGAACTCTACGGAATCATACTGCTTTATGGAAAATTTCAGGGAGACCTTGATCGGGGCCTCCGGAACAATGCTTTTGATATCCAGGGGATATCCGGAATAGGTCGAGCCATCGGCCGCCGCAAACGCAAACTTCCGTCCTGAAAAACCCGTCAGGCGCCCCTTGATGGCCTGTCCGTTTTGAAGCGTCAGGGTATCAGCCCCGGCAAGTGACACCAGCAGCATCGAGAAAAGAAACGCCACGGTCCGATTCATCAAACACCTCATTATTCCCACTCAATGGTTGCAGGCGGCTTTGAACTGATATCATACACCACGCGGTTGATCCCCGAGACTTCATTGATGATCCGGGTCGACATCCTGGCCAAGGTGTCGTACGCAACCCGGGACCAGTCCGCCGTCATCCCGTCCTGACTCTCCACAATGCGGATCGCGGCAACATTTTCATACGTCCGGCTGTCCCCCATGACCCCCACCGTTTGAATGGGAAGCAGCACGGCAAAGGACTGCCAGATTTTTGAATACATCGGGTCTTTCAGCATTTCCTCCTGAACCCGCTGATCCGCCTTCTGCAGCAAGGCCACACGTTCCGCCGTCACTTCGCCCAGAATCCTGACAGCCAGCCCGGGCCCCGGAAAAGGCTGACGATTGACCAGGTAATCCGGCAACCCCAGCTCCCGTCCCAGCAGACGCACCTCATCCTTGAAAAGCTCGCGCACCGGCTCAATCAGCTTGAACTTGAGATCCGCCGGCAATCCCCCCACATTATGATGACTCTTAATCGTCACGGAGGGGCCTCCGAGCGGCGATGCGCTTTCAATGACATCCGGGTACAAGGTTCCCTGCGCCAGATAATCCACCCGTCCAAATTTTCGCGCCTCCTCGGAGAACACATCAATAAAGGTTTTTCCGATGGCCTTGCGCTTCAGCTCTGGATCCACCACGCCCTTCAGCGCCGACAGGAATTGATCCTGGGCATGCGCCACATGCAGATCAACACCAAAGGCCCTGCCGAACAATTCCTCAACTTGTTTTGCCTCGCCAGCCCGGCACAGGCCGTTATCGACAAACACACAATGCAATTGCTTGCCGATGGCGCGATACAGCAGTGCCGCCACCACCGAGGAGTCCACGCCTCCGCTCAGGCCGCACAGGACATGCCCCTCGCCCACCTTCTCGCGAATCGCCGCCACACTCTCTTTAATGAATTGGGCCATTTCCCAATCGGGACGACATTGACAGACATCGAACAGGAACCGGGACAGGATCGTTGTACCCTGAGGGGTGTGGACAACCTCGGGATGGAATTGCAATCCATAGATGCGGCGGACGGGATTACCCATCGCCGCCACCGGACAGGTCTCCGTGCGGGCCATGACGGAGAATCCCTCCGGCATCCGTTCCACCTGGTCACCATGGCTCATCCAGACATCCAGTTCGGTGGGCATATCCCGAAACAGCGGGGACGGCTCCACCACGGACACCCGGGCACTTCCGTATTCACGTTCACGCCCCGGCTTGACGGCACCGTTCATCAATTTGGCGGTCATTTGCTGTCCGTAGCAGATGCCCAGCACCGGAACCCCCAGATCATAAATGGCCGGATCACACAGGGGTGATCCCTTGTCCAGCACACTGGCCGGACCGCCCGACAGGATGATGCCCGCCGGTTTTCGCACCGCCAACTCGGCCGCCGTGGTGTTAAATTTCAGAAGTTCAGAATACACCCGCTGCTCACGAACCCGTCTCGCGATCAACTGGCTGTACTGGGAACCAAAATCAAGAATCGCTATCCAATTATGACCCTGCATAAATCTTACGCCTTTCGAATCAGTTCGCGGAATTGGGCAAACAGGTAATAGGGATCGTTGGGGCCAGGGGACGATTCCGGATGATACTGGACGCTGAACATCGGCTCCTTCCGATGCGAAAGGCCTTCAACGGTCTGATCATTGAGATTGAGATGCGTGACCTCGACCGCGCCCGAATCCAGAGAGGCGGGATCCACCGCAAAATTATGGTTCTGCGAGGTGATCTCCACCGCGCCGGTTCGCAGGTTTTTCACCGGATGATTGCACCCATGATGGCCAAATTTGAGGCGATAGGTTTTCCCGCCGCAGGCCAGCCCCAGAATCTGGTGCCCCAGGCAAATTCCCATCATCGGCACCTTGCCCAGCAAGGAACGGGCCGCCTCAATAGCATAGGTTACCGCTGCGGGATCCGCCGGGCCATTGGAAAGAAAAACCCCGTCGGGCTTCAGCTTCAGCACCTCGGCCGCAGGAGTTTTGGCGGGCACCACCGTCACCTCCATTCCCGTCCGGCGCAAACAGCGCAGTATGTTCCACTTGATACCGAAATCATAGGCCACGATCTTCAGGTCGGATTTCGGAAGGGACTCGGCAATACCCCAGGACCGGGTCAGCGCGCCATCAGGATCCCAGGGGTAGGGCGTCTTGCAGGACACTTTCGCGGCATAATCCTGGCCGTCGAGCCCGCACCAGTCGCGGGCTTTCTGCACCGCCTCGGCTTCCCCCATCTGCCCCGTCACGCTCATGAACCCCCGCTGGGTTCCCTCTGTCCGGAGTCGCGCCGTCAGGGCACGGGTATCCACTCCGGCGATCGCGGGAATAGACCATTTCACAAGATACTCCGTGAGAGAGCCGTCCGCACGCCAGTTGCTCGGGGTATTCATCTCATGAAGAATAAACCCGCTGGCAAAAAGCCGGAGGCTTTCCATATCGGCCTGATTCATGCCGGTATTCCCGATTTCGGGGCAGGTCATGGTGACAAACTGTCCGCTGTAGGACGGGTCGCTCAGGATTTCCTGATAGCCGGACATGCCGGTATTGAAAACCACCTCGCCCAATCCATCCACTGCCGCGCCCACCGAATGACCCCGCAAAATGGTTCCATCCTGCAGCGCCAGAAACGCGCCGCGGGCCCGTTGCTCACTCCAATTCCATTTCAACGCCATAACCAATCCTTCCAATTCCGGCAAAAAAGTTGGAACACTCTAGCGATTCCGCTGCACCTTGGCAACGGCCAGGGCGAAAAAAATCCAAGCCTCCCTATCGAATCTCCCGTTCCATCCCGAACAGAACGATTCGCAGGGTTCGCAGGATAATGCGGATATCGAGGGCGATGGAGAGGTTCTGGAGATAATACAGGTCAAACTCAAGCTTGACCCGGCTGTCTTCCGTAGTGGCACCATAGGGATAGCGGATCTGGGCCCAGCCGGTGAGCCCGGGCGGGATATTTTCACGCTCCCGGTAATACGGGATCAGCTTTTCCAGTTTCTCCACCAGCTCAGGGCGCTCCGGGCGGGGTCCCACCAGGCTCATCTCGCCCTTGAAGACATTCCATAATTGGGGAATTTCATCCAGCCGGTACTTCCGGAGGGAGCGCCCGGCCCAGGTCACCCGGGGATCATTCTCGATCGACCACACCGCGCCCTGCCCCGCTTCCGCCCCCTCTTTCATGGTCCGGAATTTATGAATCCGGAACACCCGCCCGAACCGACCCATCCGCTCCTGGGAATAAAATACCGGCGCCCGAATCTCCGTCAGTTTAACCACAAGCGCGACCACCAGCGCGAGAACAAGGGCCAGCGGGGACACCATCAACACCAGCCCGACATCCATCATCCTTTTGAACCGAAGGGTCATCGGCGAAATAAAGCCCTGGCTGGCATTCATCAGCCAATGCTCATCCACCAGGTTCAGCGGCACTTTCCCCCCATACACCTCGGACACATTGAGCGGCGAAAGAACGGATACCCCCTCGAATCGAAGCCGCCGCAACTGGGCATAAACACCCGCCAGCTCCTCATCCCGATCCACCGCGACCAGAAGAACATCGCAGGCCAATGACCGGACGGTGGCGGCCACATGCGAAGGGGCACAATGAATCACAGAGGGACTCCCGGCCTCCTCCCTGCCGGGCGCGGAAACCCGGGTCGGGGATGCCGCCTGGGCCTGATCCACCTGGATCATGGCCACCACCTTGTGACGCGGCCTCAAATTGACATTCTGAACCAGGCCCAGATCAGTCTGGGCGCGGGCACCCACACCCAGGATCGCCACGCGATAGGCCAGTACATCCTGTTTGAAAAAGTAATGGTAGATCAACAGCCGGATCAGCAGCCACAGTACCGAGTAAACCGCCAGCGCCAGGAGCAGGACGCCGCGTCCCAGAACCGCGCTAAACCACGCATAGGACGTGATACTGACCACCAGGAAGGCCACCGTTATCGAAAACGCCCAGTTGACCATCATGTTGAACCGGGACGACTTGAGCTCCAGTCCGTAAGCGCCGGTCACATAGTTGGAGGCCAACACCGCCAGAACGATATAGGCCCAGCCCGGGAGCGTCTCAAGGAAATAGGCCCACATCGTCTGCGCGCCAATTCGGATATCTATCCCGACGACCACCCCGCCCAGAAGGCAGAACGCGTCGAGCGTAGCCAAAAAGAACACCTGCTGGTGCAAATAGCTGCGATGTGAGCTCATGTTTATTCAGACGGGAGAAATGTCTTTCTAAACCATCTCGACAGGGTGCGCCGCATATTTCCCAGGGGACTCATAGGCGTGCGGCGGCCATGTTCATCATACAGATCATAGTTATAGCCGTACCGGTAGGCGTAACTGTAGTAGGCATAATTCGGATACTGGTACGCGTAATAAAGACTGCTGATGCGGTGCATATCAATGCTGTTCACAATCATGCCGATAATGTGAACATCCCCGAGCATATCGAGGGAGTACTTGATGGTCGGCTTGGAGGTGCGATTGGCGTGAGCCACATACACCACACAGACCAGGGGGCACCCCGCCAGAATCACCGTATCCGTGACACGCAGTACCGGCGCCGTGTCCATGAAAATATAGTCATACTGATCCAGCAGCGGCGCCAGGAACACCTCAAGGTCAACGGAATGAAGCAGCTCAGAGGTGTTCTTATCGATCGAACCGGCCGGCGCAAACCAGAGATTCTCATGAGAGGTTGTCACGATCACATCGGTCAGCGGCCGTTTCTCCTTAAGCACATCCACAATGCCCGGCGCGCGCTCCCGTTCAAAGGATTTGTGCAGGAGACCGCGGCGTAGATCCATGTCCAGCAACAGCACCTTTTTGCCGGTCTTGGCAATCATGATCGAAAGGTTCAGCGTGGTCAGCGTCTTGCCTTCCTTGGAATCCGCGCTGGTGACTACCACCACCTTCTTGCCGGCCTTCTCCACGGCTGACAACACATTGGTCCGGAGCGCCCGGTAGGCTTCCGCGGCACCGGACCGGTGTTCGTCACTTACGATCGGCCGCACCCGGTTGGTCAGGTCGCCATGAACCCAGAAGGGAACCCCGCCGAGAAAGGGAACTCCCACGGACGATTCCACATCCAGCACCGATTGAACCTTGTCGTCAAAGAAATAGGCCACCATGGCCAGGCCCAGGCCCGAACCGATGCCTGCCACCAGCACCGCGATCAGGACTTTAAGCGGATCCGGCCAGACGGTTTTCTCATCCGTTTTGACCGGCTGGACGATGACGAAATGCTCGCCCTTGATTTCCTGATCCACCTTCATATCGCTCAACTTGATCTGCAACTGGGCATGCATCATTTCAAGCCGGGTCACCGCAGACTGCAACTGTCGGAGCTCGGAGGTTTTCTTACTCGCCATCAAATACGAACTGCGCCACCGCCGTTGAGCCTCGTCCAGCGCATCCAATTGATAGGTGATGGCGGCCACCCGCTCCTGAACTTTCGAGTATTGGAGATCCGTTTGAAGATCAATATCCTTGTGGAACGCGGCTATTTCATCATCCAGGGCGCGCAATTTCGGATTCCCGGGCTGGGTGTAAACCGCCAGCTCCTTCCGTTGCTGCTCCAGGCGGGCCAGCTTAAGCCGGGCATCCTGCCAGCTCTTGCCGTCATCCAGCTCAACCACCGGCTTCTCGGATTCCTTGACGCCAGTCCCGCCCTCAACCGCATTCGTTGATGCGACCGGGGGCGCAATCGCCCCCGTTGTCTTGGTCATGGCAAGGGCTGATTGGATCAACTCCATCGACTGCCCCTTCAACTTCGGATACTGCACCTCCAGCATCCATTTCTCGGTGCTGAGCTGCTGTTGCCGACCCACCAGCTGATTCAAATACCCCAATTCAAGGCTTCCCTTGGCCTGGACGTATTCCATCTGGTTCACGCGCTGGAATTCAATCACATCATCCTCGGCTGAACGGATCTGATCCCGTAACCGGATCAATTCCTCTTCCAGGATCCGGGTGGCCGAACCATAGGACTGCTGCTTGATCAAGGCGCGTTGAACCTGGAATTCCTTGACCGCCTCCCTGAGAAAAGCCCGGGCATAGGCGGGATGGGAGTTGCGCACATCCAGTCGCATGGCAATACTGGCTTCCTGCCGGCCCATCCGTCCCCGTCCCCCGCCCGAGACCTTGAAATTCGGAAGCAACTCATCGGCATCGCCTCCCAACCGCTTCAACCAGCGGGGCGCCAGACGTTCCATGATGCGTTTTTGAAACCCTTCGCTTTCCAGCAGGTCGATATGGGTTTGGCTTTCCGTCCAGCGATAATTCTGGGAATCGATCTGGGTCGAGGGATCTCGATAGATCATGATGGCGGCGGACGTCGCATACTGCTTCGGGGCGAATTGAAGATACAGCACGCCGCCCAGCAGACAGTAGAGAAAACAAATGACGATCAGTTTCCAGCGAAAGACCAGAATCCCGAGATAGATCCGGGGGTCAACCTTTTTTTGCTCAAAACTATCGGGTGTCGCCATAAAGAGTATGTTCTCCGAAGGGTCAAGACTAGCGGTTCTGCCCCTGAGATGGCGAATTAAAAAATCAGAAGAATGAGATCTTCCGGGCGGGCACAACAATACGATCGCCGGTTTCCAGGACGACATCGTCTTCCGGCTTGCCGTTATTCATCAGTTTATCCCCATCAACCAAAAAGCTCTTTTCCGTTCCATCCTTGTTTCGCCGCACCACCGTAATCTGGTCCGCTTTCGCAAAACGGGGCAACCCGCCGATCTTGAACAGCAGGTACATCAGCGTACAGGGCTCGTTTTCCGCAAACTCAATGACACCCCGTCTCGGAACTTCACCCAGCAACACGACACGCTTTCCTCCCGCACCGGCAGATCCGGCATTCCCCGGAACCCCCTGTGCCGTATCGGAAGCAGGCGTAAACAAATAGATCAGATCATCATTCCTCAGAAATACATCAGGCACCTTCAACTGCCCGTCCTGGGTCACCAGAGACGAGACTTCGCCTTCCGCAGCAGGACCAAAAGGTGTTTTCAAGCCGCCCCGGACAATTTTCACACGGCAATTTTCCCGGTTTCCGCGAATCCCGCCAGCCCGCCGAAGCGCATCGCTCAGCGAAATGGTGGCGCCCGGCCCGATCTTGATGTCACCAGGCATCTCAACAGACCCCTGAACCCCGACCCGGTCATATGACGCCTTGGCCAACTTGACCGATACAGTCGCATTTTTCAAATAGCGCCCCTCCAGAACCCGCTTGACCTCGGCTTCAGCCTGCTCAATCGACATATCCGGCAGAAACACCAGTCCGACATATCCGAAATCAATGGCAGAGGCGTCGTTAACCATATATTTCCCATTCAAACTGGGATCCTCACTCACCGAAATCCACAACACCGAATCCGGCTGTATGGTGGGAATGGCCGGCTGGGGCGCAGGCTGCTTCGGAATAATCCCGCCAGGAGGGACAGCCTGCGGGACAACTGCAGGCACAGCTGCGGGAACAGCTGCGGGAACAACCGCAGGCGAGGGAACGGGCTTGACCTCAAGCAACGAGACCGGCAATGAGCCGGGATTAAGTGGGACGGGTGCCGGTTGTGAGGTAACTGAAACCGTGGCACCGGGCGCCGCCGATACAGAAACCGCCGGAGCAACGGAAACAGAAGGAGGAGGTTGCGCTATCGAAACAGAAGGAGGCTGGGCGACGGAAACAGGCGAAGGCGCCGCGCGAACAGGAGCCGATAAACCTGGCCCCGAGGCTGAATTCTGCATCGCTTCGGCCAGAACTCCGGCAACATAATCATCTTCAGGAGAAGAGGTTACACATCCTGAAGTCAGCAACAAGCCGACTACCAGGATACATAGGAAGGTCGGAATAAAAAGAAACCGCCCCCTCTTGTTTATGTAAACAATTCTAGAATTCATAGGAAAAAAAGCTGCGCTATACGCTAGCCAGTTCTAGTCCTCCGCCACATAAAATCCCCCATCCCACACTCAAGTTGTCATTTAAGACTTTACGCCCTTTCCTGTCAACGCGAAATATCGCTTAAAAAACTTTAAAACCACCCTGTTTGCTCGCGTTCACGGCGGGTCATCTCGTCCTGAAGCTCACGTGCCCGGACATCCATGGCGGCGGATCGTTCGGGGCTTTTCATGATCAGGGATAAACTTTCACGGGCATCCTTGTATTTTCCGAGCCGGATCTGGGCCTCGGCCGCATTCAAATAGACCTCGAGCCACGCATATTCCCCTTTTTTCACCATCGTCAGCGCTTTCTTCATGTACACTTCCGCCTGCTGAAGATCGCCCATCCTCATGAAAACAAGAGCCGCCGTGTCATAAATGGCGAAATCATCCCGCTTGGCTTTGATCAATTCGGGTAGCAAAGCCGCCGCTTCCCCGACATACAGGGGATCCTGGGCCAGGGTGAAAATCAAGTTGTTCAACACATTCACATCGTCAGGATACTTGGCCCGGCATGATTTAAGAATCTTCGCGGCGCGCGACAGGTTTCCCTCACGTCGTGCCGCCTCAGCGGCCAACAGATAGGTTCGCGGCAACGCCTGCTTCTTCCCCTCCTCCCGCGCCAAAGCGTCCTCCAGAACCCCCAATGCCCGCTCCGTCTGCCCTTTCCGGAAATAGACCTCGCCCAATTGAGCCGCCCAGATTCCCTCCCTGGGATAGTGGGAGGCCAGGCCTTCCAAGGCCCGGATGACATCCGGATCGGCCTGCCCTGCCTGGCCCTTGAGCCCAATGATGATCTTGTAGAAGGGCCAGGGCTCCATCGCCTGTTCCGTGCCCGCACGCGCACACGCCAATGCCCAGGGATAATCCTTAACCTTGACGGCCGCCATCACGCCCAGCACCGTGGCCGGAAGCAGACCCTGCCCCGTTTTCATCGCCGCCCGGGCCGCCACACAGGCCGCATTCGTGAAACCCTGCCTCAGCCAATAGTCCCCCGCCCGAACCAAAACTCCCGGCGAATGAGTTTTCTCCTCAACCGCCTTCTCGGCCTGACGGGACGCCCACTCCGCCCCTGCGCCGCTGCGACCCATGGCTACCACATATCCCAGCCAGAGTTCGCTATCCAGGGGACAGGCCTTCACGGCCGCCTTAGCCAGAGCCGCCCGATTACTTTCAGAACCGCTTGTGATGAGTTTAAGACGCCACAACAGGCTCCATCCCGGCATCGCGTCGAGTGCCTTTGAAATCACCCGATCAGCCTCGTTGGTTCGCCCCTGGCGGAGCAACAAGAGTCCGAGCTCATTAAGCGCCACTGCCTTTTCGCGGGCGTCCCGGCCAACGGCATCCCAGACTGAAGGATCAGACGTCTTTCCCGTTCCCTGGCTGTCATACCACGCCACCTTGACGCGATTAAGCGCCTTCAGAAAAGAGGCCTGGTGCGGCTTGATCGCCTTTCGTTCCCGCTCATAATCCGCCTCCTGAATGCGCCCGCCCCGCCAATCCAAAACCCCCTCGGCAGGCGGAAGAAGTTCGGTCTGCCTCTTGGGAACCGGAATATCCCCGAGATTCTCAACCAGAACCAATTTCTGCCCTTCCATCACCCGCCCTGTTTCCATCAATAGTTTTGCCCGGATCACCCCATGTGCAGGGTTTTTCATCTGGTTGACCACAAACAGGGCTTCCTCCCAGAATCCAAAAAAGCTCCACATTCCGGACATGGCCAGGGACCATTCCTCGGATTCCGGGTAATCCCGGCGGGCCTCTTCCATGCACCCCATGGCATAGGCGCCCAAATCCAGCGCCATCGCCGCATTTGCCAGATCCAGCCAGACGACCAGCGGGGGATGTGACTCCACCCGGACAAACTCACTCAGGATTTCAAAATTGGCTTCCCAGTTTGACTGGGCCTTATACAACTCGGAATGCGCCAAAAGAAAATCGCGATGCTGACGGGGCGCCTTCGCTTCGAATTCCCTCAACTTGGCATGCGCCTCATCCCAACGCCCCAATTCACCCAGAACCCGGCCCCATAATAATTGCAACCTTAAATCCAGCTTCTTTCTGGATTCCATTTTCTCCAGGGCATCCAGACACAATTTCAGTCGTCGCTGGTATCCCTCCCGGGTGATAATTCCTCCCAACTCGTCTGCCAACGGAATATCCGCCCACAATTCTTTCCAGGGCGATGTCCGGCCCGCAAACTGGAGAAAAGGTTTGATATCCACCAGGTCCTGGCTGGATCCCGCTATTCCGATCACATCATGCTGAAACAGAAACCATTTTCGCCCATATTCTGCGGGGGCAATCAACAACATCGGATCGTCCGGCGCCAGGGTTTCCAGGCACCGGTAGGCAATCCACCCGAGATCGGGCCGCCCAATGGCAAAGGCACCATCCATCGCCAGGGTTAATTCAACAGGTCTCAATTGCTTCATATTGGCCAGGAAAAGCGCCTCGAAACGGCCCACCCACTCAGGGATCGCCCATTCCCGGGTCACGCGGATCACGGAGTTCAGGAAAATGGGATGGGTTTCGCGCCCCTTCATGGCCCGTCGCAAAACATTGGCCGCTGCCGATGTATTATTGATTCGCAACCAGGCCTCCGCCGCAATCACTCCCTGAAGCGGGGTTGCATACGGTAAATCGAAATCAGACAGGCGGATGGAGTCCCAGAGATCCCGGGACGCCATGTAGGGAAACAAATTCCGGATAGCCTCCTGTGTTCCCACCCCGCGCGCCGCCTTGACCGCATACGGACCGACTTCAGCCGGTTTATCCAGATACGCATTGAATTCAGCCAGAACCATGGCTACGCCGGGCAGATTTCGCGACTCCACAGGAAACGCGGCAACCACCCCCGCAACCTCCTGGATCCGCTTCAACTCCAGCAAGGCACGGGCCTCCAATACCCGCTCCGTCAGGCTCCTCGCCTGGCTGGGCTTGCGACGAATGATCCGCAGCCCCTCCTCCGGTTTTCCCTGCCCCATCTTGATCCGGGCCAGATCCACCATCAGTTCATCATCGTCCGGTTCCATCGCCAGGGCCGCTTGAGCCGCGCGCTGGGCATTTTCGAAATCGCCGGTCGCGATCAAGCCCTGCATCACACCCCGGATCATCTCCATCCGGTGATGCGGCCGCAATCGATATCCGGCGGCCAGCACCAGAACCGTCGTCACCACAATAAGCATAACCGGCTTCCACCATTGAAAAATAATCCGCCAGATAGTGGGCCACCGGAGAATCTTCTCGTCATCCTCCCCCACCAAATCATTAACCTCCTCCAAATTCCGGATCCGCTCCCGGGCTTGAAGCCATTGGCGGATCAGCATGGCATCCAGATGGATAAGCGCCACCGCCAGGAGCAGAAAAACACCCATCGTGTCATGCAGGATCTTTTCATTCCAATCGGCTGGTTTATCCATCCCGATCCAGACAATCCCGGCAATCCGGAGGACATTCAGCGCCACGACCTGAATCATGCCGAGCACCAGAAGGCTGGTCATCGGCCAGAACTTGAGCCGCATCAACAGGCCGACGCCGACCCCGCAAAACATGACCGTAATCGCCGTCTTCATCCCGCTGCACGCTTCCGGAACCCCGAACACCCGGGCCCCCGTCCTCAGGACAAACCCATCCCCCCAGACCCGCACATTGAAGATCTGCAACAAGCCCTCGCTCATCTTCACGGACACCCATTGTATTCCCATTTGGAGCGGACCAAAAAGCTGACTGGGCAACGGATGAATCCAGTACACCAGACACAGGGCGAAAATCAGATCCTTTCCATAACGGCGGGGCAACGCCCAGGCTAGTGCCGCATAGAGCACCATCAGGATTCCCAGCCACTCAAACTGGTGCACGGGAATAATCAGGCCAACCAGGGAAAACCCCATCCCCACCGCCCCCATCCCTCCGAGCGCCCACCCCGGCAGCTTGAGTCCTTCGCCTTCGGGCTTGGATCTGAAAATCAGGGCGGTCGCGAACAAGGACCCCAGGAAAAAAGTCAGAACTCCGTTCTGCCCGTCTGCCAACCGGGGAAGATTAGCCCAGGCCCAGGAAGCCATCAGCACCACCGCTGAAAAAAATACCGCCCGATGCCGGGCCGACATGGTTTTGGGGTGCTCAGAAGTCATAATAATAACCCAAGGTCATTCCGACCGTATTCCGTGTTCCGGCAAGCTGGGCATTGCTGCTGATTCGCTCCATATGTTCAACATAGGTGTACAATTTCAGGCGTTTCGTCAGGGACTCGATCAGCCCCACCGTAGTGGCCCAGGTGTCATAATCATTGCTCAGGTAGAGATTTCCCTCCCCGATCTGTCCCGGTAAAAATTTTCCGTTCGTGCGAATGACATACGCCGAGGTCATGGTCAACATCAGGTCCTTGGCCAGCGGCCGCGACGCGGCAATCTGGTTCATCCAGTCCGTATACGGATTGGTGGCAGCCAACTTCGGGGTCACATTCTCATAGGTCGAGGAAAACCCGATCGCCCAGGATTCGGGATCCGCCCACTGAATTTGGTAGCGAATGGCATCCACCAGCTCAAACGCGGCCATAAACCCGGCCCGCTGGGACCGCGCATAGGAAAGTCCATGGCTCGCGGAGTCGGATAGCCGGGTCTGCAGCCCGAAGCCCCCGATCACCTCATTGGAAACCCCGTTCGTTTCATAAAGCCCTGCCCCGCTCAAACTGGCCATACTGTATCCCAGTGAAAAATTAACCGAGGTGTTTTCGGTGAGATCCGAGTTCATGAACCCCACATAGTCCTGCTGAAACTCACTGCCTCGCTTCTGGAGATAGTCGCGCCAGTAATAATCTGCCCGGGCCCCCACGGCGGTCAGGGGGTTGATTTGTTGCCGGTATTCCAGCATCTGGCGGTAGACCACACTCCGACTGATGTCATAATTGTTGTCCTGCGGAAGCGTGTCAATCCGGTTGAAGGTATACCCCATGCTCTTGTCCGGCGCCAGCTGCCAGTCCAAATCCATACCCAGCAAATTCTGGAACACAGGGTAACTCTGCCCGCTCAAGTTTTCCGTATACCCCCGTGAGTCCACATAATCCGTGCGATAGGACGGCTGGTCATAGAGACGCCCCCGGACATAGGGGGTCAATTCAAAATCCGTTGAAAAATTTGCAGAAAACCCGGACTGCTGATTGTTTCCATAGGCACTCGCCTGCGTATTCCGCCCATTGAAGTTCCCCATCCAGGCATCCTTTGAGGCGCCGATCGTGAATGATCCCATCTCGGCATAGACTCCTGGCGCCACATCAAAGGTGTTCTCCTCGGATCCCATCGGGAAACAGCGATAGGTCAGCGCAAAGGACACTTCCATGCTCAGCGATTTGCTCAGAATCAGGTAATTCCGGGCCGTCAACTGGGAGATCAGCGGATAATCCAGTCCATCCTTTAAAATCCGGCCATATTTCTGGTTTCGACTGGAAGAAGAACTTACCGGGGTCATCCCCAGACCCGTCGCGCCCGACCCCGACCCCGCGCTACTCCCGTATAAATAATCCATTCCCGCCCCGCTGCTTTTGATATAGCGGATTCCCACGGATTGGAACATTGCCAGATCCGAGTAGAAGGGACCCACCATGATATTGGCATTTTCCGGAATGGAGCCCAGTTGATAGGAATCAAACCGGGCGACCTGGGAGAGGGCGGACCCCGCTCCAAACCCCATCACCATCATCAGGAACGCGACCCCGTATTTCGCTTTGCGCTTCAAATCCATGGAATGAGTTCCCCCTTCTTATGTGAAGCTTGATTTTTACTTCCCCTCCCCCGTCGAAGCAAGCTGATAGTGAAGGACGGTCGAAGGCCAGCGACGAAGTCCTACTTCCTCCACTGCTGAAGTTGGCTCAGTACAGCGGCATGGGTGGTCAACAGATCCTGCAAAATCGCCGCTTCATTCGCGGGGGTCACATCAGGCGCGACACTGCGGGTGACATAGGATAGCAGCTCCTCGCTTCCATAAACAGGTTTGCGTAGACGCAAAAATGTCAGCCAGTCCCATCGCGACCCATCCCACCGCGCCCGCCACCACCGCTGAATCCCCTCGCGCGGATGCCTGAGATCCTCCGCCCTGAACCCGCGCGGCACCCAGTCGGGGTCATCTGGCGTCTCCACGCGCGGAAAGGCCATGGAACAGATATCCTCCTGAGTCGTCCTGAAGTCTCCGGCCCGAATCATGGTGGTCACCCACAGGGAAACTGTTCCCGCACTGGAGGTCAGCCGCCAGAGCTGAATGGGGAGTTCCGGCGGGAGAACCGTTGCCAAGTTATTAAGTTGCTGGGTTGATGTGGAGAGAGAACGAAATGCGGATTGAAGTTTAGGGTCTGAAACAGCGCGGATCCCGTGATCCTGGATTTTTTCGACAGTGTAGTACTTGATCTTCATGCACATGGGCATGTTGTAGCCATGGACCAGGCGGATAAAGAAGCGCGGCACAGGACCGCCTGAAGCAGACTCCCCGACCAGTTCCAAACCCATGATGTTCGGATCCGTCGGGTTTTCCGCATCAATCGATTTCGCCCGTATCGCCCAGCCCGGAATCCCGGGCTGGAAATTCGCGATGTCACTGGCCCTGAGCGCATAACCCTTCGCCGGCCGGGCACTCCGTTCTGCAATTACCAGCCAAAACGCAAGCAACAAACACCCGCACACCAGCAGGACAGGCACCAGAGTGGATCGAATTTTCAGAATGGGTGAATTATGAGCATCGAAATTCATACTTCATAACTCACCCTTCATCCCTGTCTTATTCCCCCTGCATCATCGGCATGGACATTTCGGGGGCGGGCTTCGCGAGGTCGGAGTAGGTGATCTTGGCGTCTTTCTTCAGCTTTGCCGTGAACGCCTCGAACAATTCCATCTGCTTCTGCTGTTTCAGGTGCTCCATCAGCTTGTCCTTGACCTCCGCCAACGGCGTGGTCTTGCCCGTCTCATGGGCGGTCACCTGGATGATGTGGAATCCGAACTGGGTTTCAATAACCGGGCCGACAGCGTTCGTCGCCTGGCTGAAGGCGGCATCCTCAAACGCCTTGACCATCTGGCCGCGGGGGAAGGAACCCAGGTCGCCACCACGCTCTTTGCTGGGACAATCGGAATTCTCCTTCGCCAGCTTCTCGAAATCAGCACCCTCGACCAATTGCTTGCGCAAACCCTCGATCTTGGCCTTCTTCTCCGCCTTCACGGGGGCGGCATCCGTCGCCTCGGCCTTGATCAGGATATGGCGCGCGGAAACCGTCTCGGGCTGAACGAAGCGCTCCTTCTGCGCGTCATAAAACTTGGCCACATCCTCATCCGTCACGACGGAATTGGTGGGGACTTCGGATTCGACAAGCAACTTGATCCGGATCTCGCCAACCAGATTTGACCGAAGCGAAGCCAGCGTCATGTTCTCGCGCTTCAGGACATCCTCGATGGTCATATCCTTGGGCAACCGGGTCTTGATCATGGCAATGGCCTCGTCCACATCCTTGTCGGTTCCCTTGATCTTGCGCTTATCGGCCTCCTGGTTGAGCAGGGAGCGAATAACAAAACGTTCAGCGGCCTGCTGGCGGAAACGCCCCATCATGGCTTCCATCTGGCCGGGCTGCATCTGGGCGGCCTGGGGGCCAAGCATGGCCATAATCTGCTTGTCGGCTTCGCCGACCGTAAGCTTCTCATCGCCGACCGTAACGAGGACGCTGGCAGGATCAACGGCAGGGACTGCGGGAGCCTGGGCCATCGGCTTACCGGCTTCGGGCTTTGCCGAATCCTTGACTGCGGCCTTGTCCGCCTTGTTGCATCCCACACCAAACGCCACAGCCACTCCACCACACACAACCGCCATCATCACTTTCTTAAACATAACATGTTCCTTTCTTTAATTGTGCAAAACCGGAAAATTACAATAAAACCCCGCCCCGTAGCCAGAAAAATCAAAATTCTATAATAACCCTTGTGGCCGGCCATCGTTCGACAAGCTCACCACAGGTGAGCAAGTGAGCTACTGCGAACGCGGCGAATGGTGGCGGGAGTGGGAGTTGAACCCACGACCAACGGCTTATGAGTCCGCTGCTCTACCACTGAGCTATCCCGCCCGAAAAAACGGCCATCACCATATTGAAAACCTTCGTTTCTGTCAACGGGGCGGTGAAAATGGGAATTAAAACTTCAGGGCGGCCTTCAGCAGGCGCTGTTCGAGTTCAGCGATGACGCGGTCGTCGTCCTGCTTGTCCTTCGACTCAAAGGTCGCTGAGAAGCGCAGAAAGGGACCCACATCATCCCATGGCACGGTTGAAATCGAGCACTCGCGGATCAGATACTGCGAGGCGTCTTCCGCTGTGTTAAAGACCACGCTTCCGGCCCCCTTCGGCGCGGGAACATACAGGTAGAATGTGCCGCCTGGCATCTTTGCCTTGAATCCGACGGTCTTGAGCACCTTCACCAGCTTCTTCAGCCGCCGCTCATAGTGCTTCTTGATCTTGTCCGCCAGCGCCTTGTCGGCCACGCCCGCGCAGGCCGCCAGCTGGATGGCCTTGAACTGGCCGGAATCCACATTGTCCTTCACCTCGGCATACGCCTGCACCAGGCGCGGCGCGCCAGCCACAAAACCCAGGCGCCAGCCGGTCATGTTGTAACTCTTGCTCATGGAGTGCAATTCAAGGGCCACCTCCCGGCCGCCCGGCCGGCTGAGGATGGACAGCGGCTGGCCGTACACGAGCGTCGCATAGGCTGCATCCTGCACGATCAGGATGTTGTGTTTCTGCGCAAACGCGATCAACTTATCAAACAACTCCTCCGTCGGCGCCGCACCGGTGGGATTGTTGGGGTAGTTGACGTAGAACAACTTGGCCCGGGCGAGAACGGCGGGATCAATGGCGTCGAGATCGGGATAGAACTTGTTTTCGCGCGTGAGGGGAACCTTGACCACATCCCCGCCGAGATACCGGGTATGGGTGGCAAGAACAGGATAACCAGGCACAGTCACCAGGGCGACATCACCCGGATTGATGAAGCACAACGGCATCATCGCCAGAGCAGGCTTGGAGCCGATGCTGTGGCAGATCTCGGTATCAGGATTCAGGTCTGTGACGCCGAAGAATTTGGCCATGTATTCGGCGGCCGCAACCTTGAACTCACGGATACCGTTGTCGGCGTACCCGCGGTTGGCAGGATCGTCCACAGCCAGCTTGAGGGCCTTGCGGATCGGCTTGGGAGCAATCTGGTCAGGCTCGCCAACCCCGAAGTCGAGTAATTCAACGCCCGGCCGCGCCGCCCGGGCGGCTGCCTTGGCCCGCTTGATTTTCTCGAACTTGTAAATCTCGTTCGTGGTGCCGAACTTCGCTCCGCCAATCCGCTCCGCAAACAACGTCTGCACATCCATGATCACATCTCCTTGTTGAAAAGTCCGGCAGGGTAACCTGATGGCCTCCCGAAAATCAATTCATACTTCATCATTCAGCATTCATACTTTCTTATTCAGCGTGCTGTGGCGGTGGCCATAGAGGAAATAGATACCGAGGCCGAGGGCCATCCAGAGAATGAGGCGCAGCCAGGTGTCAAACGGAAGAGCCACCATCTGGGCGCCGGCCAGAAGCATCCCCATCAGCGGAACAAAGGGCACCCACGGGGTTCGGAACGGCCGCGGTGCATCGGGCTTCATACGCCGCATCACCCAGACCCCCGCACACACCATCACAAACGCCAGCAACGCCCCGATGGAGACCAGCTCGCCCAGGAACCCAATGGGGAAGATCGCCGCCATGAGCAGCGACACCACGCCCGTAATCGTCGTCGCCAACCACGGCGTCTTGAACCGGGAATGAATGGCGCCGAATTTCGCCGGCAACAGACCGTCGCGCGACATCGAGTAGAAAATCCGGGATTGTCCCAGCATCAGCACCAGGATCACCGAGCTGAGTCCGGCAATGGCACCCATCTTGACCAGCGGCCTGAGCCACGCCAGCGCCGGGCCCGCCGCATCGATCCCCACCGCCATCGGATGCGGGACGTTCAACTGCTTGTAGGGCACGAGTCCCGTCAGCACCACCGCCACCGCCACATAGAGAACCGCACAGACCGCCAGCGAGACCAGAATGCCGATGGGCACGTCGCGCTGGGGTCGTCGCGCTTCCTGCGCCGCCGTGGAAACGGCGTCGAACCCGATATAGGCAAAGAACACCACCGCCGCACCGCGCATCATTCCGCTCCACCCGTACTCCCCGAATATCCCTGTGTTCGCGGGAATGAACGGCGTAAGATTTTCGAGCTTGATGTAGCGCATGCCGAGAAAAATGAAGAGCAGGATGACCGTAACCTTGACGATGACGATCCCATTGTTGAAGTTCGCCGATTCCCGGATTCCCAGCACCAGCAGTCCGGTCACCACCGCGACGATCAGCACGGCGGGCAGATTGAACCAGGCTCCCGTAAGATGAAGCCCGGCCTGGGGCGTGTATGAAAACGGAGCATTGACCAGCGCCGGAGGCAGCGTGACACCGCAGTCCTTTAAAAAACTCACAACATAGCCTGACCAGCCGACCGCCACCGTGGAGGCTCCGAAAAGGTACTCAAGAATCAAATCCCAGCCAATGATCCAGGCAAACACCTCGCCCAGCGTGGCGTAGGAATAGGTGTAGGCGCTGCCCGCGGCGGGAATCATCGAGGCGAACTCGCTGTAGCACAGGCCCGCAAAGGCACAGGCGAGCCCGGAAAAAAGGAAGGATAAGGCAATGGCCGGCCCGGCGTAGTTGGCGGCCGCCTGCCCGGTGAGCACAAAGATCCCGGCGCCGATAACCCCACCGATTCCAAGCAGGGTCAGATGCCAGGGCCCCAGCACCCGATGCATCTGATGCTCCGCCTTCTCGACATCCTCCATGATCTGCTCATGGGATTTCGTCCTGAAAAATCGTTTCATACTTCATCATTCATACTTCATCATTTTCCCTCAACAGGTTCAAGGACCCAGCGTTTGTTGTACCAGAACCATTGCCCGGGTTCGGCCAGGATGGCATCCGAAATGACATCCATCACGGCCTGGCTCATCCGCTGGATATCGGCATGTTTATCGGCGGCGGGATCGGACTCGACCGGCGCGTAAATCCGCCCCACATGCCGGGTCCACCCCACGCGTGTAACAATGACCGGAAAAATCGGCACTCCGGCATGCCGGGCGAACATCGCCATTCCCCCGCCAATGTTGGCTTCCTTCCCCAGAAAATGAACCTTTACCGCCTCGGTCCGCATCCGCACATCGGGAAGCAACGCCAGCATCTCGCCCTGCTTCAGCCGGTTGATGATCTGTTTCAGGGTCGAGGCACCGCGCATCAGGATCGGCATGCCCGATCGGGCACGGGTGGAATTAAGATAGTGGTCGAAAAGCGGATTGCGCTGCTTGCCTGCCACCGAAAAAAACGGGGTTCCCCGGAGAATCATGGCGCGGCCGGGCAACTCCCACGCGCCCATGTGGGGAATGGCAAAGATCGCACCGCGCCCCGTTGCCCCATGTGCCTCGGCCACCCGCTGAATCTCGCCATAATCCGCAATCCGGGTCAGCGTCTCGAGCGTGATGGCGGGCGTCCTCATGATGTCCACCGCCGTGAACATCAGGTTCCGGAGCGACAGCCAGGCAATACGCCGCACCCCGCAGGCATCAAACCGGTCGCCAAATACCTCGCGAATGCGCCGCTCCGCCTCCGTGCGGCGAAACCGCCCGATATTAAACGCAAGCCAGGCCACCCCATACCCCACGGCCAACGCCGCCCGGTACGGCAGAATCGTCACCACCCCGGCAACCGCCCTCAGCCCCGCATACTCCATCAGATGTTTCACGCGATATTTCATAAAGAGGCCTACTATAGCGTAAAAAAAAAGATTTACCACGGAGGAAACGGAGAAGGATCTCCGCTTCCTCCGTGGTAAGGATTTCTTCTTTCCCCGCTCTGCCTGACACGATACCTTTCCCTCATGTCTATTCCGGTCAATCTGGTTCAAT
>CAJBSZ010000360.1 GCA_903958395.1 uncultured bacterium | reverse complement strand
TCTCTATGATTCCATCCTTGTGATCACCTTTGAACTGGGGTTGAGGTTCCTACAGGATCATCTGGCCGGGAACGTCTACTTCAAGACCCGCCATGACCGCCACAATCTGGACCGGGCGGCGGTCCAGTTCCGCCTGTGTGAACGGGTGGAGGCGAGGGAGAAGGAGATCCGCCGCTTGATCGCAGCGTGTGGCGGAGGGTCAGGCTGAAAGAGAACGGAAAGTTCTTCAAGGTGGCCGCCACCGGAGACAAGATTAAGAGAATGAACAAAAGTCGCAAAAATCGCGAAGGCTGGTGCTGCGAGTACGCCCTACCAGCGTGAAATATTGAAACCAAATCCCTGGCGCTTGCGCCGCAGACAAAACGATTCTCCTCTTCGCGGCTTTGCGGGCTTCTGCTCATAACTATTTTCTTCTCTGGCCTGCCCTGCGCAGTTCAGGCGCCTCTGCATCAACTGAAACCATGAAAAATGAACCACTAGTATCCAATCAGGAAGCCGAGTCGTTCGCCCAGCTCCGGCAGGCGATTGTGGCCCCGCTTGAGGCGGCTCCGGTCGTTCCCCGTCGCTGTGTCCTTGAGGACCAGATCATCTGGGGTCGTTCCCCTGTGCGGCTGGATTTGGCTGGAGGCTGGACTGATACGCCGCCCTACTGCATTGAGCATGGGGGCCGGGTTGTCAATCTGGCAGTCAACCTCAACGGGCAGCCTCCCATCCAGGTATTTGCACGGCCGATCGAGAGCCACGAGCTGGTGATGCGCTCCATTGACCTTGGGGTGGGGGAGCGGCTGACGAGTTATGACGATGTCGCTAATTTCATGAAACTCGGAAGCGGGTTTTCCATTGCCCGGGCCGCCTTTGCCCTCGCGGGATTCCATCCCCGCTTCAACGGCGCGGTCTATGGATCACTGGAGGAACAGCTCCGCGCCATGGGCGGGGGACTTGAAATCAGCCTTCTTGCGGCGGTGCCCAAGGGGTCAGGACTTGGAACCAGTAGTATTCTTGCCTCCACGTTGTTGAGTACCCTTTCCGATTTTTGCGGTCTTGGTTGGACCTATGAGGATGTTTTCCGCCGCACCCTTGCCCTCGAGCAACTCCTGACCAGTGGTGGAGGTTGGCAGGATCAAATCGGGGGTCTTGAGCACGGGGTCAAGATGATCGAAACCGCGCCCGGTCTGGAGCAGAATCCCGTGGTTCGGTGGCTTCCCGAGCGACTCTTCTCAGGCGACTATGCCAACGGCATGCTGATGCTTTACTACACCGGCATCACCCGTGTTGCACATAACATTCTCGGGGAGATTGTCCGCCATATGTTCACCGGGCATGAGGCTACCCTGGAGAGCCTCGATCAGGTCAAACGCAATGCCGTCTTCATCAATGACGCGATTCAACGTCAGGACTGGGCTGCCTTCGCTACCGGCATCGGGAGGAGCTGGGAGCTGAACCAGCGCCTGGATCCAGCAACCAATCCGCCTGCCATCCGGGAGCTGCTGGGGACGATTCAAGGGGAACTGGCGTCGGCAAAACTTTTGGGCGCCGGCGGTGGTGGTTATATGTTGATGTTAGCTAAAGACCTTGATGCCGCCCACGCCATACGTAGACAATTGAAGGATTACCCAGTAAATACAAGAGCCCGTTTTGTGGACATTAGCATCTCTCAAACCGGGGTACAGATTACGAGAAGCTGACATCAATCAGTCAAACCGATTCTCCTTTTAGAGAACGGTTGAGATGTAGTCCTAACACTCTTGTTCAAGAATTTATGAACAAACCCCAAATAACCATAATAGGGCTCGGCTATGTCGGGCTTCCCTTGGCCGTCGAATTCGGTAAGAAGTTTTCCGTTGTCGGTTTCGACATCAACGCCAAACGGTTGGACGAACTCCGCGCTGGCCATGACCGCACCCTTGAGGTTAGTGCTGCCGATCTCAAGGATTCCAGCCATCTTGCTTTCTCCAGCAACATTGACGACATCCGGCAAAGCGATTATTTCATTGTTACGGTTCCGACTCCGATTGATGCCTACAACCGGCCGGATCTTACTCCGCTCATCAAGGCCAGTGAGACCGTTGGCAAGGCCCTTAAGCCTGGTGCTGTTGTTATATACGAAAGCACTGTATATCCCGGATGCACGGAGGAGGATTGCGTACCAGTACTTGAGCAGTATAGCGGCCTCAAGTTCAACAAGGACTTCTTCTGCGGCTACAGCCCCGAGCGAATCAATCCCGGAGACAAGGTCCACACCGTTACCAAGATTAAGAAAATCACCTCCGGATCAACCCCGGACGTGGCGAAGGCCGTTGATAAACTCTACCGGTGTATCATCACCGCCGGAACGCATCTGGCGCCCAGCATCAAGGTGGCCGAGGCTGCCAAGGTCATTGAAAACTCCCAGCGCGACATCAATATCGCCTTCGTCAACGAGTTATCCTTGATTTTCGAGCGCATGGGGATTGATACCCTGGATGTATTGGAGGCTGCCGGAACCAAGTGGAACTTTCTGCCCTTCCGGCCTGGGCTGGTCGGTGGGCATTGTATAGGTGTCGATCCCTATTACCTGACTCATAAGGCGGAATCGCTTGGCTATCATCCCGAGATCATTCTGGCAGGACGACGACTCAACGATAATATGCCCTCGCACGTAGCCAGCCGGGTCGTCAAATTGATGATCCAAAAAGGCCACAAGGTTCAGGGCGCCAAAGTCCTCGTGTTGGGCATCACCTTCAAGGAGAACTGTCCGGACATCCGTAACTCCAAAGTCATTGGGGTCATCCAGGAGCTGAAAGATTATGGATGTAACGTCATTGTTCACGACCCCTGGGCTGACGCCGTGGAGGTCCAGCATGAGTATGGTCTTACTGTGAGCCCCCGCCCGGACAGAGATTCAGAAGCGGCTATGGATGCGATTGTTCTGGCCGTGTCGCACGACAAGTTTCGAGATATTGATTTCACAAAGTTCACCAAGAAAACTTTGGTCATTTTCGACATCAAGGCGATGCTACCCAATGGCCTGGTAGATGGGAGGCTGTGAAATGAACATTCTTGTCACCGGCACCGCAGGCTTTATCGGCTTTCACCTAGCCAACAAGTTGCTCGACCTTGGCCACACACTTGTCGGGCTTGATAACTTTAACGACTACTACACGGTACAGCTCAAACGCGACCGCCACGCAATTCTGGAGAAACGCGTAGGCTATACGGGCGTGGAAGCCGACTTGTGCGATCACGAACGTCTGACAGCCCTGTTCCTGCAGAATAAATTCGATAGGGTGTGTCATCTGGCAGCTCAAGCGGGCGTGCGGTATTCTCTGACTCATCCGTTCGTCTATCAAAAAGCCAACCTAGAAGGATATTTAAGCATTCTGGAAGCCTGCCGCCACGCCAAAGTACCTCGGCTGGTGTATGCATCCAGTTCCAGTGTCTATGGAGGAAACACCAAATTGCCCTTCAGCGAGAGCGATCCAGTGGACCATCCCGTCAGCCTGTACGCAGCCACCAAGAAGGCCAATGAATTGATGGCCCATACGTATACCCATCTTTACGGCCTGCAAACCGTTGGGTTAAGGTTTTTTACAGTCTACGGCCCCTGGGGCCGCCCCGACATGGCCATGTGGTTGTTCACCGAGGCCATGATGCAGGGCAAATCCATTCCAGTTTTCAACAACGGGAGAATGCAAAGAGATTTCACCTTTGTAGAAGACATCATCCAGGGCATTGTCGGCTCGTTATTTTCAGATAAGCTGGATCCTTATGAGGTCTTCAATATTGGCAACCACCGTTCAGAGAACCTGCTCGATATGATCGGCATTCTAGGGCAAGCCCTGGGCGTCACGCCCAAGATGGAATTCCTCCCACTCCAACCTGGGGATGTACCTGCGACCTACGCGGACATTACGCAGATCCAAACGAAGTGCGGCTACCAGCCCACCACCCCAATCAGCGTTGGAATACCGAAATTTGTTGAGTGGTACAAAGCTTACAAGACAGGCTAACTAATTGTCATCTTGCCCGAAACAAATTCACTGGCGTCCCACAGGGACGCCAAGGCTGTAGCATTTTAGGCTGGAGGCTATGGGGTGAAATGGCATAAAGACGGAGTCCACATATCGAAAGTGAATTGACGCCTGAACAGCTTCATATCCGCGGATTTCCTAACAGTCTATAGCCTAACAACCTTCAGCCTGCATCCTGCGGGACGCTATATTATGACCTCATCTCGGCGCCTCTTTCTTAATACCATGGCCACCTTTGTCCGCTCCGTCTTTGCGGCGGGACTCGCTCTTTTCAGCAGTCGATGGATTCTCAATGCTTTGGGCCATACAGATTTCGGTCTATTTACCCTTGTTGGGACGCTCATTGCCTTTGTTGCGATTCTTAACGGAGTCCTCGGAGGAAGTGTTGGGCGTTATTTGGCATTCGCCATTGGAAAAGGCGATATGCTTGAAGTTAATCAATGGTTCAATACCGCTATAGTGATTCACACAATTCTGCCTGGAATCCTTGTATTGATTGGCTGGCCCATAGGTGAATATTGCATTCTTCATTTCCTCGCCATTCCCGTTGATCGGGTCAATGCTTGCGTTTTAGTCTTCCGCTTCTCATTGATCGCCACTTTTGTCGCGATGTTTGCTGTGCCGTATATTGCCATGTTCACAGCCAAGCAGAAGATCGCGGAAACTGCTTTCTGGGGGACACTTCAGGCTCTGCTGGCTTTTTCCCTCGCATTTAGCCTTTCATACGCCAACGCTGACCGACTCCTAGTCTACACAATGGGAATGGTTGGGATCACCGTTGCGATTACCCTTTCCCAAATTATTCGAGCAACCATAATATTTCCGGAGTGTCGAATCGTCCGCAAGTTCTGGTTCAGCCGCGAGCATATCCAAGAGCTTTTCGTATTTGCATCCTGGTCTTTGATCGGCTGTTTGGGTGGCATTCTTCGCAATCAGGGCACCGCCATCCTTCTAAATCTATTCCATGGCCCAAAAGTCAATGCCGCGTATGGAATTGCCAATCAAGTCGCGACCCAAACCGGAATATTCGCGCAAGCCATGACTGGCGCATTGTCTCCGGAGATTACCGCCATTGCTGGTCGTAACGACCGGCAACGCATGCTGGATCTAACCCTTCGTGCCTCTAAATTTGCAACACTCCTTGCGCTGCTCTTTACCATCCCGCTTTTCGTTGAAATGGAATATATCCTGAATCTTTGGCTTAAAACTCCACCTGCTTACACCGCGATCTTCTGTCAAGTAATCCTGCTCTCTTTTCTGCTAGATAAAATCACGATCGGACACATGATAGCGGTCAACGCCCAAGGTCGGATAGCAACCTATCAGCTCTTTGTGGGCGGCATTCTCCTCTGCACGCTTCCGCTTGGTTACCTGCTTCTTAAACTGTTTAACGTCCCTGTTGCGGCTCTTGGTGCCTTTATTATGACCAGCATCGGGTGCGCCATAGGCAGGGTTTATTGGGGTTATCATTTACTGGCCTTATCACCCCGTTGTTGGCTCACAGGAGTATTTGGTCGCTGTCTGCTGATCGCCATTCCGGCAACGGCACTGTCCGCCCTGCCGCATCTATTTCTCCCTGCATCCCTGCCTCGGCTGGTGCTCAGCATTCTGCTTAGCCTTGTTGTAACCCTCGGTTTGGGCTGGCTATTCGGCCTCACCCCCGCCGAACGTAACTACGTTACACATTCCATTCACGCCGTTCTCATGAAAATTAGACGATTAGACCGATGAACAGGATTTCCATCACGCGCCCTCAGGAATGCTGCGGCTGCGCTGCTTGCGAAGCCACCTGCCCGCGCGACTGCATACGCATGACGCCGGATCAGGAAGGCTTCGCCTATGCGGAGGTAAATCCCCGAGGTTGTAACGATTGCGGACTGTGCCGCATGGCGTGTCCCCGGCTGAACCCTGTCGCTGCAAATACTTCGACCAGTCTCTGCCCTCCCAGCCCATACCCCCAAGTTTATGCCGCCTGGCATCTTGAGCCTGACATCCGCCGCCAGAGTTCTTCCGGCGGTGTGTTCACCGCGCTGGCAGAAAATATTCTTGACCGGGGGGGTGTCGTCGTTGGGGCGGCATTTGATGACGCATGTACCACCGTTAACCATATTACGGCTGAAAACCAGGAGGGGCTTGCCAAACTTCGCGGCAGCAAATATGTGCAAAGCCACATCTCCCCGAAGCTCTATCAAAAGATCAAAAGTCTTCTGAATGAGGGCCGCCCTCTTCTTTTTTCAGGCACCCCCTGCCAGGTCACCGGCCTGCGCCTGTTTCTGAGAAGACCCTATTCCAATTTGTTAACCTGCGACTTTATTTGCCACGGCGTCCCCTCCCCGAAATGGCTGGCGACATACCTAAGCCAGGAGCCCAAAAAGGTGAAGTCGTTGCGGTTCCGCGAGAAGGCAAAAGGGTGGAAGACTTTCAAGGTGCGATTGACTTTTGATGACGGATCCATACGAGACGACGACATGTACGACAATGCCTACCTCTGCTCCTTCCTGCGCGACTATTCCCTGCGCCCCTCATGCTACACCTGCAAATTTACCTCGCCCATTCGTTCCGGAGACATAACCCTCGCTGATTTCTGGAGGGTCGCCACGAAATATCCCGATTATGACCGGGACGATCAGGGGACATCTCTCATCCTCGTCAACAACGACTCTGGCAAAACATGGATCGAAACTTGCCGTCCCGCCCTTTTCCTCGGCGCCGCCGATCTCGCCAGTGCCGTTGCCGGCAACCCCATGCTCGCACGACCGGCCCCTCGCCCGCCTGAACGCAACACGTTCTACAAGGATCTTGCCTTGCTCCCGTTTCCGCAATTCCGTGAAACCTATCATCTGTTCGCCCCCCCGCCGCGTCCTCTTTGGCGCCGGGCTGGCGGCTTCATCAAGCGTTATGTGAAACAACTAGCGCAGGTATCACGCCCATAAGGCTATATCATGCAAGACCCGAATTCCAAACAGTCTCGCCCCCTGAGTGTTGGCATGATGACTTTCCATTGGGCGCACAACTATGGCGCCATTTTACAAACTTATGCGCTTTACCATTACCTGAATAGCGCATTGCGCCTTGACGCGCGTTTGATTGATTTCACTACCAATCGGCAAGAAATAATCAATCGGATTCAGCCTAAGATCCGACACGGGATGCAATTCCCTAAGAGTGTCGGCCTCTTCTTGTTCACACTGTTACATTACAGGCCGCTGAAACGCAGACAATCAAGGTTTGAGCTTTTTCTCAGGGATTGCTTTACATCCACAAAGCGTTATCGGTGCCTTGACGATTTAAACTCTGATTTCCCAACTTTCGACGTCACCATTACCGGTAGCGACCAAGTCTTTAACTATCGCATCCTTCCAGAAAAGGAGCTGTTGGCCTATTGCCTAGCACCTTTTCCATCCGGGACAACTCGCAAAATCGCATTTGCCCCTAGCTTCGGGAATGACTACATCCCTGCCGAAGTACAAAACAGGATGGAAGGTTACCTCAAAGATTTCAACCACCTGTCTGCACGGGAGAACGAAGGGGCGCTCATACTTGAGGCAATGACAGGAAAGCACGTTCGGACTCTGCTTGATCCTGTCTTTTTGCTCAGCGCAGGGGCCTGGAAGACGATTTCACGGCCCGTCGAGAAAATCCCATCCGCCTATATTCTTTGTTATGCACTTAATGGGCGCCACTCACTAGGCGCTCTTGCCGCAAAACTCAAAACTTTAACAGGTCTGCCCATTGTGCTGGTTACGGCTAATGTTCGCAATGGCATTAAGGCCGACAGGATTGTTTATGATGCCGGGCCTCGAGAATTTCTATGGTTGCTCGAAAATGCACGGCATGTGGTCACCGACTCCTTTCACGGGACAGCGTTTGCCACCCTGTTCGAAAAGGATTTCTTCGCGCACATCGTCACTCAACAAAGCGCCCAACGCATCGTCGGCCTCCTAAAACGGTTTGGGATTGAAAACAGACTGGCCCAGCGGCCGGAAGACATCACCCTCGCAAACCTGTCACTTGACTATTCATGCGCAAGGCAGAACCTAGCAAAAGGACGAGACGTCTCCATCTCGTTTCTGCAGGAAGCCATTACTCAACACCATCCAATGATATGACTTTGCCCAGACACAGAAGAGACCATCTCCAGCCCAGGCATCACGACGCCATACTCGTTTTACTGAATCGGCTGCTTTACTTTACTGCCTGTCTGCTTTTATTTGTGTCTGTGTATGTTAAGTTTTCCAGCCGCGGGGCCCTTGGCGGTGACGACCTTTACGGATACGGACGGGTATTAGCAGTCTCGGAACTTTCGATGATAGCCTATATGGCCCTGAACCTGCAATGGTTGCGCAAAGCCCCCCCGCTGGTAGCTCTGATCGGCCTATGGCTGGTCTGGGTGGCAGGCACCTGCGCGGGATTGGTGAGTTATGGTGCCACCACAGTTGTTCTAAGCCTCCTGGAGGTGGCTTATTGCCCCCTGTTGTTTCTGTTTTCTTATGCCGTCCATCGCCAGAGTCCTAACCTCTTCCGCATAACCCACATTGTGTATTTGTTGCTTTTTGCGGTATGCGCTTCGATGTTTCTGATGGTGTTCAAGTATCAGAATGCCGATTACACACGATACGCAGCCCAACTCAACGATGTGTATTATCTGTTGTTGTTATTGCCTTGGATCCTGCTTTGTCCTAGGGCATGGTGGCGATATGTGGGTGCTGGACTAATCGTGGTCGCCGTGTTCTGGTCTATGAAACGGACAGCGCTCCTCGCACTGCTTGTGACCCTAATCGTCTATATCGTGACAGAACAAATCCGAACCAGAAGGCTTTTCACTTGGCGTTGGTTGGTTGGGATCGGCCTTGCAGCGTGGTTTTCTTTCCAGCTATATTCTTATGTCGACATTCAGGTCGGCGGCTTTATTTCCAAGCGCATTGAATCCTCCTTTTACGACAGGGGCTCGGGTCGGCTGGATATTTACAATGAAGTGTTTAGGCTTCTTGGCAACAGCACGTTCGATGAATGGATGCTGGGCCATGGGCACAACACCGTCAGGAAATTCAACACGTTGCAGGAGTCCGACTTCTTATCCGCCCACAATGATTGGCTTGAAATTGTGTTTGATTACGGATTGCCGGCATTAGCCCTTTATTGTTTTATTCATCTTTCATTGTTGCGATACACATTTAACCTCCTCAAACAGCAATCCTATTACGGTCCCGCGATGGCCACGTCCTACACTTTGTTCCTTATCATGTCCCTGACCAGCCACCTCGTTCTCTACGCTTCCTATTTTGGCTACGTTATGGCGCTATGGGAGGCTTTCTTCGCGATAGAGAAAGATGTTCCTCTCGCACCCCTGATCGGGACCCAAGTGCATGGGGCAAAACGGGCATGAACGGCATCAGCGTTATTATTCCTGTCTATAACCGTGAGCCTTTTCTTGGAGAGGCGATCCGCAGTGTTCTGGCCCAGAAGTATGCGGGGCAACTTGAGATCATTGTGTCGGACGACGGGTCAACGGATCGATCATTGGACGTTGCCAGCGCCTTTGGAGACCGGGTGAAGGTGGTTCGCAAGCCGGAGGGTTGCACGGCACAAGGCGCTTCTGGAACACGAAACCGGGGTATTGCCGCGGCCACGCAATCGTATGTGGCTTTCCTCGACTCGGACGACTTCTACCTCCCTGACCACCTGAATACAATGGCCGCTGCACTTGAACGCAGGCCGGACCTCGGGTTTGTCTTTTCGCGCGTTTTGCAGATGAGGGAGCAGGACGGGCACCGATTCCTTGCCTCTTGGACACGGGCCCGCCTGACGAAACGCGACATCGCGAATCCTGTGGTGTCCGGGCCGTACGTGGTGCACACGAACGCGTTTCTGTTTCGGAGGGAGGTCTTCGATACCGTCGGCGTTTTTGATGAGTCTTACTCCAACGGCGAGGATGGGGACCTCTGGATGCGAATCAGCGAGCGTTGTGAAGGTGCATTTTCCGATCATTATGGTGCTGTATACCGAATGGTTCACGGCACGGGTCAACTGACAAACGAGCATCGGCTCAGGGAATGTGCTTTGCGGCTTTGGCCCGCGGCTTTGGCTCGATATTACCAACTGAACATGAGTGACCGATTCCGGTTGTTCCGATTGCGGTTTACGATTGCCGTATTGCAGCGAGGACATGGATCACGGCTGCGGTTTGCCGCAGCCCTTGCCTCTGTTCTTCTTCACCACCCGATCTATGGGACTGAGCACCTTGGGGCACTGACAGTGCGGCGGGCAAAAGGTCCCGCGCACCTCAAATGGATAGAGATTCCTCCCACGGCGGATATTGGGGTTATTTTCGAGCAGTCACTCCGCTGCTGTCTGAAAAGCTGTGATCGATAGAGTTCCGGTGTTGAATGCGGTTCGATCTGGCGCCCTGCAACCGAAACAGGTCCGCAGGCGCGATAGGTGCCGTCAAATATTCCGATCAGCTGAATGATAACATGATCACACGTGCCACCATATGCGCCACAGTGACCTCCCTTCTGCAATGGGCTGATCGAGCAGGGAGTTCCGTGCTGGCACGACTATCAGCATGGGCCTGGGGCATCTCGGTGGGGCGCCGGTGCATCTTCTATGGATTGCCGCGTTTCTATCTCCGCCCAGGATCAAGAATGCGGATCGGCTCCGCCTGTCGTTTCCGATCAGGGCCACGATCCAGTTTCGCCGGCGTATATCGAGCTTGCATGCTTACTACACTGTACCCTGAGGCCTCCATCGAGATCGGCGAACGGTGTGGGCTATCCGGGAACGTGATTGTTGCGGCAAAGTCGATCCGCATCGGCGATGATTGTCTGCTGGGTGCCAATGCTGTGATCATGGACACGGATTGGCATCATCCGGACCCCAATAAGCGAAATACTGCGGGACCGACAAGCCCTGTCGTCATCGGGCGAAATGTATGGATCGGCATGAATTCGATGGTGTTGAAAGGAGTTGTGATTGGCGACAACTCTATCATTGCGGCAGGCTCCGTTGTGACGAAGAGCATTCCCGCTGATGTCGTTGCTGGCGGAATTCCCGCGAGAGTTCTCCGTCAGATCGCGAGTCATGAAGTGAATAACAACCCATGATCAAAACAACCATCCTCTACTGCGGCGTATTTCGCTTCCTTGACGGCAATCCCGGCGCGCACTACGTTCAGGGGGTCGGCAAAGCCCTCCGAAAGCTTGGATTCGAGGCGGTCTACCTGGGTGCCGAACCTGAAGGTACTGTCAAAGACACACCCGAGACTCGCGAATTCCAGTATGTTTCTGACCCGCTGCCAGCACACACGTCGGGTCAGCGTTTGCGGCGTTATCTTATGGGGCCTGTTACGGGCAACACCACCCTTCAAAGAATCAAACGATTTGATCCGCGCACGGTCGCCGCCGTCTTTACCTATCAGATGCATTCCATCGCACTGTCCCGAATTCAGCGCTATTGTGCAGCCAACCGTATCCCGCTGATCGCGAACGTCGTTGAGTGGTATGACCCAACACATCTGCCTTGGTCCATGCTCTTTGACCGTCTCGACGTCAACCGGCGCATGTTTTACATGCGAAAGGAGTTGGGTAATTTCATCGTTATCTCACGCCTGTTGGCGGAATTCTTTGAGGGCACGAAACGAAACGTTGTGCGCCTGCCCCCTTTGCTCGACACGGAAGACCCAAAATGGCGCCTGACACCGAACCTGCCAATTCCCTATGACCGTGATGCGCGGACGCTCGTCTATGCCGGGGCAGCGGGAAGGAAGGATCTCCTCGCCAATGCCATACTCGGACTCGAACTGTGCAATGATCGTCGCTTCCGACTACTGGTGATCGGGACATCTCGTGAAGCGGTTAAGCGGCAGATGGGCAATAAGGCCGCCGTCCTTGATCGATTGCGCGATCAGGTGTTTTTTTCCGGATACCTACCTCAGCATCACGATGTGTTGTCGGCCATCAAAGCTTGTGACTTCAGCGTCATTTTGAAACCCGATTCACGGCAGGCTCATGCCTGTTTCCCCTCAAAACTTCCCGAAAGCCTGGCTCTCGGAGTGCCAATTATCGCAAACCGGGTTTCAGACCTGGCAGAGCACTTTGATGACAACCAAGCCGGGATGCTCATTGAAAGCGCTGATCCAGTCTGTTTCGCCAATGCACTCTCACGCATGGCTGCACTCAACCCGCAGCACTATCAGAAGATGAGAGCAGCCGCATGTCGCCGGGCTGCGGAGAATTTTGACTACCGCGTAAAGGTTCCTGACCTGCAGGAGTTTCTCAAGCATGCAGGAGTCCTGTCATGAAACCGTCATGAGCAAGCCTCCTTTACGGATATGTCTGGTTGCGCCCCTCCCCCCTCCCTTTGGCGGCATTGCCACTTGGACCGGCTTGATGCGCCAGTACGCCCAAGACCGGACCGATGTGGGACTCCACATTGTCGATACAGCGCCGCGCTGGCGAGCCATCGACGATCTATCATTGTGGAAGCGTGCCTTGGGCGGTGGAATTCAGTTGATCCGTGACTATGCCCGGTTTTGCCGCGTTCTCAGAGTTCGCCCTGACATCATCCATCTCACCACGTCCGGCCAACTCTCAGTGGTTCGGGATCTCACCATTTTGGCAACGGCACGACGACTGGGAATTCCAACTGTCTACCATATCCGTTTCGGGCGTATCCCAGAGATTGCGTCAGCCAATACGGGCGAATGGCGCATGCTCGCCCGCGCCATTGGCCTGGCACACACAGTGATCGCCATTGACCCCTCTACGGCAGAGACAATAGGGCGCCTGTTTCCGAAAGCCCGGATTATCAGGATCCCCAATGGTGTCGATTTCAAAGAACTGCCACCCCCTCAGTCACCGTCGCCTATGCGTACGCTCATCTATCTGGGATGGGTCATCCCTGCCAAGGGTATGTCAGAATTGCTGCAGGCATGGGTGCGCTTGCCGGAAATGGGGTGGCGATGCCTTGTGGTTGGATCTGGCTCGGAGAAATACCGTCAGGAGTTACTGGAGCGTTTCCATCCCCGTCATCTTGAGTTCTTGCCAGCACAACCCCATGCCGAAGCCATGCGGCTTCTGGCTTCAGCTGAGGCATTCGTATTGCCCAGTCATACAGAGGGCTTCCCTAACGTGGTCGTCGAAGCCATGGCCATGGGCAAGCCCATCATCGCCACCCGGGTTGGGGCAATTCCGGAAATGCTCAGCGACGGCTGCGGGATGCTCATCCCGCCAAAGGATGCCGATGCGCTCCAAGCCGCCATGCATAGCATCTTTTCGAACGCTGACGTACGTGCGGCGATGGGCACACGAGCTGGCCACAAGGCACGTCAGACCTACGCCATGGACAAAGTCTTCGAGCAATGTGTTTCTCTCTGGCGTGACGTTTCATCGTCTTCCCTGATCCAATGACCGTAGATCTATCCAGTTACACGTCTGCCTCTTTCGACCGTGGACGCAGCCCTCTCCTTGAAGCCCTCTGGCTGATCGTGCGCGGCCTCCTGTTTGAGGCGAATCCCTTCGGATGCTATGCACTTAAGCGCTTGGTGTTGAGGTGGTTCGGGGCCAAAGTTGGTCGCGGTGTCATCGTCAAGCCGCGCGCGAAGATAACCTTTCCCTGGAAGCTCTCCATTGGGGACCATTCCTGGTTGGGAGAGGAGTCATGGTTGCACAATCTGGCTCCGATCATCATTGAGGACAATGTGTGTGTGTCACAGCGCAGCTTTCTTTGTACCGGTTCCCACGACTACAAGTCGCAATCATTTAACCTGATAACCAAGCCTATCGTGGTCCGAAACGGTGCGTGGATTGCCGCCGGGGCTTGGGTTGGACCTGGCGTTGAAATTGGAAGCCATGTGGTTGTGACCGCCGGCTCCGTCGTTACCCGAAACCTGGCGCCTTATGCCATCTACCAAGGTAACCCTGCCGCTTTCCTCCGTGAACGAACCATCACCAGATAAGGCCGTTCATTCACCGCCACGCAGATGAGCCATCTATGAGTATCTCGATCATCACTGCCTGCTTCAACAATCTCTCGACAATCGAGTGTTGCCGGCAATCCGTCAAGAGTCAGTCCATTCCCGCTGAACAGGTGTTCATCGACGGGGTGTCCACTGATGGGACAGCCGACTGGCTGAGAAAGACCGTCGTCAAAGAACCGGCCGTGCGGTTCGTCTCCGAACCAGATCAGGGGATCTACGACGCCATGAACAAGGGGATACGGTTGGCCTCCGGAGACATCATCGGCACATTGAACGCCGACGACTATTACGCAGACGAGAGGGTACTGGCGCGAGTCACGGAGGTGATGTCCGATACCCGTATTGACGCCTGCTATGGCGATATCGTCTACGTCCACGCTGACTCGGGGCCCTTCCTCACGGCAGACAAATCCCTTTTACCGGCGCCAAGTGAACGGGTTATCCGCACTTGGCACGCTGGAACCCAGGGTGAGAAATGGTCCCGGGCAACCTCGGCGCCTTGGTCCCCACGTGCCCTCGTTTCAAATCCCTGGCTCTGGGGGTGGATGCCTCCTCATCCAACCCTGTTTGTGCGGCGGCATATTCTCGAAACACTGGGCTTGTTCCGCTTGGACTTAGGCACCTCGGCCGACTACGAGTTAATGCTTCGCCTTTTAAACAAACACCGGCTTCGTTGTGCCTATATCCCGGAAGTCCTCGTCAAAATGCGGATTGGCGGCGTTAGCACGCGCTCGTTAAGCAATCGCCTTAAAGCCCATCTCAACGATTGGAAGGCGTGGCGGGTCAACGGTCTCTGTCCATTCCCATGGACTGTTCCCATGAAACCTCTTCGTAAAATTGGGCAGTGGACTGCTGATTGAGCACATCCTTATGATCACAATCCCCCAAAACTACGCCAAATATTTCTTTATTCCTCTTCTGGGGTTTCTCTTCTCTTACCTTCTGGTGCCGGTTGTCATGGCCTTTGCCAAAAGAATCGGCATGGTGGACAAGCCGGACGAGCGGCGGATCCACAAGGGAATCATTCCGCGGGGTGGGGGTCTGGCGGTTTTTGCCGGGTTTCATGTGGCGTGT
>CAJBSZ010000359.1 GCA_903958395.1 uncultured bacterium | reverse complement strand
TTGCGGTAGGTGATGTCCAACCGCTTTCCGGCCAGATTGTAGGCCAGCAGATGCGTGCCGTTCTTGTTGGGCCGTTGTTCATGGGCCCAGCCGAATCCGCAGTCATAGCTCTTGTTTCCTTCGTAGACCAATCCTTCGATGACCGAGTCCTTGTGGGAAAACCAGATTTCGTAAGCCTGTTCACAGAACTCGACCCGGTTGTTCCGCCAGCGCATGTTACGCACCGTGCAGGGTTCCGGTCCCTGGTTGGTCATGGCGGTGTCATAGACGTGGGCGAAATAGCAGCCTTCGACCAGGTTGTTCTCGCTGGCGCACCAGAACTCGATTCCGTTGCCGTACCGGGTCGGGTTCGGGCGGCTGTACAGGTGTCCGCCACCTATCCAGACGAACCGGCAATTGCGGATCACCGCATTGCAGATGCCGGCTCCAGCCAAGCCGTGGGCAGCGGTGTTGGCACAGGTGATGCCATCAACGATAAACCAGGATTGTCCGCTCGCCTCGATGATGTTGTGGCGGATGGCCGCCTCAATCGAGCCATGCTGCTCCGCGGGATTCCGTTCCGAATACAGGGTGATCGTCCTGGGTCCCGGGGCGGGGGTGCATGGATCGGAATAGAAATCACCAGGGCGCTTCAATTCTGCGAGACTCCAGCGTTTCCAGCCGACCGACTCCCTGCCCGCCGCATCGGCCAGAATCAGGTTGCCGACATCCGCATCCAAGCCGAGGGAATCCACTCGGTTTATGCTTGCGCCCATTGGGATGAATTCGAACACGCCGCCTTCCGGGATGTCCGTGCCGAAGAAAAACGTGACGCGCCCGTCGTTGGCGGTCTTTGAGGGCCGGAATTCCAGGCTGTAATCCTGCCACTCGGTACCGAACGACAGCGTCGTATCGTTCGAGCCCTTGAGGACGACGGTGCCGTAGCTAGCCCAGGGGCTTTGCGACTGCATCAGGCGGATGTTTTTGGTCGAGAATGGCTTCGATGTCCGGGCGCGGAAGGTATACGTGACCAATGTGCCTTCCTGAAGGGAAAGAGGACTGTTGGAGAACTGGATCTGGTTGATCGCCCTGCCTGCTTTCAGGCAGGTGAGCCGGTAGTGGATCCCTCTGTCGGCTGCCGGTTTGGTCTCCAGTTCCGCCTTGCCGTCGCCTTCGCAGTAGAGGCTCCATCGCTTGGTGACGAAGGTGGTCGACTCCGTCAGGGGGGTCGGATCGATGGCGTCCGGTCTGGTCTTCCAAAGGTTCTTCCCCTCAGGGATCCAGTCCTTTGGAGCGGACAGGCTGACCGACTGGCGGAGCGTCGGCTGCGCTGTGGCTTCACCATAGGACATGTAGATGATGGGCGCCTCCGCTGTTCCGCTTCTCAGACGCAGGGTGCCGCGCCAGGCGCTGCCCTTCTTGAAAAGCACCCGGTCGCCGCCTTTCAGTTCTGCATCGTTGACCCGGCCCAGCGACTTCCATGCGGCGCCGGCTGCGGTTCCGGGGTTGCGATCATCCCCTCCTTCGGAATCGACGTGGTAATCGGCCGCCGACCCGGTCAGGGTGGACAGGCCCAGCAGGATGACACAAGTGGTGGTGGCCATGTTTCGATGGTGGATGGTTGCCATGCTGCTCCTGGTCTTGGATGGTTAATGGCATGAGGCGCATGCCCCAACACCTGGGCGGGATGCCTTCAGTGTACACATCCGACCCTCCGTTGTCTTCCTTGCAGGCGCACCCGCGCCCGCTCGTACGGCCGGTTTTACCTCCCCGCCTGGAAAACGGCCACATCATAAGTCTTTCGGCGACCGCCGTCAAGGCCGGGCCTCAAAAAGAACAGCCGAACCTTCTAATGATGGCTTTGGGGCTAACTAATCTTCCGCCTTTAGGCGGGCATTCCATTAGGGTGTGATTCATTTTAGTTGAAATGAATCACACCAGGTAGGAGGTAGGATGGAGGAGATAATCGCCAATAGAAACAGGCATTTTAGTCAGAACGATTGTTTGCGTAAGCCTTGAAAGTGTATCCTCACTCAAGAGACAACAGAGAATAACCGATAAAGAATTTCTAACATATTTCAAATCAATATGTTAAACCTCCTCCCTCGGGTGCTCTGATTCAGCAAAGTTGAATCGCACCCACGCATGGATTTCTCATGTATCTGTAACAGGCCGGCCAGAATTAGTCTGGAACATTGACAGGAGGGATCACATCTGGCGCGGGAGCGGTTTCAGGAGTTCCCGGATTCCTCAGCAGTCGAAACCAGGCGACGATGCTCTCGATCGTGACGGTGACCACCAGCAGGATCAGCAGTACGGAGATCACGACGAGCAAGTAGTTCTTTTTGGGCAAGAAGTTATCGGTGATGTTGAGCACGGCCGCGGTCAGCGTGATCGTCAGCACGAATGCCATGGGCGCCAGCGTAACCCAAATATACTTTGCCTTGCCGATACGGATAAGGAACGCAGTGCCGATGCCGAAGGCGATAATGGCCAGCATCTGGTTGGCAACACCGAACAGCGGCCAGATCGTCTTCACGTCGCCCGTATAAAGTAGCCAGCCCCAGGCGCCGGAAAGCAGCGCAGAAAAGACGACAATGTTCACCCAGCGCGACTTGTCGCCGAGCGGCTTCCACAAATGCCCCGCGAAGTCCTGAAGCAGATACCGGCCAACACGCGTGCCGGCGTCGATCGTGGTGAGAATGAACAGAGCTTCGAACATGATGCAGAAGTGGTACCAGAAGCCCATCAGGCGGTCGAGTAGAGGAATCTTGTGGAATATCCATGTCATGCCTGCTGCCAGCGTCACAGCGCCACCAGGGCGTCCGGCAAGATTCTCCCCGGCGAGCTTCGAGAGTTCGGCAAGCTCTTCCGGTACCATGCCGAGGGCCGCAAAGGCCTCGGGCTTGGCATTGATCGCGAAATAGTCGGGCATCGGCAGTACGACCGCGGCCACCAGCGCCATGATGGCGACAAACGCCTCCAGCAGCATCGCGCCGTAGCCGATCGGCAGGATGTCGCGCTCGTTGCTGATCAATTTGGGGGTCGTTCCGGAACTGATCAGGGCATGGAAACCAGAAAGCGCGCCGCAGGCGATCGTGACGAAAAGGAAGGGAAAGAGTTTGCCGGGAATCACCGGTCCGCCGCCAGCGGTGAATTTCGTCAGCGCTGGCATTTTAATTTCCGGGTGCACGATGAGGATGCCGATGGCCAGGGCGAAGATGACTCCGAGCTTCATATAGGTGCTCAAGTAATCGCGCGGCAGCAGCAGGAGCCACACCGGCAGCGCCGCCGCCAGAAAGCCGTATGCGGCCAGCGTTACCGACATCGTCTTCTC
>CAJBSZ010000358.1 GCA_903958395.1 uncultured bacterium | reverse complement strand
CCGCGTTTATTGCCACGCTTTTCATGATCACCGATTTGTATCCAAGAAGAGTGAACTTTACGTCATAGTTCCCTGCGCGGATATTACGGATAACATAGTATCCAACAATATTTGAAACGGTGCCGAGGTTTGTGCCGACAATCTGAACGGTAACCGAGACGATATTCTCTTTCGTGGAAGCATCATTGATCTTCCCTTCAAGGATACCGTTGGTGCCGGCACTGGCGCCAGTTAAAGCCACGACAATAAGGAAGAACAGTTTAGTGATTCTCATAAATTTCGTTTTCCTGCATAATACAATGTTGTGCTGCAATTTTTCCATCCATCAAAAGCGGAATCATCCGACTTTCGTGTTCACATACTTCTACTAAAATGGCACAATATTTTTTAAAACTATTTATTGTCCAATAACGCTGCACGGATCCACTTTCGTAAAATCGGGGCATGGCGGCAGTTTGAGTGATCCATTTGCTTCCCCCCCATCCGGTCCTTTTACGCAATGACGAACGACAATCGATTCCGCAGCTAATACTGCCATGCGGTCGAAGATTTTTATGCTTGCGGCTACGTGAAAGTTTTGTGCCGCCGATATTCTTCTGAGCCCCGGCGGATTACCAATCTGGAAGACATAACATGATGGTTCCTGAACTGCAGGGAAATACATCATGAGATAAGTGCTGTCATCAGTTTTTAAGTTCCACAGCACGCTTAAAACAACAGAATCCATCGGTTCAAGGGTCAGCCGTTGACTGAGCGGATTATATCTTTTTGCATAATCAATATTCGACCGCGATAATTTTATCGTCCGCTTCAATGTAAAATTCGGCGAATCCTCTTTTTTCGGCACCCAGGTAATTTCCAGTGTACCATCCATCCGCACAACATCATCCAACGTCTCATCCATATTATTTTTTACCGTAACAAACAATTGAATCTGACCGGCGGCATTCGAGTTTGGAACCGAATAATATTTTGAACGGACCTTCACCGATAGTAAATGCGACATATCGTCGCGAGCTGGCAACGATTCATTACATGAGAACAATGTAATACTTGACAATAATATTGCGATGAATTCTGTTTTCAATTATCGTCCTATTGCCGAGCATGGATCAAATTGAATAAAATCCGTACAGGGAGGAAGACTCATCCCTGCATTGGCTTCGCCGCGATGACCATGCATGATACAATGTTTGATTGTAAATGGCTGAACATAAAGAATAGAGAGTTTATCGAACAATTTTACATTGGCTTTTACGGAAAAATATTGAGGAATCGATATCCTTCTCGGCACCGGACTTGACGATTGATCCAAAACCACATAACACTGAAGATCTTGAAGCCAGGGGAAATAATTCAATAAGTATGTGCTGTCATTAGACTTTAAGTTCCATACGACAGAAATGACAATAGAATCGTTCGGATCCAGCGTTAACCGCCTGGTCTGTTGGTTGAATCTCTTCGCATAAAAAACATCGTTCGGACCAAACTGAATTGTTCTCGTAATATCAAACAACGGCACCAAATCCTTGGGCAATTGCCACGTGATCTCCATTGTCCCGGAAATTTTCGAGATATCATCGAGCGTTTCATCGGTCTTATTCACCATCGTGACGAAGAGCCGTATCTTCCCGGCTTCCGATGAGTGCGACGTTGTTTGATACAATGAGCGTATTTTTGTCGTTACAAGATCGGTAGTATCCTCCCGCGCAGGAAGCGATTCATTGCACGCGATCAATAATAACATCAACGGCAGCAATGAAATATATGATGACATTTTCATGCCGGAAATCATTATGGATTCACCGTGACATTAAGTAGGTTCGTATAGAAATAAAATCCATTCGTATAGTTTACCCTCACCCTGTAATACGGCGACGAACCGACGACTGCCGTTGCATCATTTGTCGAAGTGACATTCTCATCCGTAATCACTTTAAAGTCAACAGTCGTATTATCAAAACTGAAATTACCGCAGCGCTGTACCGTATAATTCGCAAAGTTCGGGTTAAGACTTTTCTGCCAATAGATCCGGACAACTCCGCCGTTGCTGCTTAACGAATCTAACTGTAAATATTTATAGACAAAAAATGTAAAATAGTATAGGGGAAAATTATTTTTTACATCGGATGAAATTCTGAGTATCGAATCATTGTCGGCCACGGAGACGCCGGCAACGGCAAATCCGCTGCTGTTGGTCAATGAGGAAAGCGGACTTACCGTCCCTTCTCCCTGCACCACACTGAACTCCACCGGAAATCGATATATCGGGTTTCCGTATTTATCCAGAACTTTTACCTGGAGAATATTATTGATCGTCGTACCCTGCAGCGTGTAGAATGTATCTTTTGAGACCTTTTGAAATTTCGACGGGGTGGTTAATGAATTTGCCGTTGCAGAGAAATTAATGGTGCCGTTCGTGATCGATGGAACCATTGCCTGAGCGCTTTTATTACCAATGAGCGTATCAAGCGTCCACACACTTGATGCGAGTCCGGAAGAATCGGTCAGCACAACAGCGGGCTGAAATTTTCCATTGAGCGTGCTAAAATAGATTGGTACGTTCTGTACAAGATTTCCGTAGGAATCGGATACTTTGACTTTTACCGGCATTGGAAGTGCTGCAGCTACAGTACCTGTTTGATTGTTCCCGCTCACCAATTCCACTTTCGTTGCGCTGGATGAGGTCGCGTACAACGAAAATTTTACGGGCGATCCTTTTAAGCCGAATACAGTGGCATAGATACGCACAGAATCCGCTTTTGAACCTAATGTAACATATGTTGTAGCGTAACCGTCGCCGTCCGATACGGCAGTCGTATCGCTAAAACTTGCATTACTATTTTCCACCGAAAATTCAACGATGATGCTGCGAACCGGTCTGCCGTTTGCTGCAAGAATCCGGACCTTTAAGGGATTCACAAGTTTCGTGTTGATCACTCCCGATTGTTTGGTCGGTGACTATTTCTCCCTCTCCCTTGAGGGGAGAGGGTGGGGGTGAGGGTGGTATGAGAGCGCGTGAAAAGGTGAATATATGACAACCATGATTTATCTTGTGATTTTTCAAGTGGCCGTTTTTGCCATCCTCGTCATGGGGATGAAGCAGTTGTTGCTGCGCGATACCCAGAAGGCGGCCGGAAAACTGCGCGATGCCGAGGCCGATCTGGGTCGCAAGGAGGATGCGATCCGGAAGCGGATCGAGGAAAATGAGACGGAGTTCCGGCGCAAAAGTGCGGAAGTCCAGGAAACCCTCATCCGCACCAAGGAAACGATGGAAAAGGATATCGCCCGTTCGCGCGACACGCTGCTGGAGGATGCCCGCAAGGAGCGTGACCGCATCCTGGACGAGGCGGTCCGCAACAAAGAGAAGCTCCGCCAGGAACTCATTCGCGAGGCCCAGGTTCAGACTCTGGAGTATACCTCGAAAGTCTGCGAGATGGTGTTCAGTGCCGAGGTGGGGCGAACTCTGGATCATACCTTTCTTGACGAATTGCTCCTGGCCCTGGAGGAAATGGATGCCAGCAGCATTACGATCTCCGCGCCCTTTATCGAGGTTGTCAGCAGTCATCCCCTGGAGGCCGCCCATCAGCAGCGGCTGAAGGATATTGTGTCCCGGAAATTCGCGACCCGTTTGGAAATCAAGGAAACCATTTCGCCGGAACTGATCGCCGGCATCAAGATCAAGCTGGGCAGCCTTGAAATCGACGGCAGCCTGCGCAACCGGTTCAACGAGGCGATCGAACAGCTCAAAAGCGAACACCTATGATCCCGCTTCCGAAAAGAGAAGATTCACCACCCGCTTCGCTGGAGAAGGCGGAGGGGAAAGAGAGAGCTGGGGGGGGTGAAACACCTTCCCTTGAGGAATATGGAGAGCAGTCGACTCCCGTTGTGCTCCGCACTATCAAAACCTTTCTCTTCCCATCTTCCTTCAAGAAGGTGTTGCGGCATTTTTATGCGGAGTACTCGCCGCATACAAATGCCGCAACATTCTCTTTTTCTCGTCTTCCTCTCTCTCAATCCTCTGTCTTCTCCGTGGTAAATCTTTTTCTTTAACTGATTTATGGCCCTGTTAAGTCAACTTCGACGTGATCTCCGGTTCAATGCGGAGTTTCTTCAGCTGATTCAGACGCTGAAGAATATCGCGGCGTCCCAGTACCACACACTGGAACGGGAGAAGGAGCGGTTTGCGGATTTCATGGCCCAGTTTTCAGGGTTCTTCCAGGTGGTGGATATGGTGCATCAGGATGCCCCGCTGGTGAATGTCATGACCGATGTGATTGGTATCGTTCTGGTGACCTCCGATTCAGGCTTCATGGGGGGGCTCAACGCCGGGGTCATCCAGGCGGGATATGATGTGCAGGGGATTCTTCCCGAAAGTCAGGTCCGGTATATTGTGATCGGGGAAAAGGGCGCGTCGAAACTCTCCGAGGGCGGGCGCGAATTCAAGGCGTTCCCGGGAATCGCGCCGGAAACCCGGTATGAGCAGGCCATGGAGATCCGGGATTATATCGTGAAGGAAGTGTCCGAGAAGCGGATCGGCAAGGTGGTGGTGGTTCACCCCCGTCCGATTTCCTTCACGCAACAGACCATTGACACCTTCAATCTTCTGCCTTGCGGGGAGCTTTTTGACCGGACGGCCCTCCCGGCACCCGTGGCTGCCGCCGCCCCTTCCGCAGCAGGAAAGTTGATTGCCAGCGCCCGGAAGGTGACCGTGGAGTCCTCGTTTGAGGATATGGCCGTGTATCTGGCTGAAGTGTGGGTGGCCTCGAAATTGTACGAGGTGTTCGAGGACAGCAAACTCGCTGAATTTGCGGCGCGGGCCATGCATCTTGAGGATAGCGTTCAGAAGCTTGAGAAAGAGCACAAGAAGCTGAAGCACCAGTGTTTCCGCGCGGCCCATGAGCTGGTGGATAAGAGTATGCGCGAGTCGTTCTCGTCACGGAAAAAGAAAAAGAAGGTGGCATAATATGAGTGAACCTATCGTTGGTGAACTGAAAAAGGGGCGGGTCGTCGGCGTTCAGGGACCGATCGTGGACGTCAAGTTCGAGAAAGTCGAGGATATGCCCGACCTGCATGAAGTGATCATGGTCAAGACGTTCGACAAGCGCGACCTCACCCTCGAGGTGGCCGAGCATTTGGAAGGGTCTGTGGCGCGTTGCATCGCCCTGTCCTCCACCCTCAACCTCCAGCGGAATGCCGTGGCCACCTCGACCGGTGACGTGCTGCGGGTGCCGGTTGGCGAGGCGCTGTTCGGCCGCATCATTAATGTCATGGGCCAGCCGATTGACGGCAAGGGGCCGATCAACGCCACCGAGACCCGGCCGATCCACAAGGACGTCACCAAACTGCGCGTGAACGTGGCCAGTCTTTCGGAAAACAAGCGCGAGGTGATGGAGACCGGGATCAAGATGATTGACCTGTTGTATCCCGTGGTGAAGGGCAGTAAGACGGGTATTCTTGGGGGTGCCGGTTGCGGAAAGAGCGTGGTGATTCAGGAATTGATCCATAATGTGGCCCAGGAACACGACGGCTGCAGCGTGTTTGCCGGGATCGGGGAACGTATCCGGGAAGGTAATGAGTTGTATTTCGAGTTCGAGCGGGAAGGCATCCTGAAGAAGGTCATTATGGCGTTCGGCCAGATGGATGAGCCGCCAGGCGCGCGCTTCGAGGTTGCCAAGACCGGTATTACACAGGCCGAATGGCTCCAGGAGCAGGGCAAGAACGTGCTGCTCTTCATGGATAACGTGTTCCGCTTTGTGCAGGCCGGCTCCGAGATCTCGACCCTGATGGGGCGGGTCCCCTCAGAAACCGGCTATCAGCCTACGCTCAGTTCCGAGGTGGGTGATCTGCATGAGCGAATCAAGACCGGCAGCGGAGGCTCCATTTCGGCCTTCGAGGCGGTGTATGTGCCTGCGGACGACCTGACGGATCCCGCCGTGGTGGCGATTTTCAGTTATCTGGATTCCGTGCTGGTGCTCTCTCGTGATCGTGCCCAGCTCGGGCTGTATCCGGCTGTGGATCCACTGAACTCCTCCAGCTCCAACATGGATGTGGCAGTCGTCGGGCCGCGCCATTTCGGAATCGCCCAGGAAGTGGTCCGGATGTTGACCAAGTACGATGAGCTGCGCCGGATCGTCGCCGTCATCGGAATTGACGAGTTGTCGCGCTCGGATCGCCTGGTGTATGAGCGGGCGCGGAAGCTCCAGAACTATCTGACCCAACCCTGCTTTGTCGCCGAATCCTACACCGGCCGGAAAGGACAGTATGTGCCCACCGAGGTCACGGTGAACGACTGTTCCCGGATTATCGAGGGCGCCTATGACGACCGGGATGAGCGGGAATTTTACATGATCGGGCGGCTGCCGTAGGGAGCTAAGAACCATGGCTTCGGAATGGGTCAATTTACTGGTGGAGAAGGGGTTGCTGTCGGCCGGGCAACTCGAGCAGGCGGTTGCGTTATCGCGGGAACGCAATGAATCCCTCATCAAAACCCTTGTGCGGCAGGGGCTGATTCCGGAAGAGAAACTTCTCCGCGTGGTGGCGGGTCAGCAGGGGCTTGAGTTTGTGACCTTCCGCGACATCCGGCCCGAGTCCGCCGCCGTGGCGAGTCTCTCGGCCCGTTTTGTGGCCCATTATCGCATCATGCCCGTGAAGCTGACCGGGAACCGTCTTCTGATCGCCATGTCCAATCCCTTCGATCAGGCGGCAGGCGAGGACATCGAAAGCAGTCTTGGGTATCGGGTTGACCGGGTACTGGCCTGCGAAACGGATATTCTGGAAGCCATTCAAATCCATTACGGGGTCGGGGCCGAAACCGTGGAGCGGATCCTTTCCGGTATGACAGGGCAGGGGACGGGCCAGCCGCTCCAGGAATCGCATGATCTGGAGCTCAAGGCCGAGGATGCTTCGGTGATCAAGCTGGTCAATCAGCTTCTCCACCAGGCCATTACCGATCGCGCCACGGATATTCATTTTGAGGTGTACCGGGATGATATCATCCTGAGACGGCGGATTGACGGGGTGTTGTATGACACCACGGTGTCCAAAAACATGGCCTCGCTTTATCCCGCCATCATTTCCCGCATCAAGCTGATGGCCGGCCTGAACATTGTCGAACGGCGGCTCCCCCAGGACGGGCGGGCGCGGGTCAACATCGGCCACTACCAGTACGACCTGCGTGTGTCGGTGGTACCGGCCATGCACGGCGAAAACGTGGTCATCCGGATCCTGCCCACCACGATGCTGTTCAGTCTGGAGCAACTGGGGCTCTCGCCCCGGCATTCCCAGATCCTGATGGAGCTTATTCAACTTCCGCACGGCATTGTATTTGTCACCGGCCCCACCGGCAGTGGCAAGAGTACCACGCTGTACGCCTGCCTGACCCGGCTGAATACCCGCGACCACAAGATCATCACCATTGAGGATCCGGTGGAGTATGAAATCAAGGGCATCATGCAGACTCAGGTCAATCCGCGCATTGACCTCACCTTTGCCCGCGCCCTGCGCAGCATGCTCCGGCACGATCCGGACATCATGATGGTGGGCGAGGTGCGCGATCGGGAGACCGCTGAAATCACCATTCAGACGGCGCTGACCGGGCATCTGGTATTCAGTACCCTGCACACCAACGATGCCGCCAGCGCCGCGATCCGGCTTCTGGATATGGGGGTGGATCCCTACCTGATCGCCTCCACGGTGCGGGCCTTCATGGCCCAACGGCTTGTCCGGGTGGTCTGCGACCACTGTCGCGAATGGTATGATTTGAAGGGTAAGCGGTGCAGCCGGGGCAAAGGGTGCACCCAGTGCAACGGAACGGGTTACCGGGGGCGTGTCGCGCTGAGTGAGATTCTTCAGGTATTGCCCGATATTCAGGACCTGATCCTGAGGCGTGCCTCCGCGCGGGATATCCGCCAGAAGGCCGTTGCCCTGGGAATGCAGACCCTCGCGGCAGACGGCTGGGACAAGATTGTCCAGGGCGTGACCACGGTTGAGGAAGTCACCCGCGTGACCTTCGACACGCTCTCCAATGTTGATTCGCCATGAAGAACACTCGAAGTTTGTATTTTTTTTCCCTGAACCCTGAACCCTGACACCCTTCCCCCCCCTCCTCCCATGCCCACATTCTTCTACAAAGCCAAGCAGGGTCCCGGGAAAACCGTGGAGGGTGAGATTGTTGCTGAAAGTCGGCCGGCTGCCATGGCGCGGCTTGAGCGGATGGGCTGCAGTCCTGTTTCCCTGGAAGAAGTGGCGGGCGGCGGCCGCCGGGTAGCAACACCCTCGCGGCGCCGGATTCGCGGGCGCGATATCACGGTGTTTACCCGTCAGCTGGCCGGACTGTTACGGGCGGGAGTTCCCATTTTGCGCGCATTGACCACGATCCAGCAGCAGACCGAAAATGCCGCCTTCCAGTCCCTGATCATGGAGATTTCAAGCGCGGTGCGGGATGGCAAAACCTTGTCCGAAAGCCTTGCCCGTCACCCCGTTCACTTTCCTGAACTCTATGTGAATATGGTGCGATCCGGTGAATCGGCGGGCATGATGGACGAAATCCTGATGCGGCTGGCCGAGGCGCGGGAAAGCGATGATGAACTTCGCGCGCGGGTGACCGGTGCCATCGCCTATCCGGCCCTGGTGCTCGCCGTGGGGGTGCTGAGCGTGTTCGTCATCCTCACCTTTTTCCTGCCCCGGATCATGCATTTGTTTGATGGGATGACGCAGGTTCTGCCGTGGCCGACAAAGATCGTTCTCGCGGTGAGTTCCGTCTTTTCCCAATACTGGGGGATTCTGGTCCTGGTCGGCGTGGCGGGCGTCTGGCTGGCCCGGCGCAGTCTCAAGACCGAGGCCGGGCGGCTGGCCTTGGACACTACGCTGCTACGGCTTCCGGTGATCGGGAACTTTGCGCGCGATACCGATGTGGTCCGGTTTTCCCGGACCCTGTCCCTGTTGGTTAAAGCCGGCATTTCCGTGGACCGGGCCCTGGCGTTATCGGGGAACACCTTGGTGAACCGGAAATTGCGGGCGGCGATCCTGGCCGCTGCGGAGGAGACGGTCCGGCAGGGGGCGACCATTGCCGACGGGTTCAAGCGCCGCCCCGAGATTCCCGAGTTTGTGACGAATATGGTGGCCGTGGGTGAGGAGAGCGGGCATCTGGACGAGGCTCTGCTGGAGGTGGCGGCGTTTTATCAACGGGAGCTGGATCGGGATTTGCGGCTGGTGACCACCCTTCTGGAGCCGCTCCTGATTCTGCTCGTAGGCCTCGTCGTCGGCTTCATTATTTTCGCCATGCTCCTGCCCATCTTTCAGATTGGCCAGGCAATACGGTAATTAAGGAGAGAGACCCTCACCACTAATTTGCACTAATTCGCACTAATCCGGAGAAGAAAATGTTGCGGCATTTTTGTTTTGGAGTACCAAAACGAAAAATCCCGCAACACCCTCGGTGAAGAATTATAGATTATGAAGAGAAGCACAATTGGAGCTGTCTTATTTCTTCCCAATTCCCACAAAGAACCGTTGCGGCATTTTTCGCGCAGGGTATTTCCCTGCGTGACAAATGCCGCAACATTCTCTTTTCTTTCTTTTCCGGATTAGCGTGAATTAGTGTAGATTAGTGGTGAAGTCTTTTCTTTGCTGAGTGGAGTTTTCAGGAGGGATTTTATGAGATATGCCAGGAGTGGGTTTACGTTGATTGAGTTGATGATTGTGGTGATCATTATTGCGGCGTTGGCGGCGATGGTGGCGCCGAACCTGATCGGGCGCTCCGATGAGGCCAAGGCCAAGATCGCGCAGGGGGATCTGGCCAGTCTGGACACGGTGTTAAAGCTCTACCGGCTCGATAAGGGCAACTACCCGACCTCGGAGCAGGGGTTAATGACATTGATGGCGGCACCCGGCCCCGGGCGTGAGCCGTATCTGGAGAAGGCCCCTCTGGATCCCTGGCAGCGCAAATATCTGTATCGCTGTCCCGGTACTCACCGGTCGGCCAGTTATGACCTTTCCTCGACAGGCCGCGATGGCAAGGAAGGCACAGAGGATGACATCAAGAACTGGGAATAGCGCCCGCACTCTCTCAAAGAAAAGATTTACCACCCGCTTCGCCCTCCTTCGCCAAGGCTACGGAGGGCAAGCTGGAGGATTCGGAGGGGGGAGGGGGAGAGGAAGAGAATGTTGCGCGATTTTCACTAAGGG
>CAJBSZ010000357.1 GCA_903958395.1 uncultured bacterium | reverse complement strand
CTGGCTGAAACCTGCCACGGGTCCGAAGCTCATCGAAACGCCACGGGCTGGTAATAGGGTGACGCCCATTACTTCCAGTGTCGGTGGTTCTGAAATCAAAACTCTTTTGAAGCCGCTAAGTGGCGACCTACGCTTGCTGGCCTGCTGGTACGATGGTCCGAATCTGGCCGCCTCGCTACCGTCTGTTGCTGGCGAAATCCGCACCCCCGACACGCGTTGGAGGTGCGATGTCCGCACCACGCCAGTCGCGGGTGAACCCGAGGCGCTCGACCTGGCAGTCACTTTCAAGCTCACACAAGGCATGGCGAAGTCAGCGGGAGTTGCTGTTGCGTTCGATTTCGCGGACTGGTCCACGGACAATTATGTGCTCATCCCGGCGTCGGTTTACAACGGCAACCGCAACCGCATTGAATACCGTGGCTACTGCACCGGATTCAACCCGGAGGATTTTTACAACAAGGATATGCCGGTCACGCACGGCGACGTGCCGCGGCTGGAGTTAGAGACCGGCAAAGCTTCCAAACTTGAGGTTAACGCTTCCAATGCGTCCACTCCGGCCATCTGCGTCTTCGATCGCAAGAAGAAACGCGGATTCATCCTTTTGGCGGAGCAGGGGATCCGCGAGGATGGCCAGATACTGGACAACGGCCTGATGGTTGAGGAGAGCCCGGACCGCTCGCGTGCAACCGTGGTGGTTAGTGCGCCGGGTGTACGTGAGCGCAAGCCTGAATTCATCGGCTTTAGTGCCAGCCCCGATCGCGGGATAGACTGGAACACTGGCAAGGAAATCACCCTGCGCCTGCGGGTGTATTCGTTTACCGTGCCGGACATCCCGGGTTTGCTCGAAAAGTTTATGACGGTACGAAAGACCGTCACCGGCCCCAATCAGCCGCGCAACCTCCTTCCCTTCAGCGAGGTGGTACGATTGATGACCGGACGGATCGACAGGCACTGGTACGAGGGCACCGCCGGCCAATACTATTGTCCGGAGAACTCCGAGAACCTTTGCCTGGGCTGGATCGGCGGATTGATGAACACGTTTCCCATGCTGGTGCTTGGCGACGAGATGCACCGCCAGCGGATGACGAAGACATTCGACTTTGTCATTCCTGCGGCGCAGGGCAAAGCAGGGTACTTCCTGGCCACCGTCCATCCGGACGGAAAGGCAAGTGGACGGGATTGGTTTCCCGACCAGCCCATTGTACTCACCCGACAGAACGCCGATGTGCTCTATTGGATGATGAAACAATTCCTGCTTCTCAAGGCTCAAGGCCATACCGATGCCATCAAGCCTGCATGGGAACTGAGTGTCAGGCGGTTGGCTCAGGCGTTTGTGGATACCTGGAAACGTCACGGCCAATGGGGTAACTATCTGAACCACGAAACCGGCGATATCGCCATCTACAATTCTACCGGTGGCGCTATGGCCATCGGTGGACTGGCACTTGCCGCAAACTATTTCAATAAGCCGGAATTCATGAACGCGGCAAAGGCCGCCGCCGATTATTATTATCAGTTGGACTTCGTACAGAAGGGTTTCACTTACGGTGCCTGTTCCGACATCATGCAAAACGCTGACTCCGAGACTGCGTCGGCTTTAATGACCGCGCTTATGACCCTTTATGAAACCACTGGCGAGGGGCGCTGGCTCGGGATGAGCCGCCATCTCGCAAACCTTGTTGCCACCTGGACCGTGTCCTACGACTATGAACTGCCTAAAAGCACGGAACTTGGTGCGCTCGGTGCTAAATTAGCCGGCGTGTATTGGGCCAGTACACAGAACAAGCACGGTGCACCAGGCATCTGTACCTCCTCGGGTGATCCGCTATTTAAGATCTATCGCAATACAGGCGACCGCCGCTATGCCGAACTCATGCGCGATATCGCTTGTGCCTGGCAGGAGGGCGTCAAGCCCGGCGGTGGAATCGGTGAACGCCTGACTTATTGTGATGCCGACAGCCGGGGCGAAAGAGGCGGGGGCGATGGCGACAATGGCTGGTGCCTCCTCAACGGTATCCTCATGGCCATGGAATTGCCGGGAATCTATGTACGCACCGACAAGGACGAGCTGTACGTCTTTGACAGGGTCGAAGCAAAAGTTCTCAAACGCGACAAGGATGGAGTTGAACTGGGTATAAAAAATTCCACAAAGTTCGATGCGGAAGTTACTGTTTTGGCAGAATCAGCCGGACAAGCTGGAAAACCACTCGGTGTGACCGCCTTCATGACGTGGCCAAAAGTCAAAGTCAAGGCCGGCGCTACCATCAAGTACTTGGTTCGGTCGCCCGTTGCGTCGGAGGGGCATAGCGGAATGTAGACCGAGGGCCAGCCATTTCGCTGGCTTGGAATTCATGGGCCGCTATCGAAAATACCCCAACGCCGACACGTGGTATCCAACGTGGGCTGACAAAGGTAATCTGTACGCGCCTATTTGAGTTAAACGAAAAGATCAGCAAAACAATGACGACACAGAGATTGATGATGCGAATACTGACGGTGGGCTTGGCGCTATACGTGCTGGCTGGAATGGCACGAACTCAAACAGATCTGGCGGGGATATTTGTGACTCCTCCGGATTCCGCGAAGCCGTGGGTGAACATGTGGTGGTTTGATGAAATAACACCTTCGGACCTTACCCAGCACTTGGAGGAACTGAAAGCGAAAGGGGTGGGTGGAGTGATGCTGATTGATACGGGCACCATGCCAGGTGCACCGTACATGAGCGACAAATGGCGCGAATTGTTTCGATATACGGTGCGCGAGGCGGACCGTCTTGGGTTGAAAATGGGCGTGAACGTCTGCGTCGGATGGCCCTCGGGCGGGCCGTGGATCACTCCGGAGAATTCGAGTTGGGCTGTTGTAAGTTCCAAAACAGTAATCAGAGGGCCCCAGCAGTTTTCGTCCAAACTGGTTGAGCCGAATGGCAAGGGGGCACTCTATACCGATATGGCTGTCCATGCCTATCCGATTCCTGATGAAACTTCCGCTCCGGGGCCGCTCGTTACGGTGAGCGACAATCCAGGAGATTTG
>CAJBSZ010000356.1 GCA_903958395.1 uncultured bacterium | reverse complement strand
GACAGGCCGCCGTTTCCGGTGATTTCAGGATGTCCGCCGCTATTGAGGGTGAGGGCGGGCAAACCGCAGGACAAGGCCTCGATCAGGGAATTGGAGCATGGGTCGTTCCGGCTGGCGGTAATAAAGACGTCACTTTCCCGAAGTTGGGTAGCGAGCGTTTCGGGCTCAACGGGTGCGGCGACCCGGATGTTTTTCATCGGGAGCGGAAGCCGCCCGATGAAAACGTACTCGTAGCGGGACCAGTCCAGATTGCGATCCAGCCATTGATAGATTTCCGCGCCCTTGTTGAGGTTGTCTGACCAGCTGGTTGAGATGAGTTTGATTTTTCGGTTAGGGTCGAAGGGGCTCCGGCCTTGCCGGTTGAAAATACTGGGGTCGGCGGCATTCATGATGACGCAAGGCTGGGCGAACTCAAATCCCAGTTCCCTGTGTTTGTTGAGGCTGAACTGGGATTGAAAGATGGAGGCGTCAGCCAGTTCGCTGTTGATTTTTGCAATCCGGGAATCGGTTCCATCATCCATGCCGCGATACACGCTGACCGGTCCATCAACCCGGTGCACCATCCGGCAATTCCGGTGGCGCTGGCGACGAAGCTGCTTGAAATTGAAATTGTAGGAGTTGAAAAGACAGACGGGCGTGGAGCGCGATAGGGAATTGTTTTCGATCCGGAATCCCCGCTGTTTCAGTTCAGTTTCCAGGGCCCGCATGAATTGATGCCCGCCGCCGCTGGGGGGCGGGGCATACTCGTGAAAAATCGAAATGCTCCGTGGATCCCCTGTCTCGGGTTTTTTGGGCAGGGTGAAAATTTTAGAAAGCCAGTTCATGGTGTCTCAGGGCGCAAAATGGCGAGGGAAAAAGTCATAGTATCGGGTGTAGGTCTTATCAAAACGGGATTCGCAATCCTCCATGCTGATATCGCCCGGGGTGACGGGAGGGATGCTCATTCCCTTGGGTGGCCGAACCAATACGAGGGCCAGGCCGTTTGCGGGGGATGAAGATCGAATGGTATAGCTCAGGAGCGAGGGCCGGTTTTCGATCAAGGGGGTGATGTTCAGAGTTGTGGGGAGGGATTCCGCGGCGAAATCGAACACGTACACCATGGCGGGGGTTCCGGAGGCTGACTTCGTGGCGAGTGTTTCCAGAACCGGGGCGGACAGGGCGGTTATGGGGCGGTCCGGACCAAATTCAGGAATGAACGTCCATCCTTTTTCGCCGGCATTTAATCCTGAGAAAATGGCGAATGAGGTGTTGTATTTGCCGGCATACAAAGTGATGGGTTGTTTGGGGTTCTGTCGCCAGACCGCCTCGATCCATTGCCGGGCGAGATAGCCTGCGGCTTTCGTGCCCCGGTTGGGTGAGATGGTTCCGTGTCCCCATTCCGAGAAAATTGAGTTGGCGGGCGATACGGGAATTTTCCAGATGAAGTTCGCGCACGCCAGACTTTCGAAGACAAGCAGGATGCCGAGCGCGAAGGCGGCGACGACAGGTCCCGGTCGAAAGGATGATTTCAGTCTGCTCAATAGGGCGATCACGATAAACAGGAACGGTAGTAGTAGATAGGTTTGATAGCACAACTTGACGAACACGCGTTCCGGGGTAAGTCCGTAGAATATCGCGCCATAAATCAGAACCCCTGCCAGCCCGAAAGCGGTCATGAGTTCGGGTTTCCAGGGTTTCCCCGTCATCGACCATAGAGCAATGCCTAGAGGGAGAAGAACGGGAAAGGCAACGCCCAATAGGACTGACAGGCATTCTGCCAGATAGGCAGGAGAGGCAATAACGGGCGATCCCTGAATGACCTTGGTTCCGTGTTCAAGCAGTAGTTTGGAAAGAGGTGTCGCGAGTCCCTTGTGATACGCGACCCAGGTTCCCGTCAAAAGAAGGAGGACTGTGATTGCGCCCGGGCCGAAGACCTTCAGTGAGCACAGGCTCCGTATCGACTGTCTTCGGTTTTCGGTGCCCCCGATAAATGCGACCAGAAGGGTTGGCAGGGTGATGAACCAGATCACATCCGATACCACGACTTGTGCGAGGGCCAGGCCGATCAACCAATTCGGCGTTAAATTTCGATTTAAGGAAAGGAGACCCCATAAGGCGATGAGGGTGGTGAAGGGAATGAAGGCGAGAAAGTAGGCGCCCAGTCCGCGACTGACCATGGTGAAAATGGGGGATAGGAGCAGCAGGACGGCTCCTGCGGCGCAGAGGATTCGTCCGTGTCGAGCAAACCGTCGCAAAAGTGCGTAGAAAAGTGAGACCGCCATGGCCCCAATGGCCCCGGTTGGAAAATGAAGGAGATCCATGGAGAAGGGGACGTGAAGTCCATGACACAGCGTGTAAAAAGCGGCATGGATCACGGCGGGGAGCGGCGCATGTCGGGGTGCGCACAGGATCTGCCCCGCCAGATTGGACAGTTTAGATGCAAGGGGTCCTGGATTTCCGGGATGGAAAGCCAGAATCGCATCCGAAATCATCGAGAAATTGGCGACGTACAGGTAATCGTCATCGCCCTGGATTTCCTGATTTCGGCCGGAGCAATACAAGGCGAGCGCCAAGAGGCCCAGGGTGAGGCAGATCACCCAGTCCTTACGATTCCAGGCGGGGGCTGACTCCATGCATGAAGATCGGTCCCTGTTCATGTCGGGTCAGAACGCTCGATAATGCTACTCACGGCATAGCAGGGGCGGTTCATGGTCTTGAAATGAATGCGGGCCAGGTACTCGCCGATAATGCCCAGCGCAAAAAGCTGAGCTCCTGAGAATATGGCGATGATGGAGGCCAGGAAGGGGAATCCCGGAACAACGCTACCGGTCATGAAAAAGCGGATGACGACATAGGCGAGGACAAGTAACCCGAAGAAAGCGCAACCGAATCCCACCAGGCTTGCCAGCTGGAGGGGGACGGTGGTGAAGCCCGTGGTCATGTTGATGGTGTGCAGAATCAGTTTTTTGAACGTGTAATTGGAGACACCGATCCGGCGGGGGTCATGGCGGACTTCAATGGCGGTAAACCGGGTGGTGCCCCAGGTCAGCAACACATCGATGCAGGGGAAAGGCCCATCAAACGCGGCGAAGGCGGAGCGGATGGAGGTCCGGAATGCCCGGAAGGCGCTGACCTGCCGGGCGGTGGCGGCGCCCATGGCTCCCTGAAGTGCGAGTTTGGTTACTTTGGACGCACAGTTTCGCCAGAGGCCGTGGTGCAGGTTCCGGGGCGATCCGTAGACGGCATCAAATCCTTCATCCAGTTTGGCCAGAAGGGCGGGAATCTCTGAGGGGGGGTGTTGCAGGTCGTCATCGATTGTGACGACGGTGGAATATCGGGCGAGCCGGATACCGCAGAGCAGGGCATTGTGCTGCCCGAAGTTGCGCATCAGGTTGATGCCCCGGATGTTGGGCCATGCCGCCGTACAAGCCGTGAGGATCTTCCAGCTTTCATCCCGACTTCCATCATTCACCAGAATGACTTCATGGGGTCTGCCAAGGGAGGCAAGGACGGGGCAAAGCTCAGCGCAGAGGGCCGTCAATGAGGCTGCACTGTTGTAGATGGGGATCACTACGGAAATGCCGCCAGGGAGATTCAAGTCGGAATGAAGGGGTTCTGTCATGGATGTGGGGTCCCGGATATTTGTAATTGCGTTCTTCTACCACTCGTGTGTTACTTCCTCAAGAGTGAATTGACGTCTCTCGCTTCATTCGAGCATTCCCGTTGGATGGACAATATTGTTCTTAAGCCCATACTCATGGCAATCAACAGGAAGATTTCCAGGAACCGCCACATCAAGGGGAGTCCGGCGCGCGAGGACCATCCTCCGTAAAAATCGATGTAGGCATCGAAGCTGACATCCGGGGAGGGGAACGGGAGCAAAGTTTTATTGAAGAAAATGAGGGCACTGAAGGCAAACAGCAGCTCGAGAGGGTGAACATCCTGTTTTAAGAGTAATGCCAACGCCAGAATAACAAGCGGCACGGAGTAGGAAACAAAGATCAGAATGTTGGTGCCCCCGTACATCGTCAAAAGGAGATTCAATACCATGTACAGTAACACGAGGCCCCGGTAGGGCTCGATATCTGTCCAAATCCCCTTAAACCTTTTTCGATTCATCAACAGCAATACGGGCAACCAGCAAAACAGGATGGAATAGACCATATTGGCATCCCGGAAATAGTCGAGGGGGCTTTCCCAAAGCAGGCGAAGGGTGCCGGGCTTATTGATGAAATCAACCTCCTGGCAGTTCTCTTTGATGGACAGGAAGAGCCGTGGGATGGCGATGACCGCCAACCCGAGGCCCGAGGCCAGGATGAATGAGCCAAGGTTCCGTGCCGATTTTTCCTCCCAGAACCGGCTCAGAAGCGCAACCATGAGCAGTGCCAAAGGGATGCCGAGGAATTCCTTGAACAGAAGGCCGATGCAGGAGAGCAGCAGGCACAGTCCGTAGCGTTTATTCAGCAACGCAAAGAATGCCAGCACGATGAAAGGATAGGCCGCCACATCCACCAGTGAATAAAAGAAAAGTGGGAATTTGACGTGGATGCCAGACAGGCCGATCAGGCCCATGACCAGCAAGGCTTTTGTCCATGAACCGGTATAACTCCACGCTATCCCTGCGGCCGATGACAGGAATATGAAAAGGGCGGCGAACCCGATCCATCGAAACCCGGTTTTCGCGGGAACATTCATGATGTGCGAAACCTGTCCCGCCAGGAGGGGCATGCCGGGCCGGTAGGCAAAGGGCG
>CAJBSZ010000355.1 GCA_903958395.1 uncultured bacterium | reverse complement strand
GGGATGTCGATTCCAAGCCCCACACTGAGTTTGCTTGCGTGGACTTTGGCATTCAGTGTTTTCATTCTTGTCAGCCGGTTGGTGACTGTTTTTCCCACCCTGTATGGGTTGCGGATGGGGCACCGGGTCAGCCTCGTTCCCTCCATCAATCTGTGCCAGATGAGCGAGCTTTCGCTGGTGCTCCTGACGATGGGTGCTGCGGTTGTTGATGTTTCAAAGCGGTCGTTGAGCGTTGCCGCCTTTGCCTTCGCATGGATGGCCGTCAATTCCACGTATGCCATCGTCAAAAGTGACCAGATCCTCAGGAATGCATCTCCCTGGTTGAAGCGGCTTGGGCTTCCGGATGTGGTCGGGTCGGGACCGGTAGCGGCACCTTCTGATGCCCCGAAGCGCTTGTTCATTCTGGGCTTCTCTCCGGCAGCGAGTTCCCTTCTGGAGGAGTTGACCAGGAACCGTCCCGGGCTGATTGGCGAGTTGAGGATTTTGGATTTCAATCCCCAGGCCATCCAGCGGTTGCGGGGACTTGGAGTGGATGTCATTTACGGGGACATTGGTCAGCCCGAAATACTGCTTCACGCAGGCGTAGCCGGGGCGGGAATCATTGTTTGCACTGTCCCGGACCTGCTGCTGAAAGGGACTACGAACCTGAAGTTGCTGCGCCAGTTGCGGAATCTAAATCCCACGGCCAGGATCATTACGAATGCGGGGCGCTTGGACGAAGTCCCCTCCCTGTATGCGGCAGGGGCCGACTACGTCACCATTCCGAGGATGCTTGAGGCAGTGGACCTCGTGCAATTGCTGGATGCTACTGAAAAGAACCTCCTGTTGGAGAAACGGAACCGGCAGGCTGGAATGCTTGAAAATCGGAACGAGGTTCTGGCTTAGCGGGGCGATTGATTTGTGGCAATCACGTGAAATCTTGATTGTCTTCCCCGGGATGGGCAGAATTTTGCCTGAAGAACGACAATACCTTTTACCAGAGTTCATTCGGTGAACTCTGATTGCCGAGGATGTCGATCCTTTGAAGAAATAATCATGCTGAAAAACGTTAATCTGATCCGGGCGCAGGCTGCAGCGGTAGCTGCCGCAAAGGCTGTTGGGGTGGACATGCGGCGGAATTTGAACCAGCCGAAGAGTGCGAATGAGGTCACCCAGCATGATATCAAATTGGAACTGGATGTTCAGTCCCAGACAATGATAGAGGGCCGTCTGCGAAAGGCTTTTCCTGCCATACCGATCCTCGGCGAGGAGGGACTGGTTGGGGATACCACAAGCGGTGTTCGATGGGTGGTCGATCCCATAGACGGCACGGTGAACTTTGCCTACTCGATCCCCCATGCATGCGTTTCCATCGCCTTGCAGGGTAGATGTGAAAAGGGTCGTCCTGACTATGAGGATGGTTATAACACCCTTCTGGGGGTTGTGTATGATCCCTTTTGCAACGAACTGTGGACGGCAATCCGCGGCCAGCCCGCGATGCTGAATGGCGTGCCTGCAAAGGTGAGTCAACGGCGACGTTTGGCCGAAGCCCTTGTCTCGATGGGATTCGCCAAGACCCGCGAG
>CAJBSZ010000354.1 GCA_903958395.1 uncultured bacterium | reverse complement strand
TTCACCAGCAATGCGATCACCAACCGGGAATACCGGTGCATTCCCCGGGGCGCGCAGATTTTATTCTTCTCCGACGAGGAGGTGACGCAACTCTATGTCCAATACGATGTGCCTGAGACAGCCGCCATCCGGCAGCAGGAATTCGATACCACAACGATTCCCGTTCGCGAGCGCGACGGAAAGCCCTCCCTGATGTCCTCCAAGAAGATTGCCACTCTCGGTGCCGTGAAGCCTAAGAAATGGGATGATGCCCTGACCGGCCCCAAAGGCACCTATATGAATTTCGGGTGAGATGGTTAAGGTTTCAACTCCCGCGGCAAGGCGAAATGGATATCCTCCTCGATCAGGGTCAGTTTCTCCAGGCTGGAGAATCCCCTTTTTGTCAGATGCGCGATGGCGGCGGTGACAAAAGGTTCCGGGGTTGAGGCGCCAGCGGTGATCCCGAGCCGGTTGATGGTGGCGAGCGGAAGAGTATCGAGCTGTTCAAGAGTGCTCACCAGAATGGCGGGACATCCTTCGGCCTGGGCCACCTCGACGAGGCGGTTCGAGTTGGAGCTGTTCTCGGCGCCCAGCACAATGATTTGGTCAGCCTGCCGGGCGAAAAGCCGGACCGCCTGCTGGCGGTTCCGTGTGGCATAGCAGATGTCGCTCTCGGGCGGTGTTTTCAAGGCCGGGAAGCGCTTCTTCAGGATGTCCATCACCTGGGCCACCTCATCCATGCTGAGGGTGGTCTGTGTCAGCACGGCCACCTTTTTAGGATCGGAAATTTTGACGGCGCGGGCGTCCGCCACCGTGGCAATCACCGTGACATGATCAGGGGCTTCGCCTGCCACGCCGATGATTTCGTCATGCTGGTGGTGGCCGATCAGGAGAATGGAATAGCCCTGAGCGGCAAACCGCTTCACTTCCTGGTGGACCTTGGTGACAAACGGGCAGGTGGCATCCACGGTATTCAGTCCAAGTTCCCGGGCCGTTTCCCGGATGGCAGGGGCGATACCGTGGGCGCTGAAGAGCACCGTGGCGCCGCGGGGAATCTCGTGGATATCCTGAACAAACACCATTCCCCTGGCCGTGAGGTCGTCAATGATCTGGCGGTTATGGACGATCTGCTTCAGGCAATAGACGGGGCGCGGGTATTTCCGGAGCATCGCCTCGGCGATTTCGACTGCCCGTTCGACGCCGGCGCAAAACCCGTGCGGGGAGATGAGGATCAATGAGCCCATAGCGCGCCAGAGAGTTTAAAGGGTTTATTCACGGGGCTAACCGTACTTCGTTCCCCGGGGAAAAGAAAGCGCTTTTTGTGCCGAAGGACGCTAGCACACCTGTTCCACGTCGATGCCGAGCAGAGCTGCAAACTTTTTAAGTTTTCCAGCCACATGTCCTACCCCGATGGCGCAATGATGGGCTGGCCCGGCCTTGGACCAATTATTCATGAACCCCTTGGCGCCAATGGAGAACCGGTAGCGGCTGTTGGTATTTCCGATCTGGAGTACCGGGCCGGGAACGGATTCGCCCTCGGCCACCAGCAGGGAGATTTTTCCGCCGGCGCCCTGCACCACCGACAACAGGGTGACGGGGCCATGCTTGACGGTCATCTGGATGGAAAGGCCTTTTCCGGGTTTCCCGTGATAGACGGGCACGGGGACCAATCCCACGCGCCCCTCGGCGATGGCGAAATGGGCGGGGCCGTCATGACCCAGATAGACCACATCATCCTTGAAATCGGAGAGGTAGAATTCGGAGAACGAGCCGCCCGCGCCGAGCAGATCCATGATTTTCATGGCCTGTACGTTCTTGATTTCGCACTCGCCCGCCACGGGCACATGCTGGCCGGTCAGCAGGGTGTTGCCCGCGATCACGGAGGTGACGATATCCTGATAGGGATTGCCCTCCCCGCTCTCGTAATAATAGGCAAGCGAGCCGAGATTGTGGCGAGCCACCAAGGCATCCAGGGCGCAGGAGGTGCGTGCCGCACGCTCCACCTCGTCAGGTTCGCAGTCAGAGGCCACCTCGAACTGGCGCCGGAACTGGGCGACCTTGTCGGTCATCTGTGCCGGTGTCACTGCCTGCCGCAAGGCGTGGAGCTCGCACATCTCGACGATCTCGAAATGGTTTCCGAAGACCGAGGACTGCTGGGTCAGGTCGCTGTATACATCCAGCATGCCGCCATAGTAATGGCCCAGAACCCCGACGCGGTTGTTCTGCATGCCGACGGCGACCTTGACGGCGTCGGTCCAGTCCCGGATTTCCTCCCAGGCCTCGACCTCGTCGAGGTATCCGGTTACCTGGTGATAGTGAATTCCGGCGCGATTGAAGACGCAGGCGATTTCCGGGGCGGAGCAGGACTGGCAATGCTCCAACCACAGGCCGGTCATCAAGCCCCGGTCGCCGAGCGCGTTGAATTTCTGGTAGTCGAGTTGCGGCACGGGTTGCAGGTTCAAGACCACAACGGGAACCTTGGCCTGCTGAACCACCGGCAGGACGGTGGAGGAGAGGGCGTAGGTGGAGATGTAGAGATAGATCAGGTCAACCTGTTCCCGGCGGAACAGCTCGGCTGCCTCGCGGGCCGCGACGGGGTTATCCACCAGTCCCGCATCCACGAGGGTGACGCCGAATCCCCGGAGACGGTCGGCGATTCGGGCCTGGTATCCCGTGAGATTGTCCTTCAAGCCCTTGAACTGGGCCCAATAGGTATCCAGGCCGATTCCAAATAATCCGACCTTGACGGGTGTTGCTTCCATTTTCATGGTTCAGCACCCCTCTTGGCTTGTGTAGGCATTCAGGAGTTTTCGAAAAATTCGGTATTGCTCGAGTGAAACGCCGGGCGGGGTCTGGTGATCCACGCTGGGGATGAATCCGCCTGTCTTCATGAGCGGACCCAGCCGCTCGAACTCCCTTCGCATGGCATCCTCGCCCTTGGGCATGACCATCTTGTCGTAATGTCCCACCATGCGCAGGGTGGGGAATTGCTGGCGAAGCGCCATGCCATCCACGCCCGCCTGACGTTCCAGCGGAAGCACTCCCTCCACGCCGATGTCCTGCAGCCAGGGCACCAGCAGGGTCACATCCCCGTCTGTATCCACGATGGTGAGTGCGTTCATGGCTTTGAACCGTTCCAGCATGGGGGCGTAGTAGGGAGAGATGAACTCATCGCAAATCTGCCGAGAGACCATGGGGCCGTTGTTATAGGACATATCCTCGGCGATGGTTGTGAAGGTCGGGATGCAGGTTTTTCCGATGCCGTCCAGGAGCTTCAGGTTGAAGTCCAAAAGATCCTGATTCATCTGGTGGATCAGTTCCGGTTGGTCGTAATAGGCAAACATCAACTTTTCGAAGCCCATCAGCGTTCGCGGGAACCAGAAGAACCCCTCGAGGGTGGTCCACACCACGGCCTCTCCCGCCGCCTGGCGTTTAGCCCAGGGCGCCATATCGGCAATTGCGCGGCTGTGATCCGGAAACAGCGAGGGGCGGATCCGCAGATAGTCGTCCATGTTCGATACGACGCCTTCGACATGATGCTGCACCGCTTCAATGGTCGGATCCGTGGTGCTGAACCAGAATTGCTTGTAGGGATCCAGGCCGAAGTATTCTGAAATCTCGAAGATATCGGTCAGAGAGGCGGGCAGGCCCTCGCCGTGCCAGCGTGCAATCGTTTCATCCCACCACATGGCCCATTCCCACCGGGGGAGCCGGTCCACTGGTTGGAAGTTCATTACCGCGCGGAATCGTTCAACGTGATTCATAGACTTTGGCATGGCAGTCTCCATTTCCCTTTTTTGGCTGATTTCGATAACGACAATACTCCTATATAAATTGACTGAACATGGAATAAATGGTCAATTATTTGCACAAAGTGATCAGCATGAAAACCCGCTCCGAAAATCTTGTCCGAGGCGACCGGCGCAGTTATTTCCGGTATCTCCCCCCGAGCGAGGAAGTGCGGCTGTGGGGGTCGTATGTGGTGAATGCCGGCTATACCCTGATTTCGCCCGGGGCGCCCTATCCTCCGCACCGGCATCCCCACGACCATCATTTCACCTGGCAGGATGGCCGGATTCTTTCCTCCCCGGTGATGGTTTACCTGACGCGCGGGCGGGGGGAGTTTGAGACTCTGGCCAGCGGCCGGGTTCCGGTTGCCGCCGGGGACGTGTTTGTGATCCTGCCGGGCGTGTGGCACCGGTACCGGCCGGATCCGGCCACCGGCTGGGACGAATATTGGGTGGAGTGTGATGGCGATCATCTCCGTCGTCTTCTCAGTCTCCGGCCGGTTCGCCCTGATCAACCGGTCTTACATGTGGGGCATGACGAGCATCTCCTGGGGCTCTATATGGAGATTGCCGATCTTCTCCGGCGAGAGCCGCCCGATTACCCCTTTCTGCTTGGCGCGACCGTGGAGTTATTGTTTGCCCGTCTTTTTTCGGCGATGAAGCGCCACACGCATGAGGGTCGGCCGACGGCGGATATCATTCGCGAGGCGTGTGACCTGTTGACCCGCGAAGCCGGCCGGCGCCAGGAGTTGAAGCACCTGGCGGCCCAACTCAACCTGAGCTATTCCACATTTCGCCGGATGTTTCGTGCGCACACCGGTTTTTCACCCCGCCAGTATGCCCTGGAGATCAGCCTCCGGCGCGCCTCAGAATTGCTGGCCCATACCCGCCTACCCATTACCCGGGTGGCCGACGAACTGGGATTTGATTCGATCTTCTACTTTTCCCGGTTTTTCAAGAACAAGACCGGATTTCCCCCCAATGAATACCGGAAACGCAGGCATGCGGGCAGGATTCCAAAATCAGAAGGCGTGTGAGGGGCGCTTTCCCAAATCCTCGCCTAAGAGGCCGACGACAGTGCATTTTCACCGGAATACCCGGTATTGACGCGGCTCAGCCGGAGGCTTCGCCCTACCTGGAAATCTATACAAATCATCGATGTCTTCGGGTAGGGCGAGGCGTCCCTGCCGAGCCGCGTGAATATTTGGTTTGTCTCATGCAGATAGACTGCAGTCTGCTCCTTAGGCGAGGATTAGGGGCTTTTCCTGCCTCTGGATATCTGAAATGATTTAGTCTATGATTCCGACACGAAAGAATCCCGGCTTGGAAATGGGTAAAGTGGAGCGTGGCGTGTATCATAAACTGATCATTGCGATTAATAATCGTCTGGTGCGCTGGCGGCGGGTCAAGGTCCGGCCAGAGGAAATCCTGCTGCTCCTGCCGCATTGCCTGCACAAGCAGTCCTGCCCGCGAAATGTGATGCACAGCCTGGATGAATGCCGGCGGTGCGGACAGTGCAGCATTGGCGCGCTGATCGCGATTCGGGATGATCTGGGGGTGGTGGCCTGCATTGCCGGGGGCGGACGGGAGGCACTGGCCCAGACCCGGCGTCCTGAAGTCAAGGCGGTGGTGGCGGTGGCCTGTTGCAAGGAACTCGTGCAGGGTATTTTCGCCGCTTTCCCAAAACCCGTTCTGGCGGTTTCCAACCAGACTCCGGAAGGTCCCTGCCGGAATACCCTGGCAGACCCCCTTGCCGTGATTCAGGCCATTGAGTCGTTGATCAATAATAAGGGGTCAGGAATAAGGGGTCAGGGTTCGGGGTTCAGGGTTCAGGGTAAGGAGTAGGGGGGTCAGGGTTCCGCCTACGCCAAGGCTACGGCGGACATGTCGGGGTTCAGGATTAGGAGGAGGTTCTTTTATGAAGCGAGTCATGGTTGTGCTGGGTTTGGTGATCGCGATGTCAGGGGTGGTTCAGGCGGCGCCCCTGACGAACCGGGTGTTCGACGCCTATTTCCTCGGCTTTGAATCCGAGCCTGCCATGGACTATGGGGGGCAGGATGTGGTCACGGTGCACAGCGCCATCAGCCGGGGCTTGAGCAAGGCCGTCAAGACCTCCTATGTGGCGCCCGCCTATGAATTTTTCTTTGCGGCCGGGTTGAGCACCTTCCAGCATGAGGTGTTCGGTCATGGCTCCCGGGCCCGGGAATACAGCTTGGACCCTGAGTATTCCTTCGGTTTCGATTTTTCGGGTGGTACCGGCCTGAACAAGGATCCAACCACCATGGAGCAAAATATCATGATCGCCGGAGGCGGAACGGAAGGCGACTCGGTGATGGCGCACCGGATCCTGATGGATCTCTACACCGGGGACGGGACAGACGGCTCCAAGATTCCGCTGATGGCCATCGCGAAGATTGATTTCAGCCTGTATTGCCTGATCACCCCGGATCCTTCCAGTTCGAGGGAGGATTTCCAGGATGCCTACACCAATGGGAATGACATCGCCTACTATGTTACGGCACGCCAGGCGCAACGGCGCCAGGCCAATCCAGCGGATGTGTGGAATAACAACTATGCCATCGATTTTCAGGATCCCCTGCTGAAGGATACTTATGATGAAGCCCGCGCGGCCGCCATTTGGAATCTGGTCGATCCGTCCGCGCTGGCGGCTATGGTTGGATATGTGGCCGACCATGTCATCGGCGGGAAAACGCAAGTCCGCCCGCCCGTCATTCCGTTGGGAGGCGGGTTCGGGATGACGGTTGGAACCCGGGCTTTTCTGGGGCCCGAGGAAGTGACGCGGTTCCTGGATCTCTACCTGATTACGCCCGGCCCGCTGGTGATGCTGTATGCCCGCGACCTGCAAAGCTCGGTGGATCAGACCTACGGTTATGGCGCCGGGGTGTACAAGATCCCGGTCGGCTCGCGGGTGAAACTCTCCCTGTTGGGCGATCTCTGGCAGACGCCGGAATCGATTGAAAAACTCTATGATGGCACCGGGTGGAATACCTGCGGCGAAGTCTCGACGATGTTCAGCGACCATGTTGGCGTGACCTGCAAGCTCGGCGACAAGTCCGACGGCTATTTCCCGGGCACCCCGATGGCGGCCGGGGTCTATGGCGGCGCCGGAGTCCTTGTGGCGTTTTGAAAAGAAATTGCTTATCGTGGACGACCTTATGACGAATCAAACAACAAAAGTGGCGCTGGTGGTTGGAGGAAGCCGGGGAATCGGACGGGCCATTGCCCTGCGGCTCGCCCAGTCCGGATTCGATATCTGGCTCACCTATCACCAGAATCAGGCGGCGGCGGACGAGGTCAAGGCGGCTATTGAGGGGATTGGGCGAGCCTGCGACCTTCTGAAATTCGATGTGGGTGATCACGATGCGGCGAAAGCCGCCCTGTCTGGAAAGGCGGATCTGCGGGCGCCGGATGCCGTGGTGTTCAATGCGGGAATTGCCCGCGATAACCTGTTCGTGTTCATGTCTAAGGCTGAATGGGATGCCGTGATCAACACCAACCTGAACGGGTTCTATAATGTTATTCATCCGGTCATCTTTTCCATGTTGCGTGAGAAGCGGGGACGGATTGTGGTGATTTCCTCAACATCCGGTCAGATTGGCCAGGCGGGCCAGGTGAACTACTCGGCGTCGAAGGCCGGGTTGATCGGGGCGGTAAAGGCCCTGGCCCGGGAAGTCGGCAGGAAAAATATCTTTGTCAACGTTGTGGCACCCGGGGTGGTGGAGACCGAGATGGTGGCGCATCTTCCCAAGGAGCAGATTCTTCCGCTCATTCCGTTGGGTAAGTTCGGGAAAACCGAAGATGTGGCCTCGATCGTGAATTATCTGTGCGCCGACGAGCACATGTATATCCAAGGCCAGGTCATCGGCGTTAATGGCGGGTTGGCGATATAAGGCATAAGCTCTCCCTCTCCCTTGAGGGGAGAGGGCGGGGGTGAGGGTGATACAAGGCGAATGGCAAAGTTCGATCATATAGTCGTCGGGGGCGGGATCAGCGGGTTGACGGCGGCGTTGTTGCTGGCGTTGAATGGCCGCAAGATCTTGCTTCTGGAAAAGGCGCCGCACCTGGGCGGATCCCTGGCCCGCTTCCAGCGCCAGGGAGTTCCGTTTGATACGGGTTTCCATTTCACCGGCGGACTGCTTCCGGATGCACTGTTGCACCGGATGCTCTCGGTGCTCGGGCTGGTGAATGTTGTGGAGCCGGAATTCATGGCTTCCGAGCGTGCGCACCGGTTTGTGTTCGAAGCCGACAACCGGGTGATTGAAATGCCCTGCGGCATTGTGCCGCTCCGACAGAAGCTCAAGGACGAATTCCCCGGCGAAGTTCGTGCGGTCGACCGCTACTTTGACCTCGTGGAAAAGGTGTGTGCCCAGACAGCATCGATGGATCTTTCCCGCCTGACTGAATCTGCGCACCGGTTGGATGAGGAATCGATCAGTTTGAAGGACGTCCTGGACGGACTGACCTCGAATCCGCTTCTCAAGGGAATCCTGTGCGGACTGGGGATGTGCTATGGCGTCAAGCCATCGGAGGTCTCCTTCGCGTCCCACAGCCGGGTCTGTTATGACCTCTACCAATCAACGGCCCGATTCAAGGGGGGCGGGGATGCCTTGATCAGTGCCTTCAAGAATGCCTTCAGCCGATTGGGTGTGGAGGTGCAGTGCAACCGGTGGATTACGGAATGCAGGGTGGCGGCGGATGATCACGCCAAAAGCTTTCTTCTGAATACCGGTGAGGAAGTCGCGGCGGATTCTGCGGTGCTGACGATTCATCCGAGCCATATCCTGAAGCTTCTTCCCCGCAACCATATCTCCAGGGCCTTTGTCAGCCGGGTGGAATCGTTCGAGGCCTCGTCCGGATTTTTCACGGTCTACGGGGTTTGGGAGGGAGCGATGTCGCCGGGATTTGGCTCCTCGATTGTTTCCCTGTTCCCGAATGCGAATTTTGAGCAATTGCTGGATCCCTCCTATCGGGGTGAGCAGGCGCTGGTGATATGTGAAAGCGTGGAACCGGTCCGCGGGACGCCCCGGGGTGTGGTGACCGCGTTTGAGCCGTCCTTTTACGAGCATGTGGCGCAGTGGGGCGAATCCACCATCGGGCATCGCCCGGCGGCTTACGGGGACTACAAGGCCGGGCGGGTGGAGGCGATCCGGGAGCGGCTTGCCACGTTCAACCCGGACTACCGGGGTGGCTGTCGTATTCTCGACGCGGCTTCCATGCTGACCTATCGGGACTATCTGAATTCACCGGACGGCTCGGCCTATGGGATCAAACAGAAAGTCGGACAGTATAACTTGATTGGGAAGCTTCCCGTGCGTAATCTCTTTGCCGCCGGCCAGAGTTCGCTGTTGCCGGGGATTGCGGGGGCCATGATGTCCTCGTTTATTGTGAGCCGGGCAGTATTGGGTAAGGATCATTTCAACCGGTTTGTGGGTGAAGCATTATGCAGCTAAGACGAGTTGTCATTACGGGAATGGGCAGTGTATCGCCGTTCGGGCGCGGGGTAGCGGCGCTGACGGATGGCATTGAAGCCGGTCGCAGCGCGGTTCGCAAGATGGAAGGCTGGGGTCAGTATCTCGGATTGAGGAGCCTGGTGGGGGCGCCTGCCGAGATGAAGGACGAGAAGCTTATTCCGCGGCTGAACCGCCGGTCCATGGGGCGGCTCAGTATTTTTGCCGTTCAGGCGGCCCAGGATGCCGTGGCGGATGCGGGACTTGACCCGGCCCTGGCCACGACCGGGCGGATGGGGTGCGTGGTGGGCTCAACCACCGGCAGCGCCATCAGTATCAGCCAGGCGTTTGAGACCATGCTGCCGGATCACGACCTGACCAAGTTGTCCTCCATGCAGTTCTTTCACTGCATTTCGCACACCGCCACGATGAATGTGGCCCAATGCCTGAAGCTGAACGGCTGGGTCATGGCGACATCCGCCGCCTGCGCCTCGGCCATGCAGGCGATCGGGGCCGGCTACGACCTGATCCGGCTCGGGCGGCAGGATGTGATGCTCTGCGGCGGCGCCGAGGAACTTCATCCCACTGTGACGGGCTCGTTCGATGTGTTGTTCGCCACCTCGGTGAAATACAACGACACCCCTGAGCAGACACCGCGTCCCTTCGACCGGGATCGGGATGGCCTGGTTTGCGGGGAAGGTGGCGGGATTCTGGTGCTGGAGGATTATGAGCATGCTGTGAAGCGTGGCGCCCCGATCCTGGCCGAAATTCTGGGCTATCACACCTGCAGCAGCGGCGACCATGTCAGCGAGTCCAGTCGGCCCGCGATGGTGACCTGTATGCACGAGGCCCTGCGGGCGGCGCAACTTGAGCCCGGCCAGGTGGATTATGTGAATGCCCACGCCACGGCGACGATGCAGGGCGACAAGGAAGAGGCGGAGGCCATCGCGGAAGTATTCGGGGCGAAGGTGCCTGTGAGCAGTCTCAAGGGGTATATTGGGCACACGCTCGGTGCCTCAGCGGCCATTGAGCTGGCGGCGTCATTCGCGGGTATCCGGAAAGGATTGCTCTATCCGACGTTGAACCTGCAGAATGTCAGTCCCGAATGCCAGGGAGTGGGGCATATCATGGGTGGCGCGCTGAAGCGCGAGGCCCGTGTCGTGGTGAAAAACAGTTTTGCGTTTGGCGGAATCAGCGCGGTTCTGGTATGCAGGATGGGATAATAGGCAGAGGGATTGGGGTAGGGTTCAGGGTTCAGGCAAGAGGGAAGAGACTATGACAAAAGAAGAAATTATCAAGCTGACCAACAAGGTTTTTGAGGATGCGTTTGAAATCGATCCGGAGAAGTTGACGCCCCAGGCGAAGATTTTTGATGAACTCGGGCTCGACAGCCTGGATATCGTCGATTTGATTGTGGCGCTGCAGAAGCAGTTCAAGGTTCAGATTCGCGAGGATGAGCGTGTTCGCACCATTCGCACCCTGGAGGATGTCTACAATTTCATCCTGATTCTGAAGCAGGAAGAAGAGAAAAAATAGGGGTCAGGGGATTATTCATAATCGTAATCGTAATCTTAATCGTAATCTCCTTTTTGGGGTCTCCTTTCTGGGGTAGGCGATTACGATTACGATTAAGATTACGATTACGATTATGATTTTTGTGGGATGCTAATGACCAACTTCCTCAAAAGACTCATCCTGAACCTCTCCTTCTACCCCCTGTTAGTCCTTTATTCCCTCAGTGCGGTTCCGGTGCTGGCAATTTTCATTGCCGTTCAGGCTCCGTTTGTCGGCCATCGCCGCGCGATGCAGTTGTTCCGCATGGCGATCCGGTGGTACGGACGCGGGGTGATCTATGTTCTGCCATACCCGTGGGTTCGAGTTTGCTTTGAGAATCATTCCGGTGGTGAGATTCCCCTGCCATGTCTGGTAATTTGCAATCACCGGTCTTCGTCAGATCCTTTTCTAATGGGGGCACTTCCGTTCTACAACGGGGTTCAGATTGTGAACAAGTGGCCCTTTAAGCTGCCCTTGTGGGGGCCCATGGCGCGGTGGGCCGGGTACTTGAGCATCAACGAGATGCCGCCGGAGGAATTTTTTAAAAGGGCAGCTGCGTTGTTGAGCGACGGGATTTCCCTGCTGGCCTTTCCGGAAGGGACGCGGGCCCGTTCCGTGGAGATGGGGCCGTTCCACGGCTCGATGTTCCGGCTGGCTCTGGAAACCAGGGCGCCCATTCTGCCTCTCTGTATTTCCGGCAATGAAACCATTCCGCCGAGGGGAACCCTGATGATGCGGCCCGGCCGGATTGTGTTGCGGAGTCTTCCGCCGGTGACGTGGGATGAGTACAAGAACCTCACCGCGTTCCAATTGAAAAACAAAGTGCGTGATCTGATATCCCGTGAATTGGCGGTTATGGAGGGGCGGATATGAAAAAATTCAAGGGAGCGCCTTCGCTCGAGTTTGCTGCGGTTGACGTTGTCTGTGCGGCACAGGCTGAGCGCTTTAAGGTGCATCTGGCCCGGTGCGCCCGGCATTCGCCCTATTACCGGCGTCTGTTCAAGGAGGCCGGAATCAACTCCGGCGCGATCAGCCTGAAGGAGCTGGAGTGCCTCCCGACCACGGACAAAACGGATTTTTCGCGGCATAATGAGGATTTTCTTGCCGTTTCCCGGGACAAGATTGTGGATATTGTGCTGTCGTCCGGCACCACCGGAAAGCCCACGCGAATCCTCTACACCGATCGGGATCTCCAACGGCTTGCCTATAACGAACAGGGCTCCTTTTCCGGGTGCGGAATTACCCAAGCCGATACAGCGCTTTTGACCTGTACCATGGATCGGTGTTTTATTGCGGGATTGGCCTATTTTCTGGGCATTCGCGCGCTGGGTGCGGCGGCGATCCGGAACGGGCACGGCACACTGGCCAGCCATCTGGAGATCATCCGGATGATCAAGCCGACCGTTCTGGTAGGCGTTCCCTCGTTCCTCCGCAAGTTGGCGGTGTTCCTGAAAGAGCATGGCGAGGATCCCGCCCGATCCTCGGTGCGGAAACTGGTGTGCATCGGTGAGCCGGTGCGCGGGGCGGACATGGACTTGCTTAAGTTGGGGAACGATTTGCAGGCCTTCTGGCAGGCGGACGTCTATTCGACGTATGCCTCGTCCGAGTGCATCTCGACCTTCTGCGAGTGTACGGCCCAGCGGGGCGGGCACCTGCATCCCGACCTTGTGATCGCGGAAATCCTGGATGAGGCGGGGCGCCCGGTGGCGGCGGGTCAACCCGGGGAGGTCGTATTGACTCCGCTTGATATCGAGGGAATGCCGCTGATCCGGTTCAGGACGGGGGATGTGAGTTTCCTGATGACGGAGCCCTGTTCCTGCGGCCGGACATCGCCCCGGCTGGGCCCGATCCTGGGGCGCAAGCAGCAGATGATGAAGGTGCGGGGCACCACGCTTTATCCGCAGGCGGTGTTTGCCGCCCTGGATGAAATCCCGGATCTGGGCGACTATTATCTGGAGATTATCGGGAAAGAGAATTTGTCGGACGAACTGGTGATTCATCTTGGGGCGCGGGCGGGACAACCTTCGCCCGATTGGCTTAAGGAGCGGTTGCAGGCCTGCCTCCGCGTCACGCCCGTCATCGTCATTGACCCCGAGGATAAAGTACGGCACCATTTGTATTCCCCCGAATCACGGAAGCCCGTGCGGGTATGGGATCGGAGAAAGAGCCAGTGAGTTGCCATAACCTGATGATCGGGTCGGAATTTGACAAGGCCGATATCGAGAATGCCGCCCGGAACGGGCGGTTGCTTTCGATGGAGATCGAGTTCGGCCTGTTGTGCAATTTCAAGTGCCAGTACTGTTATGTAGGTGAGGCGGCCAATCCGGTCAAGGAGCTGACCCGGGACGAGATCCGGCGGGTCATCCTCGAAGCCAAGGGGCTTGGCGCGCGCAAAATCATCGTCCTGGGCGGCGAGCCCATGATCTATCCCGGTATCCTGGAGATGCTGGAATTCATCCGCGGCGAGGGGCTATCCGTGGAGGTCTTCACCAACGGCACCAACATCACGGATGAAGTGGCGCAGCGGCTGTATGCCCTGGGCGTGCAGGTGGTCCTCAAGATGAACAGTTTCAAGGAATCCATCCAGGATCAGCTTGCAGGGCGGAAGGGTGCCTACCAGATCATCCAGAAGGCATTTGCCAGCCTTACTGCGGCGGGATTCCCCTCCGAGGGGCATCCCCTGGCGGTAAGCTCGATCATCTGCAACCAGAACCTGCCTGAGATCGTGGCCATGTGGCAGTGGCTCCGGGATCGGCAGATCATTCCGTATTTCGAGATTATGACCCCGCAGGGGAATGCCCAGGATAACAATCATCTGGATGTCGAACTTCCAGCCCTCCAGAAACTGTTTGTCGAGTTGGCTGAACTGGATCATGCCCGCTACGGGTACAAGTGGGAGCCGCAACCGCCGCTGGTTGGTGACCGGTGCCTGCGGCATCAGTTCTCCTGTCTGGTGACTGCGGCCGGTAATGTGATGCCCTGTGTGGGGGTGACGATTCCCGTCGGCAATGTCCGGGAACGGTCTTTGGCGGATATTCTCCGTGACAGCGAGGTGATCGGGGATTTGCGGAAATACACCCGGACCATTCATGGTCCCTGCGCGGCCTGCGAAAAAGCGGAAACCTGCTACGGGTGCCGCGGAGCGGCCTACCAGATGACCGGTGACTACCTGGCCTCCGATCCGCTGTGCTGGCGGAATGCGGGGCGCGACGGGGAGATCATGAAGCTGCCAACGGAATTGGGGCGTATGATTCCCCAGCAGGCTCCAATGCGGGTGGTGGATCGGCTGATGTCCGTGGGCGAACGGGTGGCCGTCGTGGAGACCACGGTGCAGGCGGATAACCCCTTTGTCGAAGAGGATGGAACCTTGGATTCCGCAGCGCATCTGGAACTTATTGCCCAGGCGGCGGCCGCGATGAACGGATTCCGGACCACGGTGCGCGAGGGACAGGAGCAGGAAGGCTATCTTCTCGGGGCACGCCAGCTGGAGGTGTTCGCCCCCGCCCGCGTTGGCGACATCCTCGCCACCCGCGTCTTCAAGGCCACCCGCTATGGTGATTTCGGGGTGATTGAAGGCCAGGTAACCCGCGGCGAGACTGTCCTTGCCCGCGGCGAAATCAAGGTGTGGCACCGGGGAGAGGGATGAGGGAAAAATTTCAGATTTCAGATTTCAGATTTCAGATCTCAAATTTCAGATACCAGAGTTTCCTGCAGGTGTGCTGTCTTTTGATTGTGGGGTCCGTTTCCGCCGCCGACACCCCGCTCCTTGCCGAGCTCCAGAAAAGCCTGGCCGGGACCACCAATGTCCAGAGTGAGTTCATTCAGGAAAAGACCCTTTCGCTACTCCAGCAGACCGTGGTGATCAAAGGACGTCTTGCCGTGGAGCAGCCGACCCGGCTGTCATGGCAGGTGTTGGAACCTATCCGCTATAACATGGTACTCGATGGAACGGTTCTGAAGCAGTGGGATGAGACCACCGGGAAGGTGCAGACGATGTCCCTGGCGGGTAATCCCGTGTTCAAGGTAGTGGTCAATCAACTTCGCGCCTGGTTTTCCGGGCAGTTCGATTTGTTAACCCAGGACTTTGACGCCCGGGCTGATGCGTCCACTTCGACCCCGACCATTATTTTCACCCCGAAAGACGGGAGCTTTGCCGTCAAGGTGATTCAACGCGTGGTACTGACCTTCCGGGAGGATCGCCGGTATATCCAGACCCTGCTGATTGAGGAACGCACAGGTGACCGAACCCTGATGACCTTCACCCAGTCGATCCTCAATGCCGCCATTCCCCCGTCGGCATGGGAGGTCAAGCCGCATGGACGGTAGCCTGTTTTTTCGCCTCTTTTCCCGTCTGGAGCGGCGACGCAATCTAGTCATTGGCCTGTTGCTCACTCTTCTGACCCTGGCCGGGCTGAGCCTGGTGCGGGTCCGGTTCGATAACACGCTTGACCTCATGCTCCCGACGGATAGTCCGGCCCAGCGGATGATGGCGTTTCTGCGAACGGCCAATTTCTCGAACAAGATCGTGATTTCCCTGGAAGCAAAGGACGCGGAGGATGCCCGGGGCAAATTAATCGAAGCATCGGATTCCCTGGTTGCCTCCCTTCAGTCACCCCTGATCAGCAAGGTGATTTCCGGATTCTCCGCCCCGGATCTCATGGCTGACGCCGGATTTTTCCTTCGCTATGCGCCGCAGATCCTGACGTCCAACGATCTGGCTTCGATCGATTCCGAAATGAACTCCGGCGGGATCAGCGGAGTTGTGCAACGGCTTTATTATCAACTTCTGAAGCCGGAAGGCATGTTCATGGCCCGCGCGATCCGATCCGATCCGCTGGCGATCAACCAGATGATCCTGGGTCGACTGGAAAAACTCTCCACCAGCATGGGGTATGATGTCACCATGGAGAACGGCCATTTTATCAGCCGTGACGGCCGTCACACCATGCTTTTGCTGGAGACGGTGGTGCCGCTCACCGATGCCGCCGGGGCCCGGAAAGTCCTGGCTTTTCTCACAGAGAAGCTTGGCCGCCTTCCGGCCGGAATCACCGGGTCACTGGTCTGCGGCCACACCCATGTGGTGAGCAACGAGGATACCATTCAGCGGGATCTGGGCGTGGTACTCTCGCTGGCCTCGGTGGCCTTCATCATTCTCTACGTCGGATTTTTCAGGGATAAGCGGGCGCTGCTGATATTCCTGGTGCCGGCCCTTGCCGCCGTTGTGGCGCTGGCCATCACCGCGCTATTATTTCCGCGCCTCTCCTATTTTGTCATTGCGTTCGGTCCGGTGATTGCCGGGATTGCCGATGATTACGGGATTGCCGTCTATGTGGCGATCCGGCATGGATCGAACCGCGCCGAATCCGTTCGGCACATCGTTTCCCCCGTCACGGCGGGCGCCTTGACCACCACGGCAATCTTTTTTGCGTTTTTCTTTTCCCGCATTCCCGGGTATTACCAACTGGCCTGGTTCTGCATTCTCAGCCTTCTCCTGACGGTGGCGCTGGCCCTTTATGTCCTGCCCCTTTT
>CAJBSZ010000353.1 GCA_903958395.1 uncultured bacterium | reverse complement strand
TCCCGGATCCGCGCGTTCGACTCCGGCGTCCCCAGCACCACCTGGCACGACTCCGCCTCCTGCCGGAACTCCACCGGATTGGTGAACAGCTTGCCGAAGTAGGTTTTTACTTCCTCCCCCATGAGCCTGCCCACCGGTGTAGCGGGGGTTCCGGCCATGACCCTGACGGGCTCGTCCGCGGCAACGCCGGCACCGGACACAATCAACAACAGCACGCTACCCAGAAGACTCCCCACCACTCGTTTCATAGTTCCCTCATTTTCCCTTTTTCCCCACCCCACGCAATGGCTGACCCTATTCCCCACCGCATAATGACAAACCTACAAACCAATCCGACAGAACGCCACGCCGAAAACTGGGTACAAACTGGCGACAGGGACACAACAACACGAATCCGGCATGGGGGCTCCCCCATAGCAGTTCACCCCGGCTCCAGCACTTGCGGCCTCTATCTCCGGGATATCTTCGCCAACGCCTGTGCGTAGAGTTCCTTGGCCCCCGGGAATTCGCCGTGCTTGGCGGCGTAATCGCGGCGCACCTGGTCGAGAGTCCCCAGCCATAATTTCAGCCGGTATGGATGCAGTTCCTCGGGCGGAACAAACCCGAAGCGGGATGTGAACTCCTTCGACGCCATCAGACTGCGACGCAACTCGTCGGCGCCGGCCTTCGCTTCGTTCAACCACCGCAGGGCATAGGCCGTTTCACGCCCACTGGGCTTGCGCCCCAGCATCTCAAGATAGGCGGCTTGTACCACGGCCTCTCCCTCGGCCTTGCCATAAACATAGGCCTTGTAGCCCAGCAGGTTCGGCTTGGCATGGTTGCAACGCAGGAGGTGCAACAAGTGCCGCTCGCAGGGTTTAAAATCAGCCTGGAGGGTACAATTGCTCACGTCCGCAGGGCTGAACAGGAAGGGGCCCGGCTCGTCTGGCGGAAGCTTCGGGCCCTGCCCTTCGGCAATCCCCGAGTAGGAGGCCTTCGAGACGTTACCCGTCACCGTGAACGCTTCCGCGCCATGAACGACGAAACCGTACGCGGCGGCTCCTCCCTGGATGACGTTATCCGCGACCGTCGCCCCGACTAGGACGGATCCCAGGTTCTTGGGCGCCCAGATCGCCGCGCCCATCGGGACCGTGATATGGATACGGGCACCAAAAGCATCAAAGAGGTTGTTGCGGACGACCGTTCCCCGGTAGTCCGTGCGTTGCTTGTTCCCGTCAATCGCATAGAACCCGAGCGGATCCACCATGTTGACTCCCCCGAGCGATTCCCGGGAGATGCAGGCAATGACGTTGTCCTCTACCACCGTGCCGGGTGCCCCGAACACCACGACCGCTCCATCGGTGGGATCAATAATCAGGTTATCCCGGATTAACGATGCACGCGCGGCGCAAGTGATGCCATCACCCCACCCCGGCGCCCGCTCGCGCCCATCGCGCCCGTTCCCCCGGATATCGCTGCCGGCCCCCAGAATGATGTTCGATTCCACACGGGTTCCACAGGCGCCTTCATGCACCTTGAGCGAGGACCAACTCCTCGTGCTCATCAGTACGCATTGCCGGACCACCTGGTTTGAAACGTGCCCGCCGCCGAAATGCACCAGCGCCTGCCCGCCTTCATTCGAAAGCCCCATGCTCGACAACTCATAGCGGTTGCCGTCCAGCACCACCCGCTCCAGCACCACACCGGACTTGCCGTTACCGTTCACCAGTTGCGGACAGGCTGGATCCGCGATCCGCAGTACGGCATACCCCGAGAGCTGCGCAGCCCCCAAGGTGCCGATACGCTGGTTCGCCTTCTTGAAAAGCAACGCCTTCTTAACCGGATAAACCTTCCCCGGTTGCAACAGGAGATCCTCCCCCTTGTCCAGGATCGCCTGCAGGTCCGCACCCGGTGGCACGGGGCGCCCCGCCTCCCCGGCCGCCATACCGCTTCCCGGCCAGCACATCACCCCGATTACAATGCCCCCGATCATCCCGCCTAGCCAACGCTGCATGTCATTTCTCCTGCCCCACCAACCACCCGACCATGTTCGCCAACAACCGGCCCGCCACTGGATCGCTGTTCCGGGCGCCGAGATGCATCTCGCTGACCAGGATACGCCCGGTCCCCAGCGTGATCTCCACCAGCGGGCTGCCACTGTACTCAAGAACATCCCCGGGTAGTTTCAGGTAACCGTGTATGTCGCATTGATCCGCCAGAATGGCCGTATCCTGACGGGTCCGATCAACCTGGTAAACGCCGCGGCAGGCCTGGGGAATCTGTTCCGCCCCCATCTCGAACCAGGCCAGGTCGCGCCAGGCCAATTCCGCAAACACGGGTGATTCCGGAACATGCATGGTGACGATTTCACCTTTCTTGGCCTTGAAGCCAAGGATGCGATCAGGCAGGAGGTTCTGGAGCGTTTTCCCGGCACCGAGGATGAGGACCGCCCCCCCCTGCTGGACAAATTGCCGGACGATCGCCAAATCCAACTCCTTGAAAGGAGCAAGATCGGCTATGATCAACCGCGTGGGCTGAACACGGGAGATCTCTTTCAGGGATTTCAGCGGAATCGCCTTCAGCTCCGGATACAGGCCTTTGGGGTCGAATATGGCGGTCTGGGGCAGATCCCGGTCCAGGAAACCGGTCGCCCAGCTTCGGCTGGCCAAAAGGACATCGTAGCTGTTCTCCGAGAGCATGCCCGCCGATCCTTCCAGGGTCAGGTTCAACCGAGCATCGTTCCGGGGTACGGTCAACCACGGCATGGCGATATCGACATCCAGCCACTGGTTGGCATAGTAAGCCACCGGAGGCACATCCTGCATGCCCTCTGCCAACACCGTCTCTCCGCTGCGGATCTGCCACCGCAGGCGGCTTGCGGGAAGGGCCTGCCGGCTGGCCGAATCGTTGACAATACAGACGCGCCGCCGAACGGTCTCCCCGGCGAAGAAATGCCGGCCAAAAAGCTCGGCGCTCACCAGCACCGGCTGCCAGGCAAGTCGGACGGCATCATAAGTGGGGAACGGCTGGATGCGTTTCGCGTCATACACGTCCCGGAACCAGGTCAGGTAGGCGAACAGCATCAGGCCGGCGGCCTCCTGACGGTTGGTGCGGCGCACCACCTCGGCCAGTTCCTTGGTCATGAACGCCTGCCGTTCCAGGAAGCGGGCCGGGTCGCAATGCTCGTAGGCATCGAGGCCCACAAGCGACTGCGGGGTCTGGTGATTGAACAGGTAGGCCCGCGTCGGATGACCATCATCATTGCGGGGATAGCCGGTGGACCATTCCTGCGAAATGAGCGGCCGATCCGGCAAGGTGAAGGCGCGCCCATATTCCCCCTTCATCAAGTACATGAATGTCGGGTTATACCAGCCGTAATAACGGTGCGCATCATCGACATCCCCGTCATCAAAACCGTTCGGCTCGAGGATCGCCTTGTACTCCTTTATGTTCTCCTTGCGAATATACCCGGAGTCGGCCACTACCGGGTGAAGCGGATCCAACTGGCGAATAATCCGGATCATATCCGTCACCACCTCCCATTTCCGCTTGAGCAGGGCCTGATCGGTCCGGTCGAAAATGTAGAACTTCATCTCGTTGTTGACTGTCCAGAGCAGGAGCGAGGGATGGTTGCGGTTCTTACGGATGAGGTTGGCAAACTCGTCTTTCCATACCTTCAACAGTCCCGCCTCCGGCACGTCACCACGCAGCATCAGCCAGGGCCAGGTCCCCTCATAGGACACCCCCATCCCCATCTCGTCGGCCGCCTCCATCCACGTCTGGGTGAAGGGGGCCACGTGGGAACGCGTCACCATCACATTTCCTTCGCGGGCAAGGGTCATCATCCGGCGGGCCAGTTCACCATCATTGGGCCGGATGGCGTTCGGGAAGTGGTTGCCTCCGCGCAGCCAATAGGGCTGACCGTTGAGCAACAGGCGGTTGCCCTGGGCCGTGAAGGTGCGGAATCCGAACCGCGTCTGATGTCGGTCCGTCAGGATTCCGTTCTCCCGGAGCTCCAGTTCGAGCACATAGAGGTTGGGCGCCTCGGGAGACCAGAACTTCGGCTGAACCGTGGGGGTGGTTACGCTCACGGTGACGTTAGTACCGGCGGGAACCGCAACCGGTTGCGGGAGGGTCCCCGTACACAAAACCGACCGGTCTTTTGCATCACGGATCGTGTAAGCGAGCTTCACCGTACGCGCCTGGTCTGGCTTGTTGACCAGTTCGACCTCCACGGTCGCACCATCCAGACGGGGCTTGACGAACACATCGTTGACGGCCACCGGACCACTCACCACGAGTTTTGCAGGTTGCCAGATACCGGCAGGATCGTCACAATACATACCATGGGGCAACGACCTCAGCATCTCCGAGGTCACTTCCACAGTCACGGCCACTCCTTCGACCTTATTAGCCTGCCCCTTCTTGGGTTTGGGGTAATTCCGCTGCACATGGACGGCCACGACATTACGACCCGGTTTAGCCGCCGCAGTGATATCGCACCGGACTTCGCCGAACATCCCCACATGCGATCCAACCTTCCGGCCGTTGACATAGACTTCGCAGATTTTGGCGATGGCATCAAAACAGAGCTCAAGCCGCTTTCCGCCCACGTCCGCTGGCAGGTCCAGGTGATGCCGGTACCAGGCCCCCATCGTCGCGTCCCAGTTGAAGGTGTACCCATTCACCCGCTTCAGCTCCTGAAGACGGAAACGGTCTGAGATTCCCTTGGTAAAACCCTTGCCGTCGGCCTCACCGTGCAGCCATGCCCACATGGGAGTCCAGAAGTTGGGCACGTCGATCAGATGCCAACCTTGGTCGTCATACTCTGCCGAAGCGGGAGAAGCCCCGCCCGCCTGCAACTCCTGATCCGGCTTAAACAGCCAGTTCCCCTCCAGGGAAACTTCCGTACGCCCTTCTGTCAGTTTGGAAACGACCAGAGGCCGGTACCCGGCCCTCTGGCTGACCCGCAGGGCCTCCCGGTCCGGCATCGGCACGACCCATGCCTCTTTTCCAATGCGATCCAGATCAGCCAAGGCTTGGGCGGACAGCGGATTCACGGCCAACTGCCGGTATTCCGCCTTTAACCAGCCGCCCCCGAGTACTATTCCGCCTTCATTCCAAAGCGGCTTTTGGTCAACAACGTTCAATCGCGGAAATTTCTCGTCGTTGAGGAACACCAGAAAACGGTTGCCACGCACCACCACTCGCAGGCGGTACCACTGGCCAACCTCGGGATTAAAATCCAATGGCGCCAAGCCCAAGAATTTGTCATTGGCTTCGGGGGCGTAGCGCGCCAGATAGATGTCATTGTTGTTACCGCCACGCAACCCAACCACATAGCGGCGATCGCGGTCGCGGCAGCGGAAACCCGCCCAGACCTGCACCTGGGGTTGTCCTTCGGGTGCCCGGGCCTGGAAACTTATTTCGGCATCGGCCCAAGCTTGCGTGGAGACGACGTAACTATCTTGTATGGCAAGGCTCTCGCCGTGCACTTGCACCGAACCCTGGCCATAATGAACCCAGGACTCAGGCGTATACCATCCTGCCGATTCCGACTGCGCCCAGGATGACATCGTCCCAACCAGACCCAACACCCCTGCGACGATCATATTCTTTTTCATCGTTCGCTCCCCTTTCAAGCCCAATATTAATGTTCCCATAATAATCCAGACATGAACGCCTGGTAGGGCGGCCAGTCCCTTGGCCGCCGCGGCGCGCAAGGGCCTGCGCGCCCTACCCGATCATGTCCAGATTATTTCAGGAACGTTAGTAACTGTATCTTCAGTTACACCCTGCGAAACTCAACCGATACAATCTTCTTATGCCCCAGTTCTACGGTAACCCACCCGTCCTTGCCAAGCTTCAGATTATCCTCGGGAATTTCCTCGAGGGTGACAGTCCGCACCGTCTTCCAAGCCTTCCCATCCGCCTCCGGTAACCGGCCGTCCGCCATCTGCCGCTCCACGGGAGAGAACTCCTTTGAAGGTTGAGCAAAGCCACCATTGAGCCGGATGCGGCCCTTGACGGTTTGCGACAACGGATTGAAGAGACGGACGATCCATCCCTTGCCATCCTCACTCTGTTTGAGGGCGCTCACATGGAGTTCCCCCGGCTCCATCTCCAGGAAGGAATGCGATAACGGCTGGGTGCCTTGCGCCGTCGGTCCGATCTGGGCCACCCGGAACGGCAGACTGAACCGTTCAGAAGCCTGCCACAACCCCGCCTGCTCCCAATCCCCCTCATGCGGCATAAAGGCATACCGGAAGGTGTGTTTACCGAGGCATTGCGAACCCTTGTCCTGCTTGCTGTAGTCCGTTCGCTCCAGCACCGTGATGCAGATCTGCAGCGGGAATGCACGCAACAGGGTCAGGCTCATCGTATTGGCGGCATCACCATGTGGTTCATACGCCTTCAGCCCCTCATTGAGCAGTGCCACCCCAAACTTGCCATCGCTGATGTCCACAAACCGATCCATCGGATGCTCGGTCTGGATGTCCTCCGCGAAGAGTGCAGGATCCGGCTTGGCAATCGGACGCGACACCACGTCAAAGGGCGTTTGCGCCATCGTTTCGATGGCCTTGATGTTCGTCGGGAATGACACCTGAACGTAGTGGTCTTCGGCCTGATTATCGAGATCGGTCACGATCTCGACCCAGGGCTGTCCTTTGCGCAGGGTAACCGTATTGACAATCCGGCAGCTCACGCGGTGCTCACTGCGGCGGAGGTTGTCGTGCGTGCGCCCCTGCGGCAGCTTCCAATCCAGTTCAATCCGGAATGACGCCATCAACTCACCATCGGCAACAAGAGCAACCCGGGCGTTCTCGTTGAGGGTGGTGAGGACCTCCTCCTGGGCCACCGGCATCCGCTCCCACGGATTTCCCGTCTCACTGCTGTCCCGGAAGTACCCGGCATCCACCCAGGTCCGGCCGCTGGTCTTGTGTGTGATCTTCAACGCACCATTCGACTGAATGGTGACAGACAGGAACTCATTTTCCATCGTCTGCGGCCCGGTGACCATGGACGGCCTGGCCTGACGTTTGACCGCCTTGAGCGGCTTGACGAAGAAGGTGCGGTAGCCCATGCCCGGCACGGCCGGGAGTTCGGCATGGAGGGAATGCCGAACCGCCTGCATCATGTTCGCGCAATCGTTGGGCGACTGAACAATGGCATAAACGGGCCTTGAGCTGATTTTCTGAATCGGAACCGCCATCCCTTTGTCGTCCACTAATTCAAAGTCCGCCGCCTTGAGTTCGACCGGCAGATCCAGTTCCAGCGGCACAATATCGGCTCGTTCGACCGGGGCCGGATTCCAGGCTACCACGGCGACGTCCCCGGGCGTACGGTCCGACAGATCGATGGCCCCGAAGATATCGACCAGGGCGCGTTCGAGCACACAGGTACTGATCTCTCGGGCCTGCCGATAGCGGTAGAACATGTCATCCGGCACCACATCCCGGCTACAGCCGCCGATGGAGTCGTGTCCGTGGTTCTGAAGCAACCAGTTCCAGGCGAGATCAACGAAACCGCGCGGATAGGCCGCGCCGAGCAGGGACGCGCAGACCGCTGCGGGCTCAGCGTACACACCCAGTGCTTTTTCAACCGCGTAATTCTCCTGCTTGATGTCCATGCGCGCCGAGGTGATCCAACCGAACAGAACCGATGAACTCCCCTCGGTGTAGAAATGGCGCATTTCGCCTTTCGCCAGGGGCAGGCTACCGTTGACACCGGCGACCACGCCTTTCTGGAATTCAGCCAAAGTGCTGTGGAATACATCCGCCTCATCCTTCAGGGCCTTGGCACACTCCTGGATCATCCTGACTTCACGGATGTCAGGGCAGGAGGAATCGTGACCAGCCGACCAGAACCGGTGCGGCGTGGTCCACTCGCCGGTCTGCTCATCCAGTGTCTGTCGGGCGCGGGCCGCAATGTTCTCGGCATGATATTCGAACTTCGGGTGGGCATATTGCATGTCGATGCTCCCACCCTCCTTATCGGCAAACCGGAACGGACCATGCCCGGCATCCCAGTGAACCAGCCGGTTATTCTCGTCTTCGACGCCCCAAAATACCGGGCGCTGGAGCACGTACCACACGTTGTAGCGGGGACGCTTGGCCAGGCGGGATCCGATGATCCGTGAACCATCAGGCCCTTCCCAACGAAATTCCGAATTTGGCGCCACCAGCGTGTTGATGCCGCGATAGAAGGCGGAGAACGGGATCCCGAAACCGGAATAGAGTTGGGGGATCTGGGAGATCTGTCCCCATGAGAAGGGAGAGTAGCCGGTCTTGCTTACCGCCCCAAACTCACGGGCAATTTTATGACCGAGCAGGAGGTTGCGAATCAAGGACTCGCCGCCTACGCAAAATTCGTCAGG
>CAJBSZ010000352.1 GCA_903958395.1 uncultured bacterium | reverse complement strand
GGCTGGCTGTAATAACTGTCCAGCCCCTTATTGACGTCCACCTTCTTCACCATGGACGCGCACCCTCCACAAACCAAGAACCCGGAACAAAGACCGACCACCATATATGTTTTCATGTTGATACCCTCCATAAGAGGGGAGGAAATCAACTGGGTGGGCAGAAATTCGGGTTATTTTGAGTTTCTAGGCCTAACCCGAATGTCCTATGTCAACGGCAGATCGGCCCGACACGAGTTGGCATCCCACAGAATCGTCAAGTAAACATAAGGCGGTTTTCTTTCATCGTAATGCGAGGTGCCCGTCCCCACCCGAATTCCGCTTTTCCTGCTACAGAAATGGATGTTCATTTTCGCGCTGAAATAGGAATAAAATATCGATTATATTTCTGACAGACATTATTTGACCGTGTCCCTTGATATAGTGGTATGCATGAGAACAACCAAACAGGAAAGGAGAAGGCAATGAACGAAATAGTAATGGGTGAAAATGAAGAACGGGCATTTCAGCAGGCACTCGAATATGCGACTGACTGGTGTAAGAATCACCAGTGGGAAATTGGTGCTGCCGAAATGGCATTAGGTACAGCAGCGATAGCGTGGGGTGTCCAGCATGGGGCGATCACTATGGGGAAGGACATCATTGATGCCGCATTCTTGAATGGCAATGCAACGGCGAAACTAGGAGCAGTGTTTGGAGGCTGTCTTGGGGCAACAGCCGGCATCGTTCTAGGGTCAGTTGGCTTGGTATTCGGTGGCGGAGCTGTGGGCATTCCATGTGCGCTACTTGCTGGCGCTGGATCTGCTGTATTGGCGGCATGTGGCTATACGGCGGGCGACTTAGCACATCATTTTTTGCATCCACCGGTTGATATCGGCGCATTTCTGGGATCTGCGTCTGTTCTAGCCGTTGGCGTTGCCCTTATGATCGATGGGGCCCGGCGGATCATGAAGGATCCTCGTGTTTTGGCCGCTGCTTCTTGGGTAAAGGATGGAATTATCCATCTGGTTGAACTGAGCGGCATCAAGAATGTTATTCAGTTGATTCTCTCTAAACCTGAAACACCTGCGGATGCCATAGGCCGAATCGGGACCGCTAGCGCCGCAGCAGCTGGTGCGGGAGTTGTGGGTGCGTCTGTTGCTGCCGGAACGGTCACCGTTCTTGGGTCGCATGCTCTTGGCGCAGCAGCACTTTCACTTGGGCTGGTTTCAGCCCCGATCTGGCCAGTAGTTGCGTGCGGTGCGGCCGGTTTGGGCGTTGGCTATGCAGTCTGGGCCGTGGGACGGGACCTCTGGATCAAGGCAAGAAGGTAAATACTCATGACGCCGAACTGCAGGATAATGATGAATGAATGATTTGCGTGAATCAACTCGGATGGTGATCATTGTCTCGTTGGTGGGCGCGGCCATGGTTGGGCTGGTGATTCGTTTGGTGATGCTCCATCTTGGTATTGGAGGTCAGGAGCGTTCCCTTGTCGCCAAAACGCGGGTTTTCAAGCAAACCTTGGCCGTACCCCGGGGGCACATCCTGGAAGGCAGTTCCTCGGCTGGCATCCTGGCACTCAGCATTGGTGTCCAGGACATTTGGGCTGATCCCTCCGTATTGATGGCGAGCAACCGTGTCGGAACCACCGTGTCGCGCCTGAATGCCCTGCTAGATTTTGATGTCGCCGAGGTTACAGTCCGGTTATCCAAGACCAACAGCCAATTTGCCAATATTGCCCGGCTGGTTCCCGAGGATAAGGCGGACAAAGTGGCAAAGCTGAAGTTACCGGGGGTTCACATGCGTGAGGCCTCAATCCGTTCTTATCCCGGGAACGGCATGTTGTGCCATGTGCTTGGGTTTGTTAACAGCGATGGAGTCGGGGCGGGCGGTATAGAGCAACACATGGAGCAATATCTCAAGGGGAGTCCTGGCTTGATTGAAAGCCAGTTGGATGGGCGCCGCCGGGAGATGGTGGACCGCCGTGTCCAGGAAATCCTCCCAAAGGATGGTGCCGATGTTATCCTGACGATTGACCAGAATCTCCAGTACATTGCTGAGAAAGCCGTGGATGCGGCACTGGAACGGAATCGGGCGAAGGCGGCGTTTGTCATTATTGAACGTATTCGTACAGGTGAAATTCTGGCCATGGTCAGTCGCCCGGGATTTGACCCCAACAAATACCGCGAGGCGAATGACCCTGAGAAACTGAACCGGGCAATCGGTTTTGTGTATGACCCAGGCTCCACGTTCAAGGTATCGGTGATTGCCGCCGCTCTCAACGAGGGCATTATTAAGCCAGAAACGATGTTTGAAACCGAGAACGGGCGTTGGCTCTACATGGGTAAGATCCTGCGTGATTCTCATCCGTATTCGCGCCTAAATGTCGCCGAGATCCTTAAGAAATCGAGCAATATCGGTGCTGCCAAGATCGCCATCATGCTCGGGAATTTCGGGTTGGATCGATATTTGCGAGAGTTCAACATCGGTAGCCGGTTGGGCCTTGATTTGCCAGGCGAGGAATCCGGGATTCTCCGACCCGTCGCAAAGTGGACAGGAATTAGCTCCAGTCGTATCGCCATCGGGCAGGGTGTTTCCGTGACCGGACTCCAGATGTTGGGAATCCTATGTGCCATAGCGAATGATGGTCAACTTATGAAACCCTATGTGATTCGTGAAGTCGTCGCGGCAGATGGAACCGTACTTCTACGTCGCCAGCCCCAAGTGTTGAGCCATCCAATCAAACCGGGGACGGCCGCGTTGATGCGGACACTACTGGCCCGCGTCTGTGAAGGAGGCGGCACCGGGT
>CAJBSZ010000351.1 GCA_903958395.1 uncultured bacterium | reverse complement strand
ATTCCGGTGTGGACATGGTCGCCCATGACGACTCCGAATTTTCGGCGGCCGGTGTCGAGTAACTGTCCGTCGGCCATTGAACGGTGGTTCTTTCCATCATGCCGGAAATTGGCGGTGATGGTTCCCGCCCCGAAATTGGCATGGCTGCCGATAATCGAGTCGCCGCAATAACTCAGATGCCCGATGCTGGTGCGCTCCAGGATGATGGAGTTCTTGATTTCCACGGCCTGGCCGATGTGGCACCCGTCACCGATACTCGTGGCGCCCCGGATATAACAGTTGGGGCCGATCTTGCAGTGGGCGCCAATGATGACGGTTCCTTCAACAAAGACGCCTGGCAGCAGGCGTGAGCCCTTGCCCAATATCAGAATTCCCTCCACAGTGGCCATGGGGCTGACGTCACCCTCAATCCGGCTTTCCTGGATCGTTGCCATCACTTGTTCATGGACGGCCAGGAGATCCCAGGGGTGGCGGATCAGGAAAGACTCCTTGTCCGGGCTCAGGGTTTTCGTTGTTTGTTTCGGATCGCCGATCCAGGCGAGGACGCCGCCTGCGGCATCGCGCAGGACGGTGGGTGCGCCGACTTGGCGCAGGTCGGTCAGCATGGCGGCGGAGAGCCAGGCATCGTTACGCATAAACAAGTCGCGGGGCGTGCCTGTTTCGGATAACTCGAAGCCTGCCTTTACCAATCGTTCCCGCTGAAGTTCCGCGAGAGGCCGGCCGGCAAGGGGGACGTCACCCAGGGTGCGGGTACAGGTGATGGGTTCGCATCCTGTCGCAGCCTCCGGATGGGAGAGAATGACCTTCATGTCCCAAGATCCTTGTGAACCGCGAGTGTGAGCGCCTTGATCCAGGCGTCCACCGCTTTCGGAGCCCTTGCCTCCACCAGCAGGCGGATTTTATTTTCCGTCCCGGAATACCGGACAATCAACCGCCCTTCAGTACCGAGATCCTCCCGGGCCTGCTTGATCACGCGAGACAAGGTGGGGAGGGATTCGATCGGTTTGCGGGCCTTCACCTTCAGACTCACCAATTTCTGGGGATACTCTTGCATGCAGTCGGCAAGTTCTGCCAGGGTGGTGTTGTTCTGCTTGAGCAGAGAGAGAATCTGCAGGGCGGTGATGATCCCGTCGCCGGTGGTGGCATGATCCATCAGGATCACATGGCCGCTCTTTTCGCCGCCGACATTGGCTCCGGTCTTGCGCATCCGCTCAATGACCTGCCGGTCGCCGACATCCGTCACATCGACCTTGATGCCGGCTTTGTTCATGGCCTCAATCAGGCCCAGGTTGCTCATGGTAGTGGTCACCAGGGTGTTATTGGCGAGCCGGTTCTGCTTTTTAAACGAGAGGGCGCACATGGCGAGAATGCGGTCGCCGTCGACAACGCGACCTTGTGCATCGCAGAAAATGATGCGGTCGGCATCACCATCGAACGCGATGCCCACGTCCGCCTTCTCCTTCTTGACGAGTTTGCCAACGGTCTCCGGGTGCATGGCGCCACACTGGTTGTTGATGTTGTAGCCATCGGGTTCGACCGAAGCCTTGATCACCTTGGCGCCCAGCTCCTTGAAGATCAGGGGAGCGATGAAATAAGCGGCGCCGTTGGCGCAGTCCATGACCACTTTGAGCCCCTCGAGGTCATGATTCTTGATGGTGCTCTTGGCGAACTCGATATAGCGCCCCCGGGCATCCTCAATGCGGTAGGCCTTGCCCAACTGGTCGCTCCGGATATGTTCGCTGCTCAGTTCGCCCGACTCGATGTGACGGGTGATATCGGCCTCGATCAGATCGGAAATTTTGAATCCATCGCGCCCGAATATCTTGATGCCGTTATCGTCAAAGGGGTTGTGCGAGGCGGTGATCATCAGGCCGACATCGGCGCTCAAACTACGGGTGAGGTGGGCGACCGCCGGAGTGGGCACGGGGCCCACGAGCATAACGTCCACGCCCATGGAAACCAGACCCGCTGTCAGCGCGGTCTCGAGCATATAACCGGACAGCCGGGTGTCTTTTCCGATGACGGCCTTACAGGAGCCGTGTCCCGAGGCGCCGAGCACATGGCCGAGCGCCTTGCCGATTTGCAGTGCCACTTCCGGGGTGACTGGATAACAATTCGCCCGTCCCCGGATTCCATCCGTTCCAAATAATCGTTCCATCATGCTCCTCCCCATGATTCAAAACCAAGATGAGCGAATCCTAGCCGTTCGCTTCCGATTCCGCCAGAGAATTGCAGATTTACCACGGAGGCGCGGAGGCACAGAGAGAGAAAATCAAATGTGGCGTTAATTTTTCCACATGAGTACATGTGGAGAAAATAAACGCCACCCTTCTTGGAGGAAGAACAAAGAGAGGTTTTGATTTGTTGTCCCCTTTCATCTTCCTTCTGGAATTACTCCAGAAAGGGTTGCGGGGATTTCAGATGAGGTACTCCGCATCTTAAATACCCGCAACATTTGATTTTCTCTCTACTTTCTCCGTGGTAAAGATTTTCTTTATCGGTCTCGCAGGCAGTTCTGCAGGGCGGTTTGCCAGGAGGGAAGGGTGATGGCGAAAGTGTTTTCAAGTTTGGCGCAGGACAGGGCGGAGTAGGGGGGGCGTTTCGCCGGGGTCGGGTAGTCGGTGGTGGTGATAGGGGTGACGGAAATTTCCGGCGGGATAAAGGTCCGGGCAAAGCCATGCCAGGAGGTTTCGCCTGAACAGACGCAATGGTACAGGCCGCTGACCTCGCGGAGGTTGAAGGTGCCATCCGGGGTCTGTGTTTTCGCCAGGGCGGCGGCCGTGGCCTCGGCGATGGTCCGGCACCAGGTGGGACAGCCGATCTGGTCGGCGACCACGCGGATCGGTTTTCCTTCGCCGGCCAGTCGTTGCATCGTCAGCAGGAAATTCTTTCCGCGCCGTCCGTACACCCAGGCGAGCCGGAAAATTAAGTGGGGCACACCGGATTCCCGGATTGCCAGATCGCCATCGAGTTTGGTCTGCCCGTAGACGCCCAAAGGATGCGGGATGTCCTCTTCCGTGTAGGGCGTTTTTTTCTGTCCGTCGAAAACGAAATCGGTGGAATAATGAACCAGTCCCGCGCCCAGTCGTTTGGCCTCCTCGGCGAGGATCGCCGGCGCGGCGGCGTTGAGCTTCCAGCAGGTCGCTGTGTCAGTCTCCGCCTTGTCTACCGCCGTGTAGGCCGCCGCGTTGACAATCAAGTCAGGTCTCGCCGCCCGAACCCCCTTGACGATCGAGTCAGGCTGCGCGAAATCAAGGGCCGGATAACAGACTGTCGTAACCCGCCCCAGCGGAGCCAGGGACCGTTCCAGCTCGTAGCCGACTTGCCCGTCGTTACCGATGAGGAGGATGTGCTTCATGTCGCGTTTTTATATCGTCGAATCAGTTCATTCGTTGACGAATCATGCCCCAGGACGGCGCCCGGGGTCTGTAATTCCGGCAGGATCTTATTGGCGAGGAGCTTGCCCAGCTGGACGCCCCATTGGTCGAAGGAATAAACATTCCAGATGACGCCCTGGACGAAGATTTTGTGTTCATAGAGAGCGATCAGGGCGCCAAGCACCTTGGGCGTCAGCCGCTCGGCCAGAATGCTGTTGGTTGGCCGGTTGCCGTTGAACACCTTGAAGGGAACCAGTTTTGCCGGGGTTCCCTCCGCCACGACCTCAGTCTCGGATTTACCAAAGGCCAGCGCCTCGGTCTGCGCGAAGTAATTGGCCATGAACTTGTCATGGTGGTCGCCGATCGGGTTCTGGCTCTTGATGAAGCCGATGAAGTCGCAGGGGATGAGCTTGGTGCCCTGGTGGATGAGCTGGTAGAAGGCGTGCTGGCCGTTAGTGCCCGGTTCGCCCCAGATCACGGGGCCGGTTTCCCACTGGACCGGCTTGCCCTGCTTGTCGGTGCCCTTGCCGTTGCTCTCCATGTCCGCCTGCTGGAAATACGCGGCGAAGCGGGCCAGGTACTGGTCGTAGGGCAGGATCGCCTGGGTCTGGGCGTTGAAGAAGTTGTTGTACCAGAGACCGAGGAGCGCGAGGAGCACCGGCATATTCTGTTCCAGCGGCGCTTCAGCAAAATGCCGGTCCATGGCGTGAAAGCCGTCCAGCATGGCGGAGAAATGCTCCGGGCCGATGGCGAGCATGACCGGCAGGCCGATGGCGGAGCACAGGGAATAGCGGCCGCCCACCCAGTCCCAGAACCCGAACATATTGGCGGGATCGATCCCGAACTTGGCAACCTCATCGGAGGCCGTGGAGACGGCCACGAAATGACGCGCCACGGCGGCCCGGTCCTTGAGGGCGGCGAGACACCAGGCCCGTGCGCTCTCGGCGTTGGTCATGGTCTCCTGGGTGGTGAATGTCTTGGAGGCGACGATGAACAAGGTTTCGGCCGGGTCAAGGTCACGGGTGCATTCTGCGAAATGGGTGGCGTCGACATTCGACACGAACCGCAGGGTGAGTCGGCGGTCTGCGTAGGGTTTCAACGCCTCATAAGCCATGACGGGACCCAGATCGGAGCCGCCGATACCGATGTTAACAATATTTTTGATTGGTTTTCCGGTGTAGCCCTGCCATTCCCCGGCTCGGACTTTCCGTGCGAAGCCAGCCATTTTCTCGAGTACGGCATTGATTTCCGGCATCACATCCTTGCGGTTGACGAGAATGGGGGTGTTGGACCGGTTGCGGAGGGCGATGTGGAGCACGGCGCGCTTTTCGGTCTCGTTAATGGCTTTGCCGGCAAACATTTCCCCGGCGGCGTCATGAACGCGGCAAGCACGGGCGAGATCGAGGAGACGCTTCAGGGTTTCGTCGGTGATCCGGTTCTTGGAATAGTCGAGGTAGAGGCCACAGGATTCCAGAGTGAGGCGCTTGCCCCGTGCAGGGTCATCACGGAAGAGATCCCGCAGGTGGGTAGCCTTGATGACCTCGGCATGTTTCTTCAGGGCCTTCCATTCGGGGCGTTTATTCAGTTTCGGTGTTCTGGGCATGGGTCAATCTCCTTCTATTGAAACTAGAGGAAAATTGAATACCGGAAAACACCCCTCCATGGAAAGCCCCAAATCAAGCAGGGAAGTATGAAGGATGAATTACTAACGTCCCTGAAATAATCTGGACATGATCTTGGTGGCCGGATCATGTCTGGATTATTATGGGAGCCACTTGCCAAACTCCACCCCCATACGGTCCGCGAGGCCGCGGACCCATACCTATCAAGCTAAGCAAATGTTAAAGAAATTTGAACAGAAGACCACGAAGACCACAAAGAAAATGGGTTAGGGTTCCGCCGGAGGCGGTAAAAACCTTTAACCTTCGTGATCTTTGTGATCTTCTGTTCAAAATCTTCCTCGATGATATGGCGTCAGAACGTCGATTTTTCGCTCTTGGACCCTTAGCTTGATAGCTATGGGACGGCGGCCGCGCCGTCCGCGTGGAGTTTTGCAAGTAGCTTGAGGGAGCAAGCAAGCAGAACCGGTCAGTTTATTTCCCAACCTGCTTTGTGGCGCAGTTGCATGGAGCGCACTTGCACACATCGCAAGCCGCCTTATTCTCCACGGCACATTTCTGCTTGCAGCAGCCCCGTTTCACCGGACAATTCCCGGCGGAACAACATCCAGCCAAAACCAGAGAGGCCCCGACAACCACCACGCCTGTAAACACCGCTCGAACTATCTTTTTCATAATCATTCCTTTCGTTTTCATCAATTAACCTTCGCGCATAGTATTAAGCATAGAAAGTGCCATTGTCGAGTAAAATAGTCTTATATTCTGTAACATATTCACCATAAGGCGGATACAAAAACTCACCCACTGTCTCAAGCCTGGGAGTCATCGAAAATGACTGTTTCTTCCAGAGATAATGAGACGGTGTGAGACACACGTGTCAAAAAGAGTATGGGTTACCAACGACAGAAATCATGAACGAATCATGAGATGCCCTGAAGATCAGGCTTGTTTGAGGGAAAAGGGGGGTGGTATTGATAAGGATCGAATTGGGATGAGGTTAAGGAGAATAGGCTATGCGTTCAAGTGTGATGTCTGTTGTAGGGGTGGGATTGATTTTAGTATCGGCTGGATGTCGAACCCGGGAACGGATTCCGGATTATCTTCCCCGCGAAGTGGTGGCCAATCAGGTTGGCAATGCGGTGGTCTATGAAACGAATGATCCCCGCCATAATACTGTGGTAAATGCCCCCGTTCAGGCGCCTTCACCTGAAGTTCATGCGCCTGTAGTCCCCGTTCCGGTGGCGGCGGCTCCGGTTGTTGTTGCGCCGGTCGCTACGACGGGCGGGCCGGTTGCCGAGGCCGATGGTGTGCCCAAGCGCCGCACGCTTTATGGACAGCCTGAAGGGGTTGCCGTTTCCGATGGGGGGCTGCGCGAGGCCACACTCACCTGGACCGCACCGGCCGACGAGGTTTACCGCTACCGGATCGAACGATCAGAATCCCCGACGGGTCCCTTTGCCCCCATTGACGAGGTGGCACCCCGCAAAATTCAATACCGGGATCGCGGCTCGGAGAGTCTTCCTCTGAAGGATAAGACCCCCTATTACTATCAGATTGTCGCCATTCTCGATAAGGACGGACCGGAAAGCATTGCCTCCAAGGTCGTCAAAACCATTACGGCTCCGCCTCCCGCTGCTCCGGGCGGCGTGACAGCCACCGCGCCCAGTTCGCGCGCCGTGAAAATCACCTGGGCGTCGTCGCCGTCTCCGGCTGTCAGCCTCTATCGCGTTGAGCGGGCTCCGGCAGGCTCCGATAATTTTGAGCGGGTGGGCTCGGTGCCTGTGCCGCTCTTCGTCGATGGCGGCACGGCGGCGTCTTCCTTGAGAGACAGCACCCCCTACCGGTACCGGGTGATCACGATCAACCGCGTGAATGCCGAAAGCGTTCCGTCTATTCCGGTTGAAGTCACTACCCTGCCGCCCCCCGCCCGGGTTCAGAAGCTGACGGTGGTGACGGACGAAGTCCGGTGTGTTCCGTTGTCCTGGGCGCCCAGCCCGGAGTCCGATGTGGTTCGTTATGAGATCTTCCGCTCCCGGTTGGTGACAGGCTCCTTCGAGAAAATCGGGTCGGTTCCCGGACGGCTCTCCGTTACTTTCCTCGATGGCGGTGCCAATCCCGGAAATCTGGAGGATGAGGCCGACTACTATTATAAAATCCGCGCGATCAATGCGGTGACGGCTGAAAGCGCGGATTCCGAGACGGTCAAGGCGACGACCCGTGGCGTTCCCACCGAGGTCGGCACGATCACCTTAACCGGAAACCGGCCGCGTGAAATACCCATTGCCTGGCCGGTGAATGCCGACAAGGCGGTCATGGGTTACGAGATCTGGCGGGCTGATGAAAACTCAGAAGAGTGGGTTCAGGTGGGGCGTGTTGTGGGGCGCGAGACGGCCGTCTATCTTGATCGCGGCGAGATCAAGCCCAAGCCCGGCCTCGGGTCGCTCAAGGATGGCACGGTTTACCAGTACAAGGTCATCGCCTTTAACACGGCCGGGGTTCGTTCCTCCGCCTCGCAGGCGTCGAGCGCCCGCACTAAATACCGACCGGTGACTCCGGCCGGTCTTGTGGCGACTACCAATATGCCTTTGTCCATCCGGATGACCTGGAAGTCGAACCCCGAGAAAGATATCAGCGATTATGTTGTCGAATGTGCCGACGAACCCGATTCGGGATCCTTCAAAAAGCTGGTGTCCGTGAGCCCCTTGAAAGAAGGCGAGCTCTCAGCCAGGGAAACAGCGCTGGAATCGGGTGTGAACCGCTATTACCGGATCAAGGCGATCGACAAGGATGGGCTGGAGAGCGACTGGTGCGTTCCAGAGTCCGGCCGATCCAAGCCGATCCCCGGGATGCCGCTTTCTGTGGCGGCGGAGTCCGTCGGCACGAATGTCAGGGCAACCTGGCAGGCGCCCGCGCAACCGGATATCCGGCGGTACAAGGTGTGGCGGAAGAAATTTATTGGATGGGATCTGATATCCACCACGGATCAGACGAATTACCTTTTTGAATACACCGAGTTGTCCAAGCCGATGAAGATTGCCATTTCGTCGGTGGACCAGGATGAACTCGAGAGCGAGAAGACGGAAATAGTGGAGATCAAGCCCGGACTTTAAACCCTGAACGAGGCCGATTGTGAAACCTGCATTTGAATATCTTACTTCAGCCGAGCTGACGGATGTCGGACGGCGCCGGAAAAACAATGAAGATTCCCTGATTCGTCTTCCGGAGGCCGGCGTGTTCTGCGTGGCGGATGGAATGGGCGGCGTGCAGGGAGGCGAAGTGGCCAGCAAGGCCTCCGTCGAGGCCCTGAGCAAGGAATTCACCGAATCGCCGGATGCGCCCTTTGCTCTGACCGCCGATGCGGCGGCACGGCTGGTGGAGCGTGCCCTGAACTCGGCCAGCAACTGGATCAAGGAGCGAGCCGAGGGACTGGGCCTCAATGGCTCAGGCAGCACCGCCGTGGCGCTGGTTTTCGACAGGGTTACCCCGTCGCAGGGCGTTGCCCTGCATGCCGGTGACAGCCGGGCTTACCGGTTGCGGGATGAGAAACTGGCGCAACTCACCGTGGATCATTCCGTGGCGGCGGCGGCCGGGCTTGCCGATGACAGTTCGCTGCCCCCCATGTTCCGGGGGGTGATCACGCGGGCAGTGGGACTTGAACGCCATGTTCAGTTGGAGTCCACCCCCTTCGATGTCGCTCCCAACGATATTTTCCTGCTCTGTTCCGATGGCCTGAGCAAAATGGTCAGCGACCGGCGCCTCACGAAACTGCTCAGGAAACACGGCGATGGCGATCTTTCGGAACTGGCGCGTGTGCTTGTAGAGGAGGCTCTTAAAGAAGGTGGCGAGGACAATGTGTCAGTGGTGGTGGTCCGCGTTGCCAAGGAACTTCCCAAGGGACCGACGATGGAGATTCCGCCCGAAACTCTGGCGTTGGAGAAACTGGTGGTGGCCGAGGCGCCTCCTCCCGAGCCCTCCCATTTTGGAGACGAGCATGATGCCACGGGGGAAACGGCAGAAACCGGTGAGGGGATTCGCACCGCCAGCACCCTGGCGGATATAGTGACGCCTACGGATTCAGATCACCGGCAGGTGGGGGTCACGCCCGATACGCCTGCCTCAGAAGGAACCCGGGCCGCCACGCCGGTTTCGCGCGCCCCGGCGGCAGTCCGGTCCTCATCCCGACTCAGATGGCTCTGGATCGTGTTGGCACTCTCCGTGATGGCCGGGGCTGCCATCTGGGGGTATCAGGAATGGAAGGCTTGGCGCCCCGGAGTTGTTCCGGAGCCTCGCGGGCCGGGCTCAGAGATTCATGACGGGGCACAGCAGGAATGACGGAGAACGGCAAAGACCGCGTTGGCGATTACGAGTTGCTGGAGCTGATTGGTGACGGCGCCCAGGGCCGCGTCTACAAGGCCCGGTATCTCGGCGAAGACGTATCCAAGGTGGCCCGCGACGAGATTGTGGCCGTCAAACTCATCCGCATTACCGGCGATGATGACAAGCTCCGCACCAAGTTCCAGGCCCAGGCGGACATTCTGCGGCGCCTGTCGCACACGAACATCGTCCGCTACCGCGACAGTTTCGCCTGGCATGCCGGGGAATGGGATGAAGCCCAATGCTTGGTCATGGAGTTTCTTGAGGGGGAAACGCTTACCGACCGCCTGAAAAAGGCCAACACCGGACTCGCCTGGCCCCAGGTCGAGGAAGTGTTTGAACAATGCCTGGCCGGGTTGATTCATGCCCGTGAACGGGGCATTACGCATCGCGACATCAAGCCCTCCAATATTTTCATCACCAAGGATGGACTGGCCAAGGTCATTGATTTTGATATTGCCCGCAAGGATGACAGCGGCCAGATGAGCACGGCCGGCTGGAAGGGCACCTTCGACTACATGGCGCCCGACTTCATCACCATCGAGGGATTTCGCGGCGATGAACTGTCGGATATTTTCAGTCTGGGTGTTTGTTTCTATCAATCCCTGACGGGTGGGCTTCCGTTTGAGCCGCTCGGTGAGTCAGCGCATATCGGCTACCTGAATCGCTGGCGTGACGGGGCCTCGCCTTCGCCCTCCTTCCGGCCCGGCGTTTTCCGGGTATTGAGCAACGCCAAGCCCTTCGTGGCGAAATGCCTTGCGTCGAAGCGGGAACACCGCTACCAGACCTTTGCCGCCATGCTCGAGGATTTCCGGAAGATCCGCTCCCGTCGCGTCCGTCACAAGAACCGCGACGAGTACGAACTGCTGGCCGTGTTGGGCCGCGGCGGATTTGGCGAGGTGTTCAAGGCGAGGAAACTCTCGGACGGCAGTCTGGTGGCGGTAAAGCATCTGTTTGCGGAAAAACAGTCAGACCGCTTCATCAAGGAAGCCAAGATTCTTCAGCAATATCCGCATCCCAATCTGTGCAAGTATGTGGATTTCATGGTGGTGGAGGGGACGGCGGGGGAGAAACAGTATTTCCTGATCCTGGAGTTTCTGGAGGGAATGCCGGGGTGGACGCTTCGGACGCGCCTGAAAAACGAGGGGCGGTTGGAGGCGTCGGAGGGGATTCCGTTGTTTATCGGCTACCTCGCGGCTCTGCAGTTCCTTCATGAGAATTCCCGCCCGATCATCCACCGCGATATCAAGCCGGGCAACCTCTACGCCCCGGCCGGGCAACCCGAGAAGGGGAAGATTTTCGATCTCGGTGTGGCCCGTGATGTTTCCGGAACCGTTACGGTCGGCGGCGTTCCCGGAACATTGGATTACATGCCGCCTGAGTTTGCCGACACGGCGGGGGATCGCGGATCGCCCCAGTCGGACATCTATGCGCTGGGCCTTTGCCTGTACGAGACCCTGGCCGGCCGACCCGTGTATGACCGGTTGCCGACGGATATGAATTCCGCCTGGCTCGCGTTTCAGCAGCGATTGCGCAAGCCGCTCGAGTTGTCGTTCGAGGGCGAGGCCTTCCGCCAGTATCCCCGGCTCAAGGGCGCCCTCTTGAAAGCCCTTGCCCCGCGCCCCGTGGATCGCTATCGGAGCGCGGCGGAGATGAAGCAGGAGCTGGAAAACATCCTGGCCGGAACCGGCTTCGGGGATTCGCATGGGGATGACACGGGTGCGGAAATGACCATCGCCACCCTGCATTCGTTTTCCGATGACAGCGATCATCATCTGCCCGAGCCCGGCGCCACGATGGGAACCCGGCCGCTGGACGGGATCGGCGGCACCATGCCCGCCCCTATGGATTTGCTGGCTGCGGGTCGGGCGGAGGCGGAACGACGGCAGCGGTTGAAGCGGATGGTCATGATCGGCGGAATCGCCGCCGCAGTAATCCTGGCCCTCGGGACGGGCGTGTGGATGGTGTCCTCTCTCTCCCGCCGGAATGCCGAGGCCAGCGCCGCGAGAATTGCGGCAGCCATTCAGGATGTCGAGCAGGCGGCCGGGGTGTTGAGAAATCCGGTGCCCACGGCAACCTATGTTCGTTCCCTCAGTCAGGCTTATGAAAAGGCCGTCAAGACCGGCGAGAGCTATCCCGAGCTGAGCGACCGCGTCGATGAGCAGCGTCGCCTGATGAGGAAGGCCGGCACCGCCCTGCCTGCGGAATTCAGGCGGGCCTTCGAGGCCGCGCTGGCTGCCGATAAACCCGAGAAGGCCGCCACCCTGATGAAGGAGTGGAAGGATTCTGAAAAATTTACGGATATCATGGGGCTTGATGCGCAACGGTTCGCGGAGCTTCGTGACTTCATGAATACCGCCCTTCCGCGCGTCGAGATTGAGCGCGACCTGACCGCCCTGACCCAGTCTTTCCCCGCCGCCGTTCAGGATGAGGAATCCCTGTCAAAGGCCGAATCGGCGGCCTCAAAACTTAAGGAATTGCGGGATCGCGTCTGGACCGGCTTCGATGATGCCGAGAAGCAGAAGCGGTTGGGGACCCTGGCCACCACGCTTTCCGAGCGGACGGTTCCTTATGTCGCCCAACTGCGTGACGCCGCCCTGGGTAAATATCGCGAAGGTGCGGATGGGGATGCCGAACGTGACGCCCTGCTGTCGTTTGCCGCCAAACGGCCTGCCCTGACGACGTGGATCGTGCAGGCCACCTACCTCGATGCGAAAAATAGCGTCGAGGCCGCCCGGCAGAGCCGTGCCACTACGGGCGGATTGAGTAAGATGATGGATCATGCCGCCAATGCAGGCGACAGTACGGCGCTGGCGGCTGTCGCGGGCGAATTGACCGCCCTGGAAGGCGATTCACGCGTCAAGCTTACCTCCGCACAGGTCAAGGCTGCCGAGGATGCCATTTCTGCGAAGTATCGTTTCCTGGCCCAGGGGTATGTCCAGCAGGCCGGAACCGCCTATGATGCCGGTCAGCTGAATGAAGGACAAAAGGCGCAAACGATGTTGTCCGAACTTGTGGCGGATGTGCCCGACCGGTTTGGAAAGAAGGCCTTGATCCTCCTGAAAAACGAGGTCGAGGCGAAGCGTGCCGCATGGGTGGCGAAGCAGAACCAGGCAGAATCGGCGCAACGCCGGGATCTTCAGGAGGCCGATAAGACGCTGGTGAATCTTCAGGCTCGCATCCGGAAGGGTGCCCTGCGGGATTGCACAGATGGCGTAGCCGTGCTTGCCGGGTTTTCAGCGTCCGTTCTGGCCAGTCCTGAGTTTAAGGCTCAACGCGAGGGGGTGACGGCGGAGTTCGCGACATTGGTGGAAAAGACACTCGTTCAAAAAGATCCACTGGACCAGCGGGCGGCACGGATCAAGGCGGTGGATGAAGTCCTGAACGCTTCGGCTGCAGAAGCGGTATTCAGCGGCCGGATCCGGGCGCTGCGGGACTCCCTCTCGACCCGGAAGACCGGGTTCCTCCTCAGACTCGTCAACCAGTCGGGTCAGTCGCTGAAGGTGTCGGGGCCGGAGCTTAAAGACAAGGTGACGCTCGATAAGGGCGCCACCCGTGATGTGGAGTTGGTTGTTCATTCCGCGAATGTGGCCGCCTCGCTTTTGGTTGAAGGCGATGCCGAGTCGAGGCCGCGGAATGAATCGGTGATGCTGGTCGGGGCGGGTGGGCAGGAACTGATTCTGAAGGCGCTCGACAAAATAGTCGTGGCGGCGCCGGCAATCGTTCCAAGCGTGACTCCATCGGCGGCCGTGGCCAAGCCGGTGGTCCCGGCGGGCAAGGGGATGTTGATGATCACCGTGGTTCCCAGGATGGCGACCCTGATGGTGGATGGAAACATTGTCAAAGCCGGAAACCTTGAAGTGACATCCGGTGAAAACCATAAGGTTCAGGTGGAGGCCTCCGGCTACAAGCCTTGTCTTCAGTATTATCGTGTCAAGGCGGGTGAAACCCGGAAGATTGAGATCTTTCTCGAAAAAGCCGCCAAGAAATCCTTTTTCAGCATGTGAGTCAGGATTCAATGTAAGGAGAAAGAATCATGAATAAAATTATTCTGATCGCGATGGCGGGAGCGATGGTGTTTTCGTGGAGTGGCGGGATTGCCCGGGGACAGTTTTATGACCGGGGTTATGAAGACGCTCGAAGGTCGGGGAACTCTCACCACGATAATTATCGGGAGGATTCACATTCCCGCGCTTCTGACAGCCGGTCGAATTCGAGGCGCGAGTTCCGGAGCAATGATCCCGACGTGATTGTGAGGCGGGCGTATGAGGATGTTCTCAACCGGGAGCCGGACAAGGATGGCCTGCGTACCTACAGGAGCCGGATCATTGACGACAAATGGAGCGAGCAGGATGTGCGTAGCGATTTGCGTAAAAGCGCGGAACGTGCCGGGCGAACCCCGGCCGCCGCCGATGTGATTATCCGCCGGGCCTATCAGGATGTCCTGGGGCGGGATCCGGATGCGTCCGGACTGGCGACGTACCGGTCAAAACTCATCAACGAAAACTGGTCAGAGCGGGATGTGCGCTCGGCGCTTAAGAGCAGTTCCGAGCGGCGCGAGACAGGCGGGATCTCCAATGAGCAGGCCCAGGAGATGGTGCGTCGGGCCTATCAGAGTGTACTTGGACGCGATCCGGATTCGTCGGGAAGCTCCCTGTATGTTCAGAAAATAAGACAGAACCGCTGGAGCGAGGCCGATGTCGCCAAAGAATTACGAAACAGTCCCGAGTATCGAAACAAGCGCAAGAAATAACGCGCCGGATGAATTCGGACGGCGGGAAGTGTTGCGGCGCATCCTGGTGGCGTGGATTTTCGGGGCGACGTGGCAATCGATTACCACAGGCGCGACGCTGACGCGGTATGCGAAGTCGCTTCATGTCACGGAGTTCGGATTCGGGATTCTGGCCGCCATCCCGTTCATTGCCGCTTTTGCGCAGTTGCCGGCTTCCTTTCTCGTGGAACGATACGGGCACCGGAAGCGGGTTTTCCTGGTCGCCAACTTGATTCACCGAGTACTCTGGCTGGTCATCGCGGCCATTCCCTGGCTGGTGTCGGTGGATCAGCGCCCGCTGGGCTTGATTACCCTGATGCTGGTTTCGTCGTTATCACAACATACCACGGCGCCAGCCTGGTATTCCTGGCTTTCGGATATCGTGCCGGCCCGGATCCGGGGGCGGTATCTGTCGCGGCGAACGCAGGCGGGACAGATCGTGAGTTTGGTTCTCACGGTGGCCGTGGGAGTGGCTCTCGACTGGGCGGAAGGGATCAGCGGTCTGGCCTTGAGCCGGGTTTTGAGTGTGCTTCTGGCCATGGCGGCGGTGTGCGGGCTTGTGGATATTTTATTTTTCGTCCGGATTCCCGATCACGGCGGGCATGAGAGGAACCAGCATTATGGCTGGAGGAATCTGTTTGTGGAGCCGCTCCGGAACCGCTCGTTTCGCCGCTATCTTGGCTTTACGGCGATGATGACCTTTTCCATCGGCTATGTCGGGCAGTTCTCCTGGCTGTACGCGTTTGATGTTGCCAATATGTCGAACGTTCAGGCCAATTTTCTCCTGATGACCTGTCCCATGGTCTTGGCCATGTTCGGGGTGTCGTTCTGGGGACGGATGATTGACCGGCTTGGCCGCAAGCCGGTGGCGATGATTGCCACCGCGTTTGTCATTCAGGGTGGCGTTCTTTGGATTGTCATTCGTGAGGGCAGTATCATGCCCGCTTATCTGGGGATTCTGGTAGCGGCGTTCGCCTGGCCGGGCGTGGAACTGGCCTCGTATAATATTCTACTGGGGTTGGTCCGGCAGGAAAAGGGTGGCGGACGCAATACGGCCTATGTGGCCTTGAACAGCGTGGTGGTGGCCACGGCGGGGACGGCCAGCGGGTTGTTTGGAGGAGTGCTCGCGAGCTGGCTCAAGGATTGGCACGGCGATTTCCTGGGCCTGCCCATGACCTATCACTGCATCCTGTTCCTGATGTCCATGTTCTTTCGGTTTTTTGCCCTGCTATGCCTCCGGGGAATCGAGGATCCCCGCGCCTTTACGGCAAGGCAGGCCATTTCCTACATGGCGGCCGACATGCATTCCAACATCCAGAATGCCCTGATGGTTCCTGTGCGATTATTGAGTTATAAGGTGAAGCGTGAAATGTGAGGAGTGAGACGTATCCATAAATCCGACAGTGTCGATGAAGTGTATAGCGAAAGTCCCTGGAAAGCCGCGATGGCATCCGTGAGGATAGGTTATATATAGAATACAAGCTAGACATAATATAGCCTATTGTGTAGTTTTCTTCAAGCCGGGTTAAGCTTGGGTGCAACGCCTGGGCAAAACGAATTCGCAGGAGCTGATGTATAGTAAACGAAACTAACATGATCGAATATTTACATTGCAGGTAAATTCCTAATCGTGCTAAAAGAGGTGCCAATGAAGTGGGACTTTGTGGATAAACATCTGCAAGAGCTTTATGAGAAGGGGTGGAGCAGGAAATATAAATTCGTCGATAAACCGCTGGCAAAGAAATTTGTTGAGCGGGTCAGTCGGATTGAGTCGGCAATTAGCATCTATGATTTGCGGGAGCCGCCATCCATGCAATTTGAGGCGCTCGGTGGTTTCGAAAATAGGTTTTCAATCAGATTGGACGTCAAGCATCGGCTTGAGTTTGAAATTAATTTCGAGGATGAGGCCAAGTCCGTGGGGTTTGTGAAGATCCTGACGGTCAGTAAGCATTATGAGTGAGGTGGGGTATGGGTGAGTATAAACCGTTTGTAAATTTAGGGCCTGGCGACACGATTCGTGAGGAACTGGAACATTATGGCTGGGATCAAAAGGACTTGGCCGAAATCCTGGAAATGACCCAAAAACATGTCTGTCAGCTTGTTAATAACAAGACCCCGGTAACCTATGATGTTGCCTGTCTTCTGGCGAAAACATTCAAGCAGTCGCCGCAGTTCTGGCTCAATCTGGATGCCAACTACCGCCAGAGGATGCAGGAGAGCGCTAAGGTGAAAGAGACCGAGGCTAGGGCGTTGATCTACCGCTACATGCCGGTTCGTGACTTGCGTATGCTGATCCCGTTGCCGAAAATAACGGGGGAGTTGATTGCTGCCGTAAAAAAGTTCTGGGGCAGGGATGAATTGGATTTCGGGTTTCTCGAAAAGCAAGCCGCGAACTTTCGGAAATCGAAGGCCCATAAGCAGTTTAATCCCTTTTACGCATTGAGTTGGCTTCAGTTGGCCAGGAATGCGTTAGGAGCGCATCGGAATCGTTTCAAATATGACCGGAAAGGTCTGGAGTTACTTGCCGATCGTATTCCGGAGTTTTCCTTGCGGGATGACGGGGTTCAGACGGTCATTAGCGAATTAACCCGCTGTGGCGTGACGTTCCTGCAAATTGACCATATCCAGAAAACCTACACGGATGGCGCTACGTTTTTTGATAATGGGCGGCCTGTAATCGTTTACACTGCCCGGCATGATCGTATGGATAACTTCTGGTTCACCTTGGCTCATGAAATCGGGCACGTCCTGTTTCACGAGGATAATCAGGGTCAGGTTTTCATTGATTCGTTGGATAATCTGGATTTATCCGATCAGCGGGAGAAGGATGCCGATCGCTTTGCCAGCGATAAGCTTAAGCACGCGCACATTCTTGCACGATTCAGGGGCGTTCAGCGCCCCTCGACAGCGCGTGTACAGGAGGTTGCCCGGGAGTTGAGCTTGCATCCCAGTTTGGTGGTCGGATGTCTCCAGCATCACAAGAAAGCCGCGTGGAGCAGTTTTCATGAATTGAAACCGGCCATTCGGCCATTGCTTGAGGCGTCCGGATGATAATCCGAAAAGTCTCACTCTTTACGTCTCACACTTCACTTTTCACTCCTCTCAACATCCGCTCCGTTGTCTCCCAGCCGATGCAGGCGTCGGTGATGGAAACGCCGTAGCGCAGCTCGGTGAGAGTGGGGGGGATGGGTTGACTTCCCTCGAACAGATTGCTTTCGACCAGCATGCCGATGAGGGCGCGGTTGCCGGCGGCGCGCTGGGCGAGCACATCGGTCCAGACTTTTTCCTGGGCCGCAAACTTCTTGCCGGTATTGCCGTGACTGCAATCCACCATGATGGCCGGACGCAGGGATCGGGCGCTCATCCGCTGGCAGGCGTCCTGGATGCTGGCGGCGTCATAGTTCGAGCCCGACTTGCCCCCACGCAGAATCAGGTGTCCGGTTTCAGTGCCGGAGGTGTGGACGATGGCGATCTGACCTTTCTCGTCAATGCCGAGGAAACTGTGCGGGTGCCGGGCGGATTCCATGGCGTCCACCGCGATCTGGATATTTCCATCGGTCCCGTTCTTGAACCCGATGGGCATGGATAGGCCGCTCGCCATCTGGCGATGGGTTTGGGATTCCGTGGTTCGCGCGCCGATGGCCACCCAGGAAACAAGATCGGCGATGTATTGTGGCACGATGGGATCGAGCATTTCGGTTGCGGTCGGGATTCCCATGGCATTGATATCCAGCAACAGGCGCCGGGCCGTGCGAAGGCCGTGGGCGATATCGGCCGAGCCGTCCAGATGCGGGTCGTAGATCAGGCCTTTCCAGCCGGTGGTGGTCCGGGGTTTCTCGAAATAAACCCGCATCAGGATCAGGAACCGGTCCTGCACGTCCTGGCGGAGCCGCGCGAGCCGCTCGGCGTATTCAAGGGCCGCCTTGGGGTCGTGGATGGAGCAGGGGCCGACAACCACCAGCAGGCGGGGATCGTCTCCCGCGAGGATGGCGCGAATGGCGGCGCGGGTGTCGAGAACATGCGTGAGGATTTCCGGGGAGGCCTTCAGTTCGGTCTTGAGGGCGTGCGGAGTGACGAGCGGAGTGAGTTCGAGAACATTCAAGTTCTCGGTTCTCAGGCTTTTTGATGGAGCATCAGTCATAAGCGGTCTCTCTTTACATCTCATGCAGCGTTTTGTCGAGTCGCGGAGCGGGGCGGGCGGGGCCTTTGGCGCGGCCTTTTCTGTCTTTTTCGGGGAGGGTGAACGGATCCTCCTTTTCCAGCCGGTCGCCCAGTTCCGCCTCAATGGCGTCCGCGCTTTCCCCCGCTTCGAGCCGGTTCAGGGCTTCCTGCATCCCGGCGCCCAGTTCCATGCCCGTCATGCTTGAAAACTTCCGCATGAGGGTGGCCGCCTGACGGGGGTCCTCCTCGGTGAGGCTGTCGGCTTCCCGGGCGAGAGCATCCATGGCCCGTTCCATTTTTGACTCGTCGATGTCGAGGTGGGGTTCCCCCCCCGCCTGGTCTTCCCGGGCCTTGCCCGTAGAGGCAAACAGCGACATCTGTTTTTCGAGTTTCACTTTTTTGCACTGCGGACAATTCGGGCGCTTGTCGGGCTGAATCTTCTTCGACAGGAAATTGTAGATTGTATTGCACTGATGGCAATAAAACTCATAAATCGGCATGGCTGGTTCTCCTCATCACCTTGAAAAATAAGGCCTGCGCGCTTGTCTGTCAACCCGTTGGCTTGACTTTTGGATATGCCAAAGTGTATGATTAACAAACATTTATGCATACCCAAAAACATCATCCCGTCCCTTCTGTTCCCGCCCAGTCCGTTTTTTTGAGTTTGATCGCACCGCTTCAGCGGGCGGTTGAGGAGGAGGGCTACACGACGCCGACCCCGATCCAGGAAGCGGCGATGCCGCATGTGTTGGCCGGGCGTGATCTGTTTGGTGTCGCCCAGACGGGGACGGGTAAGACGGCGGCATTTACGCTTCCCCTGCTTCAGCATCTGGCGGCTCATCAGCTGCGCCCCACCCGGGGCCGGCCCCGGGCGCTGATTCTGGCGCCGACCCGCGAGTTGGCGGCCCAGATCGGTGACAGCATCCGCACCTATGGTCGCCATGTGCAGGCGACCTATGCGGTCATTTTCGGCGGGGTCGGCCAGAATCCGCAGGTGGCCGCCATCAGTCGTGGTGTGGATATTGTTGTGGCCACTCCCGGCCGCCTGCTGGATCTGATGCGGCAGGGGCATATCCATTTCGACCAGTTGGAGGTGTTTATCCTGGATGAAGCCGACCGGATGCTGGATATGGGCTTTATCCGCGATATCCGTGCCATCCTGGCGGCACTCCCGAAAAAACGGCAGTCGTTGTTCTTTTCCGCCACTATGGCACCCGAGGTCGTTGAACTTGCCCGAGCCATGGTGCGCGATCCCGTGCATGTCACCATCAAGCCCGAACAGCCCACAGTGGAAAAGATTACGCAGAAGGTCATGTTTGTGGATCGGGAGAATAAGGATGCGCTGCTGGCCAAGTTGTTGAAGGATCCTGCCATCAACCGGGTCATTGTGTTTGTACAGATGAAGCACGCGGCCGACAAGGCGGCGCGCAAGTTGGCGCTGGCGGGAATTCCCACCGTGGCCATTCATGGCAACAAGAGTCAAGGGGCGCGAACCCAGGCGTTGGCGGGATTCAAGAACGGCACTATCCGGGTGCTGGTGGCCACCGATATTGCGGCCCGGGGCCTGGATGTGGACGATATCACGCATGTCATCAATTACGATCTGCCCCACGAGCCTGAAACCTATGTGCACCGGATCGGTCGAACCGCACGGGCAGGAGCCTCCGGCGATGCGGTGTCATTCTGCTGTGCCGAGGAGCGGGACTTCCTGCGGGATATTGAGCGCCTCATCCGTAAAGCTGTTCCGGTGGATGCCAAACATGACCTGCACTCCGAAACGGCGAAAAACGCGACCGGCGCGGCGGCGCGTCCTCCTCCCCGTCACCACAACAAGGGTGGCCGGGGTGGGCAGGGCGGCGGGCGCGGTGGTGGACAGGGGCGACATCCCGCCAAAGGCGGCGGCGGACATCGCGGGCGGCGGTAGGCCTGCTTGCGAGACGGTCAAGGCGGGCCAGTTCCGCTTTATGTGATCCTATTTGCGCCAGAGGGAGGGGCTGATCCCTGTTTTCTGTTTGAACAGGCGGGAGAAATAGTAGGGATCGTTGAATCCCACGTTGCGGGCCACTTCGCTGAGCTTCATTCCCGGTTTTTCCATTAGTTGCTTGGCCAGGTTGATTCTCAGGTTCAGCAGGAACTGTTGGGGGGGGATGCCGGTGGATTGCTTGAAAACCCGCCTGAAGTGGGGATAACTGACCCCCAGCTCATGGGCCAGAACCTGCATGTCGACGGGCTGTTCCCCTGCATGGGCAAGCTTCTGCTTGGCCTGTCGCACGAAAGACGCTTCCCGGCCGCCCTGTTCCCGCTGTAACTGGAGCTGACTCTGGATGAGTGCGGCCATTTGCAGAAGTAGCCCGGCATGAATGATGTCTGAAAAGGGAGGTGATTCAGCCGCCACATCGAGCATCTGCGTGAAGAGATGATGCAGGGTGTTATCCTCCCCGTAATGGATCAAGGGCGCCCGGCGGGGGAGCACCACCTGGGAGACCAGTTTCTCGGCCTGCCTGCCATTGAACATGATCCAGTATTCCTTCCAGCCCGTCTCGGGAGAAGGTGAGTAATTGTGCCACATTCCCGGATGGATAAGCAGGACATCCCCAGTCTTGACCGGAAGCCGACGCGAGCCCCGGACCTGGAATGTTCCAGAACCCTGGGTCAGGTAGACAAAGCTGTAGTCTGTCAGGATCCGTCCCTTTTCCCATTGATAGGGCGCACCGTCCTCATAAACCTGATAAGGGACATGGGGGGGCGTGATCCGGGTGCCGACCCCGCAGAGATGCAACCCCCATTTCGGAGCCTTTGGCGCCAGATAGTCGTATCGCCGATTGATGATCAATTTATCCATCCGAATGATCATTTCCTCTATTTGATAAAGGAAGTATATGTGCGATTAATGGTTGCAGCAAGACTTGAAAGCGGAATGACCCGCGCGCAATTGTAATGATCAGAATGTTAATCAACCTTAAAAGGCCCTATGAAAAACATCGCCGATAACCTAACCATCTGGTTCAT
>CAJBSZ010000350.1 GCA_903958395.1 uncultured bacterium | reverse complement strand
GCCCCGACCGACTCCCCATAGCCCAATCCCTCATACGCCCCCACCACCAGGGCCAAATTGATAAAAAACCCGGTTTCCTGCCAGATTCCGAATTCGCCGCGGGACACATTCCCCTGAACATCCTCGCTGCTCTCGCCCCGGCAAGCGAATTCCCAGTCGTGAATGATTCCGGCGCCATTAGTGGCCAGGTGAGTAAGCCACCCCTGCTCTATCAACCGGATCAACACCGGAGCCAAACCGTTTTTGATCGTGTGTGCCCCGAAGGCCATCACCACGGGCCGGTTGGCCCGGCGGGCAGCCCGGATCCGCTCCACCATCACCCCCATTGTCTTCATTTCCGAAGCCCCAAGGGGGCGCGGTTCCTGATCAGGCTTCACATGATCCTGTTCAATGGCAAGCTTGTTGGCCCGCTGGGCCAGGGATTTGATGATCAGTTTGCCGCGATCAAGTTGTGGATAAGGCATCGACTCATCTCCTGGATTATGGTTTACCCGGCAACGACAACCTTGTCGTGACGGGGCGCGGGACCGGTGCTCTCACCGACATAAATCGATAAGTCCTTGGGCTGGATGAGCAGGGATCCCTCCCACTTCTTTCCAGACAGCATCCACTCCACAACCGGACGCAAATACCGGGCACGGGACGGGGATTCCAGGGAGGTCAAGGTCTTCAGCAGATAGGGAGCCATCCCCTCGTCATTCACCGTACACACAGAAACATCGCGACCAATCTCCAGCGTGGCTTCATGAATGGCCCGCATGGCTCCAATTGCCGCCGGGCTGGTCGTACAGAACAGCGCCGTTCCCAACGGACGCCCCTCGCGCAGGACATCACGGATGAGCGAATAACCCGCCTCCATGCTCCGGTGGATCGTCAACGCCCGCAACTGTCCGCTCAATTTATGTTTCCCGAGAAATTCACGCCATTGCGCAATACGATCCTTGATGACCTCATCCTCGGACTGCGTATTCACACAGTCAATCCGCCGATGGCCAAGACTCACCAGGTGCTCAAACAACTTCAGTTCCATCCGGGCGGGAAACATAACCACCGACAACAACCCCGCATCGACCTCATTTTCGTCCAACACGGCGACCCGGCAGCGGGAATTCCGCATCTTCGTCGCCAGCCAGGCGGGAATCTTCTCGGACGGCGGAATAAAGAACATCCCGTCAAAACCAGCCAGGGCATCACTCAGGGCAGATTCCCCCCAGTGCGCGTAGGACACAGGACGAAGCGTGACATCACACCCCTCCAGCGCGCCATCAAGTCCTCGTTTCCAGATCTCGTAGTCAGGGGAGAAATGGCAAGGCGTCACAAACCCGATCACGGGACGGGTTCCTGCGGTACGATGCTGCGCGGCCACCGTGAGCCGTCCATTGCTTTCCCGCTTAAGAACCTTCTCCTTGACCAACTGCTGAAGGGCCGCACGAATGGTAACCCTGCTCATGCCGGTCTCCTCGGCCAGATCCCGTTCGCTCGGGAATCCCTCCAGAGCGTGATCCCCATACTGAATCCGCTTGCGGATCAACTGCATCGACACTTGGACTTTATTCATCTGCACTCCTCCTGCAATACCACGCGCCTTACTAATCTCAGAATGCTATGCCACAAGTGGTATGGCAAGAAAGAATGATCCGGTCACCCCATGAGGGCCCCTCTGCGAATTACATAAAATCCCATACCAGTCTTCATCCAAAGGGGATCAGGGACAAGAAAATACGCGCCGAAGGCCACGCTGGGGTTTCCTTCTCGATCTGCCAAAGAGTTGACCGGCTGATTCCAACCTTCGCGGGAGGGTCAGGCATCAAGTGGGTAGTGCGACCGGACGGCCTCGTCCGCCGTGTTCACTTGGAAGGTGCCAACCTCGGGGGTAAAGTATACGATGCGTTGTTGCTCGAATGCGCGCGCCAATCCCAAGCCGATCGCATCTTCACCTTCAATCTCCATGATTTCCGCCGTCTCGCTCCGGATCTCGTCAACCGTCTATCCGAACCTTGACAAGGGAATTAGGAGCGGTGTATCGGCGGCAAACCTATGTCCCTCACCATGCTCCCGGGAACGACATGCGTATCTATCAACGGCCGCCCCAAATGCCTGCGGATATTCCGCAAGAATGTCACCATGCCAAACGCACGAGACCTCGCCTGGTACAGTGCCAACCTGTTTAAGGCGCGCTGGGAAGCATAGCCCCGTTCTGGTAGCGCCTGATGTAACAACCACGCCTGATCCAAAACATCGCCCAGTTCCCCATTCATTGTCTCCGGGTGTTTCACGATCCCCCTCCACACCTCGTTCAGGCGAGGCGGGTAGAAGGCGAGTTCATAGGCCAACTGCAGGCGTTCGCGCGAGGTCACGGCTCACCGCCCGACCACAGCTTCATATCGACCTTGAGGTTCTCCAGATTCTCCAGGACCAACGGGTCCCGATTGAAAGACGGCGGCAACTGATCTACAGCGGCGGCAACCGCGGCAATATCCACCGATGTCTGGCGATACAGATATTGGACATCGCTCCTGTCAATTTCATCATATCGGATCAACTTGCTGGCCATGAGTTGAGGTATCGAACCCGTCTTGATCGTCAGCTTTTCTCCCCGCCAGAGTAACAGATCTGTTTCCGGATTTGGTTTTGCAAGACACAGCCTGAGCGCGGAGATCCATTCCAAGTGATCCGACGCATAATCGTCGGGAGGATTCAGCGGTATCCCTGCGACGGCGGCGGCCTGCCGGAGATCTCCCACATCGACCATCGAATACGCGGCCGCCACATCGATGTCCAAACTGGTCCGCTCCGGCTCATCCAAAAGCATGAAGGCGGCACTTCCATAAATATGAAGCGTTGCCGGCGCCTTGAGAGATTGATCCAACCGTTCCAAATATCCCAGTAGTTCCGACTTGTTCATGAATCCCAGTATACTCGCCATACCGATTCAGGCAAGTTCAACAAAGACCCCCGGCGACAGCCGGGGAGCCTGTGTCTTGATCGTCGCCTGACCGGCCCCTCATCCACACGCTCCCGACATACGGGAAGCGTGTCCTACACTGTGGAAGCACACCCTATATCGTTTCCACCTTGTAGGACGGGCTTCCCCGGCGACAGCCGGGGAGCCTGTGTCTTCTGTCGTAGGCGGGCGAGAGCATCCCGCCGGTTGATCGGGACTCTACCCTCAGTGACTGCGCCACAGGTGCTGAACGAGAGAGAGCGTTTTACAATCACCCATGCTAAATGGGTTATGCACTATTCACAGGAGCAAGACCTAACCGGGATAGGCAGGATATTCGAGCAACCACCGCTGAAGACGGGCCTACTGAAACCGGGACCATTGAAAATCTCAACAGGATTCCGCTGAAAAACCGCGACGGACGGCGAGGCCGCCGTCCCTCCCGTACTGAAAAAGCCCGCCATTTGAAGAATCTTGGGAGGGTCCGCGGCCTCGCGGACCGTCGGTATGGGGGTTTTCAGCGTAATCTCAACAGACTACCTGTCCCCGGTCTGCTTCTGCGGCGCATCAACATACGCCCCCACCGGTCAGGCGAGGAATCGAGAAAGATGCCCCATCAGACAGGGGCCGCTCATTCCGACCCAGTCAGCATACACACGAACCTGTCGAGGGGAGCCGCTCATGGCGACACCACACGTTCCGTTTTCGCCGCACGTTTGTGAACCACGAGTTTGGCATCCTGCAGTTTCCGTCCGAGCCTGTCGTCTTGGGCAACCGACAATAGATCCTCCTCGAGGCCGAGCGCAAATAGGACAAGAAAGTACGCGCCGAAGGCCACGCTGGGGTTTCCCTTCTCGATCTGCCAAAGAGTTGACCGGCTGATTCCCGCCCGTTCCGCCACCACGGCCGCGCTCAACGTCCGGCGCAAGCGTGCGAGTTTGATCTGCTCTCCGAGAACAGGCAGAACTTTGCGCGAGGAAACCGGCATGCTAGGCGTTCTTTTCATAATGTTGCTAATATTGAACAAAACAGCCGTTCATGTCAAATATAAGCGCGATTATCTTCGGCAGATCTTCGCAAGCGCCTGTTCATAGAGAACCATGGCCGACGGGAATTCACCATGTTTGGCGGCGTAGTCGCGGAGTACCTGGTCGAGTGCCGATCCACCAGCCGTGACATAATGTGATAATACGCATCCCCCACCTCCACGATCCTTGATGTCCTCATGGGTGCCTCTTTTCTGAAACAACCCGTCAAGATCGTCCCGTACACCTTATAACAACTCAGCATTCAGTTATATTGCATTCTATTTTAACTATCTTCCTGTCCCTGATTCCTGTGAAATCACGCGGCTCGCCACACGCCTTCATGGAAGCGAGCTTCACAGCCCACCGGCCCTTGCTATCCGTTTTCGCCTTCTTGGTCTGGCCGGCAAACTCGACGATCACCACGTCCCCGGGCGCAGCGTCACCCCAGACATTCACCTTCATACCCTGCTGCAACACCATGCCATCGGCGAACACATCCGCCAACTTGACGTCGGCCAACAGATCCGCCGTCAGGCTCCCCATCACCAAAGCCGCAATCAATACAATACCTTCCATCGACAATTTTCTCATGATCTTCCCTCCTGGACTCTATTCCACTGGTGATTCCAAAGCTGACCGGAGTTCCGCCAGAAAACCCGGCTTGTCACAACAGAGTTGCGCCCCGAACTGCCAATTGCCACTACCCTGAATCACCTTGACGAGCACAAGGTTCCACCCCCGTTTCAAGGGTAAGGCAGAGCATTGCTTCTGACCAATCACGGCCGGATGCACGTTAATATCCTCAAGCAATTTCCTTCCGTTGAGCCAGACCTGCATCCCGTCGTCGGAGCCAAGCAACAAGTCCACCTTCGGGATATCCGGCTCGATCAGCAGGTCATCCAGGGGACGGGGACTGTGCAGCCAGAAGCTCAGATAGGCGACAACCTTCTCCTTCGGGCCGGGGAGATTCATCTTCTTGAAATCAAACAGCGAACCATCCTGTGCCTCGGCCTTGCGCCAGTCCCGCCCCTCGCTCTTATCGCCCGCCCGGGGCTTGATCGTCGCTTGTCCCTTCAGGTAATCCGTCTGACCTCCGACCTCCAATGTTTCCGCCGGAAAGCTTCCGCACACCAGCGCCTGATGGAGAAACCCCTTGTCCGAGAACAATCCGCCCACGACCTGATTGGCAGGTTCGGACAATTGCAGGCCCATATTCGCCAGCAAGCGACGACCGAGCGCCAGTCGCTCCTTGGAATCGGCCAACCCTACTAGGCTACTGACCACTAATCGACCCTTCCCCACGGACAATGTTACCAAGGCTGCGCCTTTCGCCTTGGCTTCGCGCTCCGACCGAAGGATCATGGCCGTCTTCACGTTCTCACCCTGCTTGTTCCAAGCGCGCCAGTCTGTATTGCAGGCTTCCAACAGAATCCGTCCCTTATCCACCAGAGGCCCGGCCAACCCGACCTGCATGATCAGGTTCGGATTCAATTCGGAAAAGTAGAGAGCCTCAGCCGTCAATGAGGCCACCAGTGGGTCAACCTGCGTGACCCATAGCGAAGCAGCCTCACGCTTGGTCAATTCCAGCCGCGCAGGCAACAGCGTGTTAAGCCAATCGAGGGCCTTAACACTCGGGTTCCATATCAGGACCGTTCCGCCTTGCGCAAGGGTCTGATCGATAATTATGAATGGTCTCATAATTGACTGTCGATGATCGGGTAGGGCGCGCAGTCCCTTGCGCGCCGCGGCGGCCAACGGCGTGGCCGCCCTACCAGGTCGTTCATGACTGGACAATGCTGCGATCTTTTCGTGTTCCGATTCCTCTTCCGGCAACTGGGTTCCATCAATAATCAGGACTTGCGGCGTCACTCCGACTTTCGGATCCTCAAGTTTCACGCCCATCAGCTCCAACTGCTTGCGGGCGGCACCCTTATCGGCGCCGAGGATTGTCGCCTGGGCAACAGTACCCTGGGGTAACGATGCAGCCACTGAGACCGGGACAACGGGCATCTTGTCCCACTTGCAGGGCTGCGGCCCCTGGGGTGCATAGGCCGCCTTGACCGCATCGAACATCGGCCATGTCCGGTACAGCGGCAGGCTCGGATCGTAGCCGGCATTCAACGTGATGCAATAGGGGCCAAGCCGTTCCGGTTGAACCCCGAATCGACCCTCCACACAGGGACCGAAGAAAACGCCGTCCGCCAAGGTGTACGGCCGGGTTGTATCCGGTAATCCGAACTCCAGCGGCTTCAACGCGTACCAGACAAGGTTAAAAACGCTGCAATACGAGGCAGCATTCTTCCGCTGTCCATTGGCGATCAGGTTATACGCCTCGTAGGCGATGCCTTCCATGCGGCCCTCCATGGATTCGTAGGCCCGGTCGCCGTTGACCTTGGCCACCTGCTTGGGCGTGCCATAGTAGGCCATGGTCTGTTCCCCGATCCCCCACGGCTTGCCCTTCCGCGACCAGTCGCGCATCGAGTTCAGATCCCCGTAATGCCCCACCAGCGTCGGCAGGCGCCCATCGCCATCCCCATCGCCATCCGCCGAGATCCACGGGCGGCTCGGATCGACAGACCGCACCAGATCCACCCATCGTCCATAACGCTGGCACATCGCCTCGACCACCTCGGGCGGCGAATGGCGGACATGCTTGATCACCGGGATCACCTCGTTGGCCACGCTCCAGCCGAATACCGCCGGATGGTTGCGATCCCGGCGGACAAGGCCTTTCAGGTGGACTTCGCACCGGTTCCAGAGCTTGTCGGAATCCAGCATCAGCCCGCCATCGCTGGCCCAGATCGCCGACTCATCCAGCACCATGACACCCATCTCGTCCGCGACATCGAGATAGAACCGCGGATAGACCTGTGCATGAGGGCGTATGGCGTTGCCGTTGGCATCCTTGAGCATCTTGAACCAACTCCAGGCATAGCGCCGCGTCATCTGGGGAATGCCCAGGAAATGCCAGGAGTCGCCCCTAAGTTCCAATGGCTGGCCGTTGAGCAGTTGCCGGTTCCCGTCAAAGGTCAATTGACGCCAGCCGAACCGTTCATAACGCCGGTCGACGCACTGGCCGTTTTGCACCGTCTCCAATGCCAACCCGTAGAGGTTGGGTGCATCCGGAGTCCAGAATTTCAGGCGGTCCCCCACCTTCTGCCTGAGGGTCACCGTGACCTCCTGGCCAGCAGGCACCTGCACGTTCACCTCGGGAATCTCCAGGACAGCCGCATCGAGTGTCCACTTAGGCACCGG
>CAJBSZ010000349.1 GCA_903958395.1 uncultured bacterium | reverse complement strand
TGAACATCAATATCAACCAATGTTTACAGGTGTTTGATGATGTTTCTTGTTGAGAGGGAAAGGGTAAAAAGGTGGTGGCGAGGGTCGGAATGTTCACGTTTGATAATTAGTTTATTTGCATCTACTTGTATATCAATTACTTGTGAATATATGCAATTAATCCAAAAGATTAAAGGTGAAGGAACGGTGAAGGCACCCGACACTTCTGATTCATAGCTTCTGACCGCCTTTTAACTCGAATAAAAGCATCCCCTGCCCCGGGGGATAAGTACAATGCCCTTGCCGCAACGGGTGAGTTCTTGAGGAAGTGTCTGCAGGGAGGCGAGGTGGTTGCATCGGCCCAACTTGTAGATGGAACGGTGGAGTTTAGGGACGTTCCAGCTTGCACGATATACTGGCTCTACGGAGCCGGCATGGCGGGGATGATCCGTGAGTGGGCAAAGCGCGAAGGTTGACTGTGACCGGGTGCCCGCTGGGATATCGACATTTCCGCGGATGAAGTTTTCAGGCAACGGGAACGTTGTGGCGGAAAAATGATCAGGTGGCCACTTACGGCCCAAAATTGAACATCGCCCGCAATTGGGTATGAATCGTCACCGGGTCAGGCAAAGCAGGATTGCCAACAGCCTTGCGTATCGCGGGCCAGTCTGGAGAGTCTGGCGGGAAACTATCCAGAAACGCCCCGAGGTCACCATGAAGGGGGGCGGGGAGCGTAAAACGATCAGCCGGCGCCAGGGAACGGTAGAGCCGGAACACGTCGTTACGGTGCTTCCGGATGTCGTCACCTTTGACATTGGAGGCGCCGGCATTCTTGCGGGCCGTGAGGTCGAGCCAGGCCCGGGCTTTGAGCGGAATGAGGCATTGGGCGGGAATTATTGGGACACCGCTCACAAGGGTACGGGTTTGGATGACGAAACGATAGTAGGTGTCATCCAGCAGGATGGCTGAAAGGCTGGAAATGTCATCATCCGCCGGAATCGGTGTGATGTGCTCTCCCGGTGGCAATGCCAAGTGGTTTCGGGACAGAAGCTCAATCATGAAGGGATACTCTGTCGCCTCGGGATCCTTAAACCGATAGAACGACGGGCGGCTTTCACTCCTCTGGTGGCTCCGATACCTGCCATCCCGAATGAAAGTCCAGAAATGTTCAAAGAAGGTAGGATTCAGTGCCTCGACAACAAGGACAAGATCAAGATCCTTGGTGGCCCGGAATGGAAGGCTACGGTCTGACAACCAAAGGTCGCAGGCCGCACCGCCAATAATAATGTAGGCGTTTTCAAACCCTGCGAAATGCTCCACGAATCGCGTGAGACCCTTTACCATCTGACACCCTCCAGAAGTTCCTTGAGCGCAGACTGAACCCGCTCGTCATGCTCCTCGCGTAACGACAAATATAGGGAAAGGCGATCCACAGTTGGCCCGTCAGATAGGATTTCGGGACGGTACCGCCATTTTTCGACCCTTATCGTGTCATCATCCTGGTAACGCACTTCTTTCAGCCGTCCTTCAGCGAGGGCACGGGCGTATGGGGAAGTGCTCATTGCCACCACGGCATGACCGTCATCCGCCAGCATGGTGTGATGGGAAAGAGCAGGAAGACCGGACTGCAACCATGGCAACGGATCTTTCTCTGTTGACTGGGCATGGGAATATCCGAGTGTCGGGGTGCGCAGAAAGGGGAGTGCCTTTTGCCAAAGAGCGTGACGATCATGGTTAAAATCTAGGATGGTCTTGCGTCCTTTTGTTTCGATGATGCAGAGTTGAGTCTCTGCCAATTCATTCGCTATGCGGGTGGCGGTCATGGCCGAGTAGCCAAGCAAGGAGGCCCACTCCCGCAGCGAACAGAGCTCGGGCGCATGGGGCTTCTGCAAATAGTAGAGCAGGAGCGACTGGGATGCCCCCGAGAGATGCGCGATTCGCCCCGCGCCTTGCTGGCGTGGGGAGACGGTTCCTTCCCGTAGGTCGATCAGGAATTCCGGCAGGTACATCTGGCGGCGGGGAACGACGAATGGAACCCGATGCTGCAGAAGCCGCTGGCGCTCAAAAGACTCCATCCCCGTGAATACGAAAGCGACGGATCTGCCGAGTTCCCGCGTTACCACGCGGTGATGTCCTGTGATTTCGGCAGGGGTGGATCGTTCCTCTCCCTTGGAGATCAGGAAGAGATAGTGGCGGTCGAGGAAGTTGCCTTCCCACGCCTCGTACAGACTTCCAAAGTAGACGGGAAGCCCCTGAAACGCGTCAGGGGCAGGTTTGAGTCGCGGGATTACGCCTGCAACCGCCTCAAAATATCCTGCAAGAGACTGGATGATATCTTTCACTGCAACGCCTCATGATGTAACTTTCTTAATGCACGGTAACATTTCGACCGTTACAAGGCAATCAATTGTTGCCTTTCTCGTCAGAAGCGCATTACTTATCAACGGTGCTGAGAAAATCAGGCGCAAGTTCAGGACATACAGCCCTCCCAGCCCCGGACTTTGGCAAATGGCCGTCGCGATATCAGCGGGCTTCATTCTGCTGCTTCTGGCCTGTTGCCGGGCACGGCTGATATGCGCAAAAGTCAGCGCTGAGAGTGTGGCGACTTGACCTGCCTGCACTTCGGTATGATTATTCCCACTATCAGTCGTATGAGGTGCATAATGGGGAATAACATGGATGACAGGCCGGAGGTACAGGAACTTTTCAGGCGCCTGAAAGAGGAGTTGCCGAAATTGGAGGAACTCCTTGCCAATTGTGGGCATGGTGGCTACGAGGATCGCGTGTATCGCTTTTACCACCAGAGCTT
>CAJBSZ010000348.1 GCA_903958395.1 uncultured bacterium | reverse complement strand
AGAGTTACTTTGTGATGTTCAGGAAGGAGGGGCAAGGGTTCAGGGTTCAGGCAAGAATTTTCAGAACCTTGTGTCCCTGATGTCCCTTTCAGGCCCTTGGACAGTGCAGTTCGATCCGCGATGGGGCGGACCGCAGAAGCCGGTCACCTTTGAAACGCTGGAGGATTGGACGAAACGGCCGGAACCCGGCATCAAGTACTACTCTGGTACCGCGACGTACCGGAAGGTTTTCGACCTGGACCCTGAACCCCGAACCCTGAACCCTGTCTACCTGGATCTCGGCACGGTGAAGAACCTGGCCCAAGTCCGCCTCAACGGCAAGGACCTTGGCATTGTCTGGTGCGCGCCTTGGCGGGTGGAGGTCACGGGGCTGCTTAGGGAAAAAGGTAACGAACTGGAGATCGATGTGGTCAACCTCTGGGTCAACCGGATGATTGGCGATGAACAGCTCCCCGATGACTGCGACTGGAGCGGAAAGCCAGGAATCGGATTTGGTGTGAGCTTGAAGAAACTGCCGGCCTGGCTGCAGGAAAAGAAACCGCGCACGAGTGGACGCTATACCTTCTGTTTTATGAAGCACTGGCAGAAGGACGATCCGCTGCTGCCATCGGGCCTGCTCGGGCCGGTACGGCTGATGGCCGAGTAGTCAGGAAAATATTTACTGTCACTCTTTTGTCCAGACATGAACATCCTGGTAGGGCGGCCAGGCTCTTGGCCGCCGCGTCGCGCAAGGGCCTGCGCGCCCTACCGGATCATGACCAGTTGTGGAAGGGGAGAAGGGAACCTATGGACAAACATTTTGGACGTTTACGCTGTCTGGTGCTTGTTGCCGCGGGGGTGTTGTGCTTGTTGCCGGGCGGGGCCCCGGCGGCGACGCGCAATACTGAGTTTCTGACGCGGGACGGGTGCGAGCTCTTTTTGAACGGCAAGCCGTTCCATGAGATCAGCTTCAACAAATACGATCTCGTGCTGGAGATGTTTGCTGGCGAAGAAGGGCGAAGCGACTATGGGCCAAACCCGGCCCTCAGCGCCGAAACCGCCTTGAAAAATCTTCATGCCTACGGCTTCAAGACGCTGCGCGCCTTTGCCTTTTGCCATGGGGGGGCCGCCTTCCTAAACCCTGTGCGCAAAGCCAGGTATCTGGCCGCTTTAGACAAGACCTTGGAACTCTGTGACAAGTACGACCTCCGGCTGGTTTTGTGCCTGAATGCCACCGACATCTATTTCTGGAAAAGCCAGGGCGAGACGCTGGCGGACCTGGTCGGAAATTCCCGTTCCAAATCCCGGAAGGTGTCCGAAGCGGTGGTCGGGGAATTGGTTGACCGGTATCGGGACCGCAAAACGATTGCCGCCTGGGAGCACGAAAACGAGTTGTTGTACAAGGCGGACAGTGGCAACACCCGGCGCGAATGTCTCGGGCTGAAGGTTCCGACGCTGGCGGAAGTGATCCGCTTCCATGCCGAGATGGCCGCGTTCATCCGCGCCCGCGATCCGAACCACCTTATCACCACCGGGGACAGTTACCGCGAAAGCTTGTGGCACCAGTCGCAGTTCATTCAGGGACTTGGCAAGAGCCAATGGGCGAAGGATACACCGGAACAGCTCTTGTCCGCCGTGAGCGCCGCCCAGGCTGCGGTTGATCTGTTCTGCGTCCATGATTATATCAATATCCATCACGTCGAACCGCGGGTATGCGGGCCGGCAGACTGGGTTAGGGTGGCCAATGCCGCAGGGAAGCCGGTTTATTATGGAGAATACGGCTCATTGCCGGTTCCCCGGAACGAGAAGACCAAGGCAAAATGGGATAAGAATCCCGGCTGGTTCACTAGTTACGAGGGTGACGAAGGTCGCAAGGCCGAGGCGTATTTTGCCAGGGGAATCGCACAGTTTCTGGCCGCCAAACCCAGTCTGGTGCATTGGTGGACCTATCAACATGACGCGGCCGCCTGGCAAAAGGATCCGAACCGTGGCGACATCAGCCTGGAGCGGACGCCGCGGCTGTTCCATCAGATCGCCGAGGCCAACCGTCAACTGCAACTGGCGACGATGGGCTTTACCTACGTGACGATGCCGTGAAAGGGAAGCCAACGAAGGAAAAGGTTATGAATGATGCACGTACGATGGCTGAAGGCAGTCAATCCAAGGTTAATCAGCCGTATCTGTTTTATCTGGGGGTGACGGCGGCGCTGCTGATTGCCGTCTGCGGAGGGGCGGCCCGGGGAAGCGATCTGGCGGGTGGATTCCAGACGCCACCGACGGATTGCCGCCCGGGTGCTTGGTGGCGTTTTTTTGGTGACGTGATGACAACTCAGGGGGCCGAGGAGGATGTACGGGAAATGGCGGCGGCCGGTTTTGACCAAGTCCAGATGGTTCATCTGGTTGGCAAGCCCAAAGGCGGAACGGGTGTATTCTTGTCTCAGCCTTGGTGGGAGGTGATGCGAGCTGGTGGACGTGAGGCCGGAAAGCATGGAATCCATATCTCCCCCTCCCACATGACCGGCTGGGCATCGGCCGGTGGACCGTGGATTCCGGCCGAAAAATCGATGCAAAAGCTTGTTTGGTCTACCACACGTGTGGAAGGAAAAGGGGTCTTCAGCCTGCCACATCCGGAGACGGTGTTGAACTACTACCGCGATGTGGCGGTACTGGCTTATCCAGTTTCCGATGATGTGGCGGCCTCCTCCGCGGAAAGACCGAACGTGCGGTTGTTGGAGGGGAAATTGCAGCCCAGGCAGGATTTATCCTGTTTGGTCGATGGTAAGCCAGAAACAGCAGTAAAGTTCGTTACAAGCGATGCCTTCCCGCCCACGGAATTTCTGCAACTGGAGTTTACCTATGATCGTCCGGTAACCATGCGGAGCTTGATGATTGATCCTTTTATTGAGGATTCACATGCGGCTGGCGAACTCGCCAATTATGGCGGGAAAAATGCTGAAATCCAGGCCGAGACAGAGCCTGGCAAATTTGTGACCATCGCGGGTATAGCGTCGGACGTAACCGTTTTTCCGGCCACCCGCGCACAGCGTTTTCGTATTCGAATGCACGTTCCTTCTACCTTTGTGGGGCGGCAGATTCGGGAGATCGATCTATCGCCGGAAACGAAACTGGTCGATCTGGCCAAAAAAGCGGGATATTTCTCCTGGGTTTTCTGGAAACCTCATCCCCGGATAGATCGTTCATCTCCAGCGATTGATCCTTTGCGCGTGGTGAATCTGACCGACAAGATGGATGCTCAGGGGAAGTTAAACTGGACTCCTCCGCAAGGCGCATGGATGGTTTTGCGTTTTGGCCAAACCTCATCAAACCGCCCCACCCGGAATGCCGCGGTTCCTGGTCTGGAAAGTGATAAGCTTGATCCCGATGCCACACGTCTGCATTTCGATTCCTATGTTGATAAACTGGCCAAAACACTCAACCAGGATTCTCCGGGGGTGGTCAATGAGATCTTCATGGACAGTTGGGAAGGAGGTAGCCAGAACTGGACTGCCAAGATGCCTCAGTTGTTCCAGAAATATCGCGGCTATGACCTGATGCCCTATCTGTTGACGTTAACCGGGCGTGTTGTGGGGAGCGTCGATCAGACAGAACGGTTCCTCTGGGATTACCGTCGCACGCTGGCTGATCTTTTAGCCGATAACTTCTACAGCGTCATGCGGGACAAATCCCATGCCATCGGTGCAAGACTGACCTCGCAGGGTCCCGGGCCATCTCCCATAACACCGATAGCTGACTGGTTGCAATGCTGGGGGCGCATCGACATCCCCATGGGAGAGTACCTGAGTCCTCCTCAATTGTCGGCGAGCCATAACACCAAAGAGGCATCCAGTGCCGCCCACATCTATGGCAAACCGGTGGTCACGGCGGAAGATTTTTCTCTTTTCTCGACCAGAAAAGCTCCCCTGGGAGACATCCATGGAGGAGGCCAATTCAATTCACCCCGGGAAATGTTGCAAGCTCAATACCTGGCCTTCTGTGAAGGACTCAACCGAGTGACCTTGACCTGTTTTGTCCACCAGGCCGACCGCACCCAGGGAACGGTCAAGGATCCGGGCTGGGGCCCGGTGCTCAATGCCCCCTGGTTTTCATTGGCCAAGGGGTATACCGATTACCTGACCCGCTGCCAGTATCTACTGCGCCAGGGGTTGTTCGTGGCCGACATCTGCTATTTCTACGGCGAAGGGGCGCCCAACAAACTGCATCATGTGTATCAACCGGATCTGAATGAGCCGAACAGTCGTCCTCGCGACGTCATCCAGCGATTCCCCGCCGGTTACGACTATGATGAGTGCAACGCGGAGGCCTTCTTGACCCGCATGAGCGTCAAGGATGGCCGACTGGTCCTGCCCGATGGCATGAGCTACAGTATCCTCGTCCTGCCCGACCTTCAGTTTAAAGGGCTCACCTTCCCCGATCATCAAACGATGACCGTGCCTATGATCGAGAAACTGGCGGAGCTGGTGAAGGCCGGATTGACTGTGGTCGGTCCCAAGCCGCTGCGCTCGCCGGGTCTCACGGGTCAGCCCCAGGCCGATGCGCGAGTGCGCCAGTTGGCCGATGAACTCTGGGGCGATTGCGATGGCGTGAAGGTCACTGAGCACGCTTATGGCAAGGGCCGGGTGGTGTGGGGCCAGTCGGTGGAACAGGTGTTGCACGGAATGAAGATCAATCAGGACTTTGCTTCAATGGGCGAGGGGAAGGAATTCCTGTATATCCACCGCCGCCAGGAACAGAAGGACATTTACTTTGTCTTCAACCGCTCGAAAAACTGGACGACGAGAACATGCAGTTTCCGCGTGACCAAGGCCACGCCGGAAGTGTGGGATGCCGTCCCGGGTGTCTGTCGTCCGGCGGTGTTCCGCAGCGTAGCTGGGGGAACGGAGCTAGCCATTTCCCTGCCGCCGTATGGAGCGACCTTCGTGGTGTTTGATGCTTTCCGTCCCGCCGCGCCGCAGGTGGCGGCGGTGAGTTGCGATGGCAAGGCAGTGTCGGTCAACGGCGTGGAAAGTGCCGCCATGCCTGCCGCCGAGTTGCGTCGTGATGCCCAGGGCCGGACCGAGTTTCTGGCTTGGCGTAAGGGCCGCTTCGAGATCACCGATTCCGACGGGACGACAAAGACGATGGAGGTCAGGGAACTGCCTTTGCCGCTGGAGCTTGCGGGGCCTTGGGCGGTGAGTTTCAAGCCGATGGCGCCTGCCGACAAGCCATTCCAGGTGACGATGGAGAAGTTGATCCCGTGGCAGCAGCATACGGATCGCAAGATCCGCTACTTTGGCGGGCAGGCGACCTATCGCACAACGGTGACCGTGGATGCCCAAATGGTGAAGCGTCCGATGATGCTGGATTTGGGGTCGACGCTGGGCGACTTGGCGGAAGTGAAAGTGAACGGCAAGCCGGCCGGCTCGGTCTGGATGGCGCCGTACCGGGTGGACGTGACCGGGTTGATCCAGGCGGGCGCGAACACGGTGGAGATCACAGTGGCCAATCGATGGATCAACCGGTTGATCGGGGAGTTGCAGACCGGCGGCGAACCGGTGCCGGCGGCGATGATGCGTAATCCGTTCAAGGACAAAGACACGCCGCTGGTCGAAGCGGGCTTGGCGGGTCCGGTTGTCCTCCGAGCCGCGGAGCCATGTGCCTTTTAAGCAGACTGCCGGAGGGTGAAATCAATAATATGAAAAAGCTAAGTCATTTTATCAATATGTTGGCGATGGTTGTGGCCCTGGCGGGGTTGCCTTGGGCAAGCGTTGCGAGGGCGGAGAATAGTAACGTCCCAGATGCCAAGTATGCGCTGGCCAAGGCCCGAATCTGTGTCACCAAGGATGCCCCTGGGCTCGTGCTGCGTGCTAGGGATGAATTGTTGAGTTATCGTTACTCGCTGACCGGTGAGTGGGGCGATGCCGGCGGGGATAAAGGGACGATTCGGATCGAGTTGCGTACCGGACCGGGCGGGCGGGTGCCGATGGATGGCCCGGATCCGTCCCAGAATTTCGCGCTTTACGTGGAGAACGGCAGCCAGGTGGTGCACGGCGCCTCCCCGGTGGCCACCCTCTGGGCGGCGTATGAACTGATCGAGTCGTGGGGTGTCGGATTCTATCTTGGGGGCGACCACCTTCCGCCAGCGGACGCGAACCGGCGTGTCGCGTTCGTGGAGTGCACGCGCAAGCCCGCCCTGGCCATCCGCGGCAGTCTGCCCTGGTATAACTTCGCCAACAGTCCGACCTCCTGGAATCCCCAGGATTACCGTACGTTCCTGGAGCAGATGGCGAAGCAGAAGGCGAACTTCATCGGGTTCCATTCGTATGACCACGAGCCGCTCGCCGCATATTTCCCCGCCGCCAACGTGGTGAAGGGCGGCGGACGCTTCATGCAGGCCAACACGAAAATCGGGCGTATCTGGTCGCCCGCGCCCTGGGGCGCCTGGAACGGTGTCTTCGGAACGGACCTGTTCTTCGATCGCGATAACTGGGGCAGTGAGATCGAGGCGGACGAGCCGAATAACGTGCTGGCCGTGCGCGCCCAGCAGCAGGCGGTGATTGACGCCCTGGCCTATGCGCGTAACTCCCTGGGGATGAAGACCTGTATGGGGTTTGAAGTCAAAATGGATTCGGCGGATCCCGCCGTGGCAGCGGAGTTTGTCCGGAAGATGAACCATGTGCTCGAGGCCTATCCGCTGGACTATGTTTGGATCTGGCAGCCGGAGGCCCAAAGCGTTCATCACAAGGATCGCAAGCCGGAATCCGAGGTCTCGGAGGAGGTGCGTCAAGCCTTCGGTTACCTGGATCGGGAGTATCACGACCTGCATGAAGCGCAGCGCATGCTCGGGTGGATGCGTCTGGCGTACAAGACCGTCAAGGAAAAGAAACCGGGGGTCACGCTGGTGATCAGCGGGTGGGGAGGAGAGCGATACCTGAAGTTCTCCGACTACTACCTCGGATTGGACAAGCTGTTGCCGAAGGACGTCGTCTTCTCCGCATTGGATCAAATCGACCCGTGGCACATGGACCGACAGCCCGAAATGTATCGTCGCGTGCAGGACGCGCAACTGAAGAAGAAGGCCAACGCCAAATCGACCTTCAATGTCGTTCCCGGAAACTATGTCGCGGGCGTGTACGGGCAGCTTTCACCCGATCGCCAGCGCTGGCCGATCCCGTGGTTCGAGTCGGACGGCTATCGCAACAGCGATCAAACGGCGCCACAGCCCAACGTGCTGGCGTTCGAGGACATCATGAAGGATATCCAGGCGAAGGGCTGCCAGGGCGCATTGGGAATCCACTGGCGTACCCGCAACGTGCAGGATGTGGTTGGTTATTTCTATCGTTTCTGCTGGCAGCCGGATCTCACCGCTTCCCAATACCTGAAGCACTACGCTCGAGACCTGTATGGTCCTGAACTGGCTGAGCGCATGGCCCGGATCCATTTGAAGCTTGAGCGTTTCGGTCCCGGCTATGTCGGGGCGAGCGGGACGACCGAATGCGCGAACACCTTCTGGTGGTTCTCGCCCAGGTTCGGGTTCCCGGACAAGGTGCGGATGGACGAACTACGGTCCATGACCGCCGAATTACGTTCCATGATCAAGGACAGTGGGGCAAAGAATCCTGGCGCGGCGATCGAGCTCAGCGATCTTGCCAATACCCTGGATGGGTTGGTTATCCGGGCCGAAACGGGCATGCAGATCTGGGATGACGGTCGCGTTCGCAAAGACGCGCCGCTGGCCAAACGGCTGCGCGAGGCCGAAGCACTGGCCAAGAAGGGTGAGACTGAGCAAACGAAGCAGGAGGCGCGGGCCATCGTCACAGAGGTTGAAAAACTGAACTTCAAGGAGGCGTTACCGGCCATGGCGGCGACCTGCCGTACCCGCGGCGAACTGGGCGCGCTGGTAACAGCCAGCCAGCGCTACGGAAGATACTATAGCGAGTTTGTGGATCGATTGCGCAAACTTGCCGGGCCGGACGTATTGCCCTACAAGATGCCTTGGGCGTATGGCGAAGTGCACAACACCTTCCCGGTGCCCAATCGGGTTGAAAAGGGGCAGGCGGTGAATTTCGACGCCGTTTTGCTGCCGCAACGGTCCTGCGTGGTGGAACTGGCGCCGTTGGAACCCGACGGCGCGGCGAAGGTAGTTTTGCCGTTTAAGGTGATGGGCGGGGCCTACCAGCGCGCCACCTTCACGCCGCAACAGGCCGGAACCTGGGTTTGGCGTATCATGCCCGTGGGCGAAAAGCGGAGTGATGAGTTGCCCTGGCCATCGGGGCTGTTGGTTGTCAGGGATTATTAAAAGTTGAACTGATTGTCGCCTCGCGCACACCCAGCTCGGCGTGCGACCGGTGATTTCTCCTGTACAGGGCAGGAGGCAGGCCCATCACGCGTTTGAACGCGCGGGAGAGATGTTCCATACTGCTGAAACCCGATTGACTGGCGATATCGGCAGCCTTCATGGACGTGTGGATGAGTAGGCGGGCGGCATGCGTAGCACGATATCTTGCAATATAGCTTGCGACACTTTCACCCAACTCGCGCCGGAAGGCAACGGTCAGGCCCCGCGTGGAGAGACCAGCGGCGGTTGCCACCGTGGTCAGGGAAAGACGATCGCAAACGTTGTCCCTGATGAATTGAACCGCCACGGCCACTTCCCTGTGTTTGACCGCGACGATGTCGGTGCTCTGACGGACAACAATTCCCCGGGGAGGAAGCAGGATGGGTTTGGCCGGCACAGGGTGGCCCTTCATTTGCTTTTCGAGCAATTTTGATCCTTCACGGGCGATATGTTCGAAATCGGCATCCACGGAGGATATCGGCACTGCTGAATACTCACAGGGATCGAGATGATTGTACATGCCCATGATCGCCAGGTCGGCGGGGACGGAAAAGCCGATTCGCATGCAAGCACGCAGGAGATGGGGCGCCCAGTCATCCATGACAATGACACCACTCGGCTTCGGCAATCCGCGAAGGGCGCGTTCCAACCACCGCATCATTGCCGGACGGTGCCGGGTGACTGAATAGGGTGGAGGGCCCAAGATCTTCTTGTATAAGGGTATTTCGCGGAAGTGCGCGCCACGGCGGCGCGTTTCCGTGGCGGCCGCGTGAGTGGCCGGCCGCTCATGCCAGCCGTTGCAGGTGTTGATGAAGACGATATGACGCAATCCCTGATCAAGCAGATGGCTTGCCGCCATGTGGCCCAGGGCCGCGGGATCGTAGGTTACCCGCCCCACCTTGCCTGCTCCCTTGGCCTTCAGGTCCCATAACCAGGCGCCTGAAAGATCAACGCAGGGTACGTCCGTGAACTGCCGCAGCACCTCCAGTTCCTGGCTTTTCCCGACCACCGTGATGATTCCGTCAAACTGTTCGTCGGATGAAGGGGTCAGGCCGATCCTGTTGTAGTTGGTATCCAGCGTCCAGCGCGCCTCGCGCGCGTAGGAAAGGATTCCGCGCATGAAGTCATGCTCGTTGTAGCCCAGCAGCACCAGGACATGCGGCCCGGGTTGCATCATTTGTTTGTCGTGTCTCATAGTGCCCGAAACGGCAAGTAATATGCCTAATGCGACATTGTTGCGTCAAGGGTTATGCGATACGATACGGGTCACTGATAAATATACCTTCAGGGGAGAATATGATGACTTCAAGAGTACGATTCAGGATGGCCCTCAATCATGAGCAACCCGACCGGGCACCGATCGATGTGGGGCAGGATTTCCACAACGGGGTGCATGAAGTCGCCTATCGGAATCTGCTGGCGTACCTGGGCGAGGCGGACGAGATCCGGCTCTACGACCAGATGCAGCACCTCGCGGTGGTCAAGGAGAGCGTCCTGAACCGCCTGCACGCCGATACGCGCTATGTGTTTGCCGGGGCGCCCGCCGGATTCACGCTGGAATTCGCGCCGGATGGCAGTTGGGCGGACGAGTGGGGCGTGCGGCGCAAGCCCTGCGGCTACTACGACGAGGCCTGTTTCCATCCGCTGGCGGAGTGCGATCTGGCGGCGGTGCGCGCCTATCGGTTCCCCGATCCGCGGGATCCCGTGCGGTTCGACGGGCTTCGGGAACGTGTCGGCAAGCTGCATGAGTCGACTGATTATGCGTTGATTGCCGGGAACCCCGCGACGCTGTTCTATCTGACCTCGGAACTGGTCGGCTTCCAGGAGTACATGGAGAAACTCCCGACTGATCGGATTGTGATCGAGACGCTGGTGGACCGGATGCTGGAGTTCTGGATCGAGTTCTTCGACGTGTATCTGGGCCTCATCGGCGACAAGGTCGAAATGGTCTGGATGGGCGACGACTGGGGCACCCAGCAGGGGCCGATCATTCAGCCCCAGCTCTTCAGTGAGATTTTCATACCACGCTATCGGCAGTTCTGTTCGTTCGTCAAACAACGGGCGAAGGTCAAAATCGCGCTCCATTCCTGCGGTTCGATCCGGTGGGCACTGGATGATTTTGCCGCTGCGGGGATTGATGTGATCCATCCTCTGCAAGGGGATGCGGCGGAGATGGGCGCCCCCGAGGAATTGAAACGGCGCTTCGGCAAGCAACTGGTATTTTACTCGAACCTGTGCAACCAGACCGTCATTCCGCACGGAACGCCGGAACAGGTGAAACAGGATGTGCTGCGAAAAATGCACGCCCTGGCGCCGGGCGGCGGGTATGTCGTCTCAGGCGGACACAACATCCAGGCCGACGTGCCGCCGGAAAACATTATTTCGTTATTCGATACTGCCGCGGCGGCCGGGTGATCTGTAACGATTATTAGACGAACACTCCTGATGCGAGGGGAAACCATGCGACATTCAATCCTTGTGGCCGGATCGGTGTTACTGGCGGTGGCACAGTCCAACGCGGCCGAGCAGCGCACGGGCTACTATTATGGTCAACCCGTGACCGGAACTCTCGATGCCGACTTCGTCAATCCGCCCCAAACCGCAAGACCTTGGATCGAGTTCGAGGCGCCGAACGCCTACATGTCGATCCCGCATCTGCCGGCTGATTTCCAGGCGATGGCCAAGATGGGTTTCGGAGGGATCATGCATATCCAGCTGATTGCTTCTTCCAAAGGCTCGCCAATGGCGGGCCGGATCATGAGCCCCAACTGGATGGAGCAGATCCGGGTGTGCATGCGTCAGGCTAAGATCCTCGGAGTCGATTATGCCATGAACATGGCCGAAGGGTGCGGCACAGGCGGATATTGGATCACCGAGCAATATGCGGCCAAGAAGCTGGTCTACAGCGAGGCGCTTGTGGATGGACCCGCCAAGGAGGTGGCGCTGCCGCCTGCCGTTGGGCCCAATTGGGTGGCGTGGGACGCCGCCTGGCGCGCGTACGCCAAACCAACCTTTTATCGAGATGTGGCTGTCATCGCGATAAAAGAAACACCGGGAACACCGATGCGTCCGGCCACGGTTCTCACCAGTTCCAACTTTGAGGGGCCGGCTCGCGAGACATTCCTGCCGGGGAATGACACCGCCGACCGCGATCCGCATACCTATTGGCAATCCCTGCAGCAAAAAAAGAAGGATTTGGAGCGGCAGAAACAGGAAAGAATCGCCAAGCAAAGGGCGGAAGCCGTGGCAAGGAGCCGGAAACAGGACGTGGCCTCAGCGAAAAGTGAGCCGGTCAAGCCGGAGCTTGCTCCGGGAACCGATCGGGACTGGTTGCAACATTCCTACCTGCATCCTATTGCCGCAGTTGGCGCGGTGGTAGTCGCCGGGCCTGAGGGCGGTCCATGGGAGTGCGAGTTGCTGTCATCAAACGAGGAAATGGACGCTAAACCATTTCCCTTCTTTGGCGACCGCCCAGCCGAGACGGCATTGCCTTCCGCGGAGGACAAAAAGAATTTCAAATCGCTCTGCTCGTTTACTTTGAACAAGGGTGAACGCAAAGAGCTGCAGTTTGCCGAGACCGCGGTCAGGCACTTTCGGCTCCTAATGACGTACAAGGCCGGCCAGGATGCCCAACTCGCGGAATTGTGCCTGCTGCGCAAAGGCGAAAAAGTGAATCTGCGCCCGGGAAACAAGTGGTGGATGTTCAAGTCCGGGAACTACGCCTTTAGCACACTTGACCATGCCCATAATAGGAAGCCAGAGAAAAGCACGCTCGCGCTGGATGAGGAATATCCGATGGACAACGTGCCTGCCGATGTGAAATCCGAGGATGTGATCGACTTGACGGACACGGTGACAGCAGACGGCAAGCTGGCTTGGGCTGTGCCGCCCGGGCGTTGGACTATCCTCCGCTTTGGTTATAACACCGAAGGCGCGTTGGCGCGGAGCGTTGCCCCGAGTGTCATTCCGAAAACCACGGAAATATCCTTTGAAGCGGACGTGCTCAGTACGAAGGTGGCAGAGTACACGTTCGATTTTTGCGCCAAGCCAATTATCAAAGCAGCGATCGAGGAGATGGGCAAGCCTCCGGCTTATCTCCATATTGACAGTTGGGAGCTCGGCGCCAGCGGGGCACGCGGCCAGCAACCGACTTGGACGGATGATTTTGCCGGGAAGTTCAAGACCAAGCGCGGTTATGATCTGCGCAAGTACCTGCCGGTGATGGCACGCCGCGTGGTGGACAGTCGCGAAAGTTCCAGGCAATTCATGTGGGATTATCGGCGGACCATGGCTGATCTGTATGCCGACTTCTATGAGCGTCTGCAACAACTGGCTGAGGCGAACGGGACCACGATAAATGCGCAGACACCGCACGGGACCTATCCCTTTCCGCATATCGACGGGCTCCAGGCTGGCGGCCGGGTGGGGGTCCCCAAGGGAGAGTTTTGGTGCTACCCTTGGGAGCGGCGCGACCTGGGCGAGAACTACCACAATGCCGATATCTGCGATTACCTTCGCAACGGCATCTCTGCCGCCCGGGCCTACGGTCACCGGATCGCCTGTCAGGAATCACTGATATGCACCCGGGGTGCCGTCAATATGGCCCCGCTCGATTCTCCATTCGCCACTAAAAGCAAGAAGCTCCCCGGCCGTGGAGACGGGTTTAAGACCTTCGTCGATGATGCGTTTGCCAAAGGGCTCAATGAGTTCTGCCAATTCGGTTTTGCGCACACGTGGGGCAAACCGCTTGAAAATATGGAAGGGTGGGGGATCAGCCGGTATGTGACCTGGCTGGATCAGGCCTACGCCTTTCAGCTCTATATGGCCCGCTGCCAGTCCCTGTTGCGCCGCGGTTGGCCGGTGGTGGATACCGCTTATTTTACCGGTGAAGGATCGGCCAGTTTCGTCAAAGCCCGTGAGTATATCCGGCCGACGCTGGCAGAGGGGTATGAGTACGATGGCATCAACACGGAAGTGCTCCTGACGAGAGCCCGGGTGAAGGATGGGCGAGTCGAACTGCCTGGCGACCCCAAAGGCACATGGACAAATGGCGCGGGTTGCAGTTATGCGGCGATTGTGTTTCCTGAGGACTTGAAAACGATGTCTCCGGTTTTGTGCGAGAAACTCAAGTCGCTCATTGAGGAGGGGGCCACGGTGATCTGTCCCAAACCGCAGCGTGTGCCGGGGCTCAGTTCTGTTTCCGGAAGCGCAGCGCGGCTGCAAAAGGTGGCTGACGCCACGTGGGGCGCCGATCCCGTGCCTGAAAAGGGGGAAAAGCGAATTGGCAGGGGACTGCTGGCGTGGGGCCGGATGCCGGGGGAAATTCTCCAGGCGCGGAACGTGCCGTTCGACCTCGAACTGCGTAACTATGCCAAAGGGGGCAAGGTTCGATGGGGACATCGGCGCGATGGGACCACCGACATGTATTTCCTGATGAACCATTGCGATGAGGAGCGGGAGTTCACAGCTGTGTTCCGCGTGGCGGATCGCCCGCCTGAGTTTTTCGACCCGGTGACTGGAGAGATCCGGGCCCTGCCGGAATTCACCGCGGAGGCCGGCGGCCGCACCGCGGTGCCGTTGCGGCTGGCGCCGTACCAGAGCGGGTTTGTGGTGTTCAGAAACAGGATTCAGAATTCAGAAGTCGGAAGTCAGAATGGGAAGAAGAACTTCCCCGTTGCAAAGCCGGTGTTGGAAATTGAGGGGCCGTGGCAGGTCAGCTTTGATGCCAAGTGGGGTGGCCCCAAGGAGCCGGTGACATTTGAAAAGCTTGTGGATTGGACCACCCGACCCGAGGAAGGGATCAGGTACTATGGCGGCAGCGGGATTTACCGCAAAAACTTCGATGTCCCCAATTTCACGGTGGGCGGGCGTCTTTATCTGGATGTCGGCGAGATGCGATCCCTGGGCGATGTGAGATTGAACGGAAAAGAACTCGGCGTGATCTGGTGCTACCCGATGCGGATAGCCGTTCCTGCGGGTTTGATCAAGCCCAAGGCCAATCAGCTCGAAATCCGGGTGGTCACCCCCTGGAACAACCGGGTGTATGGCGATGGCCAGGTGCCCAAGGAAAAATGGGTTCTGAGCCGGGAAGGAAGCATGCCGACGTTCTTTCCCCCGGAGGACAAGGGGGCGAAGTTGATGCCTGCCGGACTGCTGGGCCCCGTCAAGATCACGAGTGAAAATTGAATATGCAAAAACCCAATAGATCCCGAATCTCTCTCCTTGTCCCCCCGCCCATGGGGAGTTTTCCATTGTAGGAGGCGCTTCCCCGCAGGGGACCGTGTGAGCCCCTGGGGTGCGCTTGGAAGGCGCCTGATAGTGGTATCACACGCTCCCCTGTGGGGAAGCGTGTCCTACACCCCCCGGCGAGGGAAGGTTGTCTTACCCCGCCATTGACAGCAGGCGCCCCCCCCCCGGATATCGGTAATATATCGGTAACAGGTGTGTGTGCTTGCATAGGCGGGTGGTGCTAGACTCTGCGCAGAAGATTGATATGCAACTTATGCGCAAACCCAATAGACCAAATAACTTGGGAACAAACAACCGATGGTATTGGGTCCGAAGGATGCCCGGGTGACTCAGAAATGGTTTGCCGGGGATTGGTTTCGCAAGATCGGCCTTCAGGCCCCGGCAGAAGAAACAGGGGAATGAAGATGAGCATTCACAAGGAATTTAGACTATGCAGCGGTCTTTTGGCCTTTTTATTGGTTGGCGGCGTGGCGAACGCGGGCGTGAGCGTGCCGAGTATTTTCTCTGACCACATGGTGTTTCAGGCGGGCGTGGAGGTGCCGGTCTGGGGCAAGGCCTAGTCTTATGATAAGAGCCGTATTATTGACATCGATGTTGATGGGCGCAGCCCTTTACGCCGATGAACATCAAGCGACCTTGCCTTTGGATGGCGCTTGGCGGTTGATGCTCGATCCGCAGGATGTTGGTGTGAAGCAGACGTGGTTCGCAGCGGATCTGAAAACCACCGATTCCGTGCAACTGCCAGGCTCGCTGCAGGCGCAAGGGTTTGGGAACAAGCCATCGTCTAAAACGCCTTGGACCAGCATGCTCGGTTGGTCGAACGATCCTCGGTTTGTGCCGTATTTGAAGTCCGATGACTTTCTGATGCCGATGTGCGGGGTGCCCAAACGGCATTACATCGGTTCGGCATGGTATCAGCGGTCAGTGAAAATCCCGCCCGAGTGGGAGGGTCAGAGGGTCGTGCTCCATCTGGAAAGACCCCACTGGCAGACAACCGTCTGGGTGGATGGCGCCGAAGCGGGCATGCGGGACAGTCTGGGCACGCCGCATGACTACGACCTTTCGTCGCTGCTCACACCCGGCGAGCACCGGCTAACCATCCGTATCAACAACGCTCTCATCGTGAACGTTGGCGGCTCCGCACACAGTGTCAGCGATGAAACCCAGACGGCTTGGAACGGCGTCATCGGCGCGATTCGCCTGGAGCGATATAGTCCGGCCTTCCGGTTTGAGGATGTCCAGGTCTATCCCAACCTGGCCAAGCGGTCTGCCAAGGTGGTGGTGAGCTGGTCGGCGTTGAAAGCGCAGGATGCAACCGGTGAACTGAGCGTTTCCGCAGAGAGTTTCAACAGCGCCGTGCCGCATCGTCCTGAATCCAGGACGATAGCGCTGAAACTCTCGGGCACGAATGGCCGCAGCGAGGTTGAATATCCACTGGGTCAGGGGGCGCAACTCTGGGACGAGTTCTCCCCGGCGCTCTACCGGATGAGCTTGCATTTTGACTCAAAAAATGGCCAACCGGTCACGCGGGAGGTGGTCTTCGGCATGCGGGAAGTTGGCCAGCAGGGGACGCAGTTCACGATCAATGACTCGAGGATTTTTCTGCGTGGTGCCCTGGATTGCTGCATCTTCCCCAAGACCGGTTATCCGCCGATGGATGTCGAGTCATGGAAGAAGATCATGCGCACGTGCCGCGAGTATGGCATCAACCACATACGCTTCCATTCCTGGTGCCCGCCAGAGGCAGCATTCCAGGCAGGCGATGAACTGGGGATGTATTTACAGGCGGAAAGCTCCACGTGGCAACGGTTGGGCGAAGGCAAGCCGATCGATGGGTGGATCGAGCCCGAAGCGATGCGCATGCTCAAGACATATGGCAATCATCCTTCCTTCGTGTTGATGACAATGGCCAATGAGTCGGGTAAAAGTAGCGGCCCGTTTCTGGCACCGGTCGTAACACGCCTTGCGGCCAGCGATCTGCGGCGGCGCTTTTCCGGTTGCACCTGGGACCCAGCTCTTCCCGAAAACCAGTATCATGTCCTCTTGCAACCACGTTTGTCCGGATTCGCTCCCTTGCGATTGGGCGACCGCCCGCAAACCGAGGCGGATTACCGTCGCATCGTGGCGATGTACAAGGTTCCGGTCGTCGGTCATGAAGTTGGCCAATGGTGTGCTTTTCCGAATCTGGACGAGATCGCCAAGTATGACGGGTTCCTGCGATATGGCGCACTTGAGATCGCCCGCGACATCATGAAGAAGTCGGGGTTGCTCCCGCTGGCCAAGGATTTCATGATGGCCTCGGGCCGTTTCCAGGTGTTGCTCTATAAGGCCGAGATCGAGGCGGCCCTGCGTACGCCGGGTTTTGGCGGGTTCCAGTTGCTTGGCTTGCAGGATTTTTCCGGGCAGGGGATGGCCCCCGTCGGAGTACTCGATTCCTTCTGGGAATCCAAAGGCTACGCGACGCCCGCCGAGTTCCGTCGGTTCTGCAGCTCGACGGTCCCGCTGGCGCGGATGAAACAGATGACCTTCACCGCCGACCAGCCGTTCGAGGCGGCGGTGGAAGTCGCGCATTTCGGCCCGGCGGTGTTGGATGCCAAGCCCGTCTGGACCTTCCGCGATGCGTCCGGCAAAACCGTCCTCTCCGGCGAATTGCCGCCGTTGAAGGTCCCGACCGGTACCTTGACGCCGTTGGGAACAGTGCGGACAGCGTTGACCCCATTCGCGCAAGCGCAGCAACTCCAATTCGAGGTCCGTCTCAAGGGGACGGAGTTTACCAATAGCTGGGGGGTTTGGGTCTATCCAGCCAAGACCGATGACAGGGCGTTGGAGGCCACGGTCCATGTGACCCGCACCTTTGATGAGAAAGCGAAAGCATCCCTCCAGGCGGGCGGATCGGTGTTGCTGGTTCCCGAACCCAACCGGTTAAAGGGCCAGACCTATGGTTCGTTCGCGCCGATTTTCTGGAACCGGCTGACGTTCTCCGAGCAGGCGGTGCATACCAGCGGGATCCTGTGCGACACGACCCATCCGGCCCTGGCTGGATTTCCCACCGATTTCTATTCCAATTGGCAATGGTGGGAACTGTTGGGCGGCAGTTCCACCACGTCCTCGAGCAAAGAGCGGGAGATTTCCCGCCCAATTATGCTCAACCATCTGGGTTCCCCGGTCCAGCCACTGGTGCGGGCGATCGATGAATGGTTCTCCTGCCGCAATCTGGCGTATGTGTTTGAAGCCCGCATCGGCAACGGCAAACTGCTGGTCTGCAGCATGGACATCGTTGACAAGCTGGATCAGCGGCCGGTGGCACGCCAGATGCGACATAGTTTTCTGACCTACATGGCCTCGCCCGCCTTTGCGCCAAAAGAGACACTGACAACCGAGGCGATCACCGGTCTTTTCCGCGATCCGAACCTGCAGGAACGCTATCAGGCGAAGGTGATTTATGTCAGCAGTGAGGACAAAGGATGTGAGGGACAGCGGGCCATCGACGGCAACCCCAACACCCAGTGGCGGAGTGGGCAGAAGGGGACATTGCCGCACGAGATCCAGGTTGACCTGAATACATCGATTGGGATGACGGGCTTCACCTACTTGCCTGCACAATCCGATTTCAATTGGATGTACGAGTCGGCCGAGGGCCGCTTCGCTGGTTATGAGTTCTACGTCAGTGACAAGTCGGGCGAGTGGGGGACCCCTGTGGCGAAAGGGACGTTCACAAATAGCGGACAAGTTCAGAAGGTTCTGTTCCCTGCACCCGTCAAAGGCCGATATATCCGTCTGGTTGCAACGGGAAGCCTTGATGCGAAAAAGCGCGTGGCGGTGGGCGAGATCGACCTGCTGACGGAGAAGTCTGCCCATTCCACGACATGGCAAACAGGAGTCCTTGAAAAATGAAAAACAGTTGGATTAAAAAAACGATCACACTCGGAGTTCTAACATGTAGTCTGGTGGCAGGGGCTGCGGAGACGCCACCGGCTGGGTCGCAGTTGTGGTATGAGCAACCGGCCAAGGTCTGGTTTGTTGAGACACTGCCGATTGGCAATGGCCGCCTGGGGGCGGTGATCTTTGGCGGGATGGCGAAGGAACACCTCCAGTTTAACGAGAATAGTCTCTGGGTTGGCGACGAGTTGGACACCGGCGCTTATCAAAATTTCGGTGAACTTTTCCTTGAGTTCTGTCACCCGAATGGAACCGGCTACCGCCGGGAGTTGGACCTCGCCCACGCGTTGCATACGATCACCTATACGAGCGGTGGGGTCAATTACCGGCGCGAGTATTTCGCCAGCCATCCGGATGGAATCATCGTCTTGCGTTTCACCGCGGACAAGCCGGGCGCCTATTCCGGAATACTTTCACTCACCGATTCGCACGAGGCCACGATATCGGCGACCGGACAACGGATCACCGCCTCTGGCTCATTGGCCAAGGCCGCCGCATTGGGTCCCAAAAGCGTGGGCTCAATGGCGGCATCGTCGTTTGGCGCCAAGGACCGTCCTTATACCATCGCCTTGGATTATGAATCTCAGGTTTTGCTCCAGCCCGAAGGGGGAACCGTAGAGGCCAAGGATGGGAAGCTCGCCTTCACCAACGTCAGCGCCATGACCGTCTTCCTTGCGGCGGGGACGGATTTCGTGCAGGACCACGCCAAGGGGTGGCGCGGTGCGCATCCCCATGCGGCGCTTGCGGCCTGTTTGGACAAAGCGGCGACGATGCCGTACGCCACGCTTCTGAACGAGCATATTCAGGATTACCAAAAACTTTTTGGACGCTTGCGCCTGGATTTGGGCGGCAGTGACGACGCGCTGCGGCGGCTGCCCACCGATAAACGGCTGGAAGCCCACCGGCGGGTGGAAGCCTCCACCAATACGCCCAGTCAGGTCGCTTCCGTGGATCCGGAATTGGAGGTGCTTCTTTATCAATATGCCCGCTACTTGATGATTTCTTGTTCTCGTTCTGGAGGGATTCCTGCGAATCTTCAAGGGCTTTGGAATTGCAAAAATGCCCCCATCTGGCGCAGCGACTTTCATACCGACATCAATTTCCAAATGAATTACTGGTTTGTGGATCAGGCGAATTTGACAGGCTGTTTTGAACCGTTCTCTGAGTGGATTTGGTCGGTGCTCCCGCCCAAGCGTGCCGCCACGCAGAGGCTTTGGAGCGTGAGTGTTAAAGGTAAGGTGAAAGAAATCCCCGCAATACCAGAACCCGGTAGCAAGGCCAGCAAGATCCGCGGGTTCGTATTTACCTCAGAGAACGGACTCTTTGGGGGCGGCAGTTACAAATTCGTCCTCGGCGACGCCGCCTGGTTGGCTCAGAACATCTGGGATCATTACGCATTTACCCAGGACCGGTCCTATCTGGAGACGCGCGCCTATCCGATCCTCAAAGAACTTTGCGAGTTTTGGGAGGACAACCTTAAGGAACGCCCCGACGGCAAGCTGGTGAGCCCGGAGAGCCATTCTCCTGAGCACGGTGGCGCGGCGGAGGGGAATTCCTACGAGCAGCAACTGGTGTACGAGCTGTTCAGTAATTTCATCGAAGCCTCGAAAATCCTGGGCCGCGATCAAGAATACATGAAAAAAGTCGACTCGATGCGCAGTCGGCTGCTGGGACCGCAGATTGGCAAATGGGGCCAACTCCAAGAATGGGCTAACGACATCGATAATCCACAGGACTATCATCGCCACACGTCTCATCTTTTGGCGGTATATCCTTGCCGACAGATCACGCCGGCAGGAACACCCCAGATGGCCAAGGCGGCGGCTGTTTCGCTAACGGCACGTGAGGCGGGCATGGAGGCCAATGACAAGCCGTGGGAGTGGGTCTGGGGGATCCGGGCAGCAACATGGGCGCGCTTAGGCGAGGCTGAAAATTCTTACCGTTCTCTGATTGGATTATTTAATTACAACATCTGGCCAAGTGGTCTGGCCCATGCGAGCACTCATCTGCAGGTGGATGGAAACTTCTGCTATGCAGCCGCCGTCGGCGAGATGCTGATCCAAAGCCACGAGGGAAATGATGAATGCGGAATGATGAATGATGAATCGAAGCGGGGGAAAGAGCCGGGGAATTCCTCATTCATAACTCATCCTTCATCCTTCATAATTTCCTTACTGCCTGCTTTGCCCAAGGCATGGCCCACCGGTTCAGTGAAGGGGATCTGTGCTCGCGGCGGATTCACCGTGGATATGAGCTGGAAGGACGGCAAGGTCACGGACTATCGCATCGTCTCGGCCAAGCCAAAAAAGGTTCGCATCCAGATCGGCTCGGAGAGCAAGATCATTGAGTCGGCCGCGGCGGCAAAATAGAAAATTCAAGGAGCGATTATGATTCGTCAAAAAAATACAATTGGGTGAAAGCGGAGTTCGAGAAGCGCATGCGCCCCAACGGCACACTGGCCATGAACAATCCGCGCGACAAACATGGCAATTACTCCGAACAATTCGCCGCCAGCGGCATTGTTTCCGAACTGCTCCTGCAAAGCGTTTGGGACATTTTCCGCATCTTTCCCGCCTGGCCGAAAGAGAAGGATGGCGAGTTTGCCAATCTACGAGCAGAGGGCGGTTTCCTGGTCTCGGCTCGCCAGTCCGGGGGCAAGATTACGCGGCTGGAGATCCTCGCAACCGTGGGCGGGAAGCTGCGTCTGCTCAGCCCTTGGCCGACGATACGGGTTGGGAATCGCAAGTTGACTGCCGACGAGCGCGGAATCGTGAGAGTGCCCACGCAAGCGGGTGAGCGCCTGGTGTTCAGTGCGGCAAGGTAAGTGAAAAGACAGAGGAGAACGAATATGAGTGCGCCAGGGATGTGGATGATGGCGGTGGTGCTGATCGGAACCCTGGTGGGGGACCGGGCAGCGTTGGCGGCGGAGCCGAAACGTGTGGAAGTTACGGGCCTGCGCTGCGAGTATCTGAAAGAACCTCTTGGGATTGACGTGGCCAAACCGCAGTTGAGCTGGCGAATCGATTCGGAGCGGCGCAGCGAACGGCAGACGGCGTACCAGGTGCTGGTGGCGACAGATGCCAAATTGTTGGCCAAAGACCAAGGTGATCTCTGGGACAGCGGTAAGGTGGTCAGTGACCAGAATCTTCATGTTGCCTATGATGGCAAGGAATTGGCTTCCCGCCAGCAATGCTACTGGAAGGTGAGGATATGGTCCGCTCAAGAGCGGGAGCCATCAGCTTGGAGTGGCATGGAAAAATGGACGATGGGATTGCTGACGCCTGCGGATTGGCAAGCACGCTGGATTTCCGCGTCGCAGTGGTTCATGGAGCCAAAGTTACGTCCAATGGGGTTTATTGCGATCGGTTCGCCGTCGTGGGCTCAGGTGGAATTGGACGCGCCGGCCCGAATCGACACCGTCAAACTCTATCCACATACTGCAGAAACATTCCCGTTGCGTTTTCGGATCGAGGCCGACGATGATATCAATTTCAACCATCCCAAGGTTATTGCGGATTGTTCGGGGGAGGATTTCAATCTTGACGAGAAAAAGGTGGTTGAATTCCCAGGCCAGGGCATCACTGCCCAGCGGGTCAGGATACTGATTCTTAAACCCGCAGTCGGCAAATCCAACAAGAGCATTATCCGGCAGATGGAGGTTTGGTCGGCAGGGCGCAACGCAGCATTGACGCGCCGGACGCTTGAGTCAGGTTGCAGCTGGGAAAGCGGCCACTCGGTTTTTATGGTGGACGGCATGCCTTCGGCGAATGACGGCGCCACGTGCCCGGATGACGCCTGCTCGACCCAAGCCGCGCCGCTGTTGCGCAAGGTGTTTTCGTTAGTTCACCCCCTTCGCCGAGCCACGTTGTATTATGCGGCGCATGGATTGGCAGAGGTTTCAATCAATGGCGCACGAGTGGACACGGTTTTTGGCCCGCGCTTTTCTGATTACACCAAACGGATTTACTATTGCACGGTGGATGTGACTCGGCAACTGCGGCAGGGCGATAATGTTGTGGGCGCGACCTTGGGCAACGGTTTTTTCAGCCCGCCTGGACGCGGATTTGGCGAACGCCATAATGGCCGAGGCCAACCGCGCTTGTTGGTCCAACTTGAAGTTGAACTGGCCGATGGAACGCGGAAGACCATTGTTTCGGATGAATCCTGGCGTTGGGCTCGGAGCGAAATCGTTTCTAATGACATGTGGCGTGGCTACACCGAAGATCGAAGACTAGCTCAACCAGATTGGGATAAGCCCGGGTTCAAGGATGAGGCCTGGCGACCGGTTGGACTGGTGGAATCTCTGGGTGGCAAACTGTGTCTTGCTAGGGAACCGGGCGTGCGCATCTGGGGCCGGCTCAAGCCCAGTCGGGTGGAAGGCAATACCGCATTTTTTGATACTCTCTCGACCGGTTGGCCGCATCTTGAAATCAAAAATGGGGAAGTGGGCCAAACTATCAGCATGAAGGGCGACTGGGGAGTGGTGTGCAATTTTACTTTAGCGGCGAAGGGGCCCGCTCAGTTGGAACCGCGATTCGTCTGGGGATCGGGTCCGACCAAGCTGACCGTGACTGGCTTGAAAGAACCATTGACGACCGAGAACGTCTGGATCCAGCAGGTGGGTGCGGATTTCAAGAACACTGGTTCATTTCACTGTTCCAATCCGCTGCTGAACGAATTGCATGAAGCCGTTTTGCTCACCCATCGCAATTACTGTATAGATTATCCGGCGGATCCGATGCGCGAGAAGCAAGGCTGGACGCAGGACGCGCAGAACTTTTTTAACACCGCGGCTTATCTGACCGACGTGGATGCGTTCTATCGCCAGTGGTGGCGGGACATGGCGGACAATCAGCGGGCCAATGGCCTACTGGGCACGGTTTTGCCATGCATGGGACAAGTCGTGAATGATTGGAACTGCCCCTGGTGGAGCGGCATGATTTGTTGGTTGCCGTGGGAGCATTATCTCTATTATGGCGACCAAAGTTTCTTGAAGGAGGCCTATGAGCCGATGCGAAAATACGTGGATTACCTTGATTATATTGCGTCTATCGGCGCTGGATTGAAGCCGTTGGATTTTCCAGATCCGCACCATTCTCTTGATCGCACGGCGGCCAGTGAGCGAATACTCATATGGAACGGGGCCAACGACTGGCAAAATCCAAAAGGAAAAGGTGGGCCTAATTATCTTACCACCGGTGCTGGTCCTTTGGTCACGATGGCCGGCTGGTATCATTGTGCCAATATAGTCAGCAAGACCGCGAAGATCCTGGGCATGGCGAGCGATGGTGAGAAGTATGCCGCCATGGCAAAAGACATCGCTCGACGGACCAACGAAAAGTTCCTTAATACCACCACAGGACGCTACGGGAATCAGGAAGACAACCAGACGGCGCAGGTCCTGCCGCTGGCGTTAGGCATGGTGCCTTCCGAAATCCGGCTAAAGACCTTTCAGCAGTTGATCGAAACGATCCATGCATGCAAGGATCATCATAACACCGGTTTTGTGGCTTTGCTTTATCTGTTGCAGATCCTTGCGGAGTCTCCCCAATCGGAACTGGCCAACCGCATCGTCAACCAGCAGGACTATCCAAGTTGGAAAACATTGGTGCATCATGGCGTGCTGGCCGAAGGCTGGGACGGCGGTGGAGCGCAGATGCCCTCCTGTGGTGGCGCGGTGGGCATGTGGCTCTACCAGTCCGTGCTGGGCATTCGCCCGGATCCCGCCGGGCCAGGTTTTAAAAAGTTCATCTTAAACCCGCAGCCCGATCCTGCGACGGGACTAACTTCGGCCGAGGGTTGGTACGATTCACCATACGGCCGCATCGTTTCAAATTGGAAACTCGTTGATGGGCGGATCAGCATGGATGTAACCATTCCGCCCAACACGCAGGCGACGGTGTATGTACCTGTCGCGCCGAAGCCAGGCGAAGGCGGACCGGCCCAGGCCGCGGCCGCGGTGATGGAATCAGGAAAACCGGCGGCACAGGTCGACGGCGTGAAGTTCCTGAAGATGGAAAACGGCTCGGCGGTTTACGAAGTGGGCTCCGGCTCATACAGATTTTCCGCTTCCAGATAGATATATTTTAAACCCGATCACGAGAAATGAACAACGGAATAAACATGAATAAACAAGCAATCATCGCCGCAGTCCTGATGACCAGTTTGCTGGCAATGGGAACTCACGGGTGGGCGGCGGAAAACCTGGAAAATGATTTTATCAATCCTCCTACATCTACGAGACCTTCGTGTTTCTGGTGGTGGTTCAACAGTTTGGTGGACAAAGAAGGTATTACCCGCGACCTGGAGCAGTTTAAGTCCAAGGGCATGGGTGGGGTGACGCTGGTTTGCACCGGCAATGACTATGGCGTGACGCCCATGCCGCGTGGCCCGATCTTTTTGTCGCCGGAGTGGCGGGAACTTTACAAGCATGCGGTGAGCGAATGCGCCCGGTTGGGCCTGGAACTGGGCGTTAATTTCTGCAGTGGCGGATGGTGCATGGGTGGTCCATGGATCACGCCAAAATTCAGTTCGCGGTGGTATGTCCAATCGCTGATCACGGTCGAGGGTCCGAAGCAATTTTCCGATGTGTTGCCAGTGCCAGAACATCGTGGCGGATATGATGCGCCACATTACGGCAATGTGACTCATTATGTGAAATGGCCCAAGGAGAAGGCCGATTACCGTGACACAGCGGTGATTGGCTTTCGTGAGGCAGAAAATGGCGCGTCCGATCTCGGCGTTGAAAGACGGAAACTCTTTGCTGGTAAGAGCAATCGCCAGGATATGGACCTTTTCTCCTTTCCCCAGCATGGCAAGAAACTCCTGCCGCCCTGGCTTTCGCAACCCGGCGACAGGCCTGTTGCCGCTGTCATGGATCTCACTTCCAGGCTCAAGCCGGACGGTTCGCTGGAATGGGAGGTCCCGCCAGGCCGGTGGACCATTCAGCGGATCGGCCACGTGGTCATGGGTTGCGACGTGCGCTGTATCCTGCCTGAAGGCGACCCAAAGACATGGCTCGAAATCGACTGGCTCAATCCCGATTCGGTTGACCTGATGTTTGCCAATCTCGGGAAGATCTTGATCGAGGATGCAGGCCCGCAGGTGGGCAAGGTTTTCAAATACCTGCATACCGACAGTTTCGAGGACGGATTCCCCAACTGGACCGGGCGGATTCTTGATCAATTCAAGGAGTACCGTGGCTATGACCCACGCCCGTATCTGCCGGTGCTGGCGGGCAAGCTGGTCGGTAGCGCTGAGATTTCCGATCGCTTTCTGTATGACTATCGCAAGACGGTTGCCGACTGCATGGCGGATGGGAGCTATGGCCATTTTGCGAAACGCGCGGCTGAACATGGGTTGGAGATCCAGTGCGAAGCAGGTGGTCCACCCTGGTCCGGCTCAGTCTGCATGGATGCCTTGAAGAACCTAGGCCGTTGCGCTCGTCCAATGGGCGAGTTCTGGATGGGTGATTTAAGTTATTCAAAACAGACCGCCATAGCCTCACACATCTACGGCCGTCGCACCGCTTCAGCGGAGGCGTTCACCTCATTTTCTCACTGGCAAGAGGCACCGTCTCATTTGAAACCGTTTGCGAACCGGGCTTTCTGCGAGGGGGTTAATCGATTTGTTTTCCATACCATGACCTCTCAGCGCACCCAGGATGGCAAGCCGGGTTATGAATACGGCGCGGGTACTCATTTCAATCCCAACGTCACGTGGTGGGATATGGCGGCCGGCTCTTGGCTGACTTATGTGGACCGTTGTCAGGCGATGCTCCAGTCGGGGCGGTTTGTGGCAGATGTGCTCTACTACTACGGCGATTGGGCACCCAACGCCGTCGATCCCGGAAAATACAAGTTGAACGGCTACGACTACGACGTCTGCAATACCGAAGTACTACTGTCGCGCTTATCAGTGAAGGACGGGCGGCTGATGCTTCCCGACGGAATGAGCTATCGCTACCTGGTGCTGCCGGAAAGCACGCGGATGCCGACTGAAGTGGTGGCAAAGATTAAGGAGTTGGCACTGGCCGGTGCCACCATTGTCGGTCCCAAGCCACAGTCAGATCCTGGGTTGAAGGATTATCCGCAATGCGACCAGTTTGTGAAGGAAACCGCTGACACGCTTTGGGGCGATATTGATGGCGTCAAAGTGAAGCAGCGTAAAGTCGGCCAGGGCCGCATCATTTCCGGCCAGTCGATCGCGGAGGTTCTGGCCGAGGACGAGCTGGAGCCGGATTTCAGTGCCACAGGAAGCAAGATCAATTTCATTCATCGCGTCACGGAGGAAGCGGATTTTTATTTCCTGGCGAATCCCGGAGGCTTGACCAGGGTAGATGCCTCTTTCCGAATTGCGGGCCGTCGGCCGGAATTATGGGATCCGGTCAGCGGGACTCGTCGGGATTTGCCGATATTCAGCGTCAAGAACGGCTGCACGATCGTGCCGCTGGAATTCGAACTTCATGGTGGAATATTCGTGGTGTTTCGAGGCAATGGTCAGCCGTCAGGAATCACAAATCAGAGCGAAAAAAAGAATTTTCCTGAACTTAAGCCAATCCATGAGCTAGCTGGGGCGTGGGATGTGCAATTTGACCCGCAATGGTTCTATCCGGATAACGGCACGGGCGGCAAAGTGAGCTTCGAAAAATTGGAGGACTGGAGCAAGCGGCCGGAACCGGCGATCCAAAGCTTCAGCGGCACGGCGTTCTATCGCAAGACGTTTGATTTGGCCAATCCGATGGTGGGCAAGATCTATCTCGATCTGGGCACCGTGAAAGAGACGGCTCGGGTCCGGCTCAATGGCAAGGACCTGGGCGTAGTCTGGTGCGCTCCGCGGCGGGTGGATATGACCGGCGCGGTGAAAGAGAATGGGAACGAGCTGGAGATCGAAGTGGTCAACCTCTGGCCCAACCGTCTGATTGGCGACGGCAAATTACCTCAAGAACAGCGCCGCACCAAGACTAATGTTGAATACTACTACCAGCCACAGGGGAAAAACGAGCACAAGCGGCTTCCATCTGGCCTGCTCGGTCCGGTACGGTTGATGACAGAGCAATAAAAATGAACAACAAAACTCAATGGTAAAAACTAATCATGATCAAACCAATAATCCTCGCATCGGTCGTGCTGGCCAGTCTGCTGGCAATGGGAACACAAGGATGGGCGGTGGAGGGCGACAAACCGCTGCCTCCGAGTACCGCTGTGCCCCGGACGGACACTTCGCTGCAAACGGGCAATGATCCTCAAATCATCGAAATCAATCCAGATTCGCCCGGCAGGGTTTTCGAGGGGATTGGCGGGGTTAGCGCGAGTTCTTCGATCCTGCTCGCCGACTACCCGGAGCCTTATCGTAGCGACATTCTGGATTTTCTCTTTCGGCCCAAATTTGGCGCAGGCTTTCAGCATCTGAAGGTAGAGCTTGGCTCGGGAGTGAACTCGACCTGCATCGCGGAGCCGTCGCCTGCGGTCACGCCAGAAGAGTTGACCAACCCCGTGCCGCGCGGCTGGGAACTTTGGCTGGCAGCTGAGGCGCGGAAACGTAATCCACAGGTTATTCTCGATGTGCTGCCGTGGGGAACGCCCTATTTCACCGGAGCGTATCTCGACCAGGTGGCCGCCGATTGGGTCGTGGCCTTTCTTGATGTGGCCAAACAGCACTACGGCCTCGACTTCCAGTATGTCGGGGGTTGCCAGAACGAATTGGACAATTTTAAAGACTTTGCCAGCCTCATCGCGCCTTCGCGCGAATTCGTCGTTGACCGCTTGCGTCCGACCCTGGATCGGCGCGGCTACAAGGATGTGCAGATCGTCTGGGCCGATGTCTATAACCGCACGGGCAAGCCGTGGCGTTTCGTTGACGAAGTTCTCGCCTATCCGGAACTGGCCAAGGCGATCGGGGCGATCGGCTATCATTACCCGGTCGGTTGGATGAAACATTTGAAGGACGATCGCCCGCTGCCGCCCGGATTTCTCGAATCGGGCATGCGATTGTGGTCCTCCGAAGACTACTCGTGCTCGGGCGGACGCTTCGATCTCGGGGTGCATTACCTTCGCAACGTCTTGCGCGAGTATAATGAGCTGCGCATTACCAAGTCGTTAGTCTGGGCGCCGTTTTGGTCTGTGCCGTCGGGAATGGGATGGCAGGACACCGGCTTCCTTACGGCGCGTGAGCCGTGGAACGGCCGTTACGAGGTCTTTCCGGCGCTCTGGTGCGTGGCGCATCTGACGCAGTTCGTCGAGCCGGGGTGGAAATTTCTCGATCGCGCCGTGGGCCGCTTCGCGCCCAAATCATTCAAGGGCGCTTATGCTGGATTCAAAGCGCCCAATGGCAAGGACTGGAGCTTTGTCGCCGTGACGGACGATAAGACCGTGCCGCTGGCGCTCCGGATTGCGCCGACGCTGAACCAGCAAACGGTCCATGTCTGGAAATCGGACGCCCAATCGCAATTCGTGGAAGTGGCCGCCTTACCGGTCAAAGACGGCTGCGTGCGCATTGATCTGGCGCCGCAATCGGTCTACTCTCTGACCACCACCACCGGGCAGGCTAAAGGAGTGCCCGCCCACGCTATTCCGGCCGAGGCAAAGCCCGACGCATGGAAGGATGATTTCAGCGCCTATGCCGAGCATTCCAGGCCGCATTTCTGGTGCGATCTGGAGGGGACGTTTGAAATCGTGAAGCACGGGGGCGACAATGTGCTCCAGCAAGTGTTGCCAAAGCCGGGCAACAGTTGGCACGTCAAGTCATCAGGTCAATGTTCTTCGGTGTTCGGTGGCATGGCTCCGGCATCGCGGTTTGTCTTCCGGTTGCGCACCCGGATTCAGGACGGCTATGTGGAGGTTGGCGCACGGGCGGAAAAATCTGCTCTTTATTGCCGGTTGGAGAAAACGGGGCAGTGGTCGGTGCGAACGGGGAAAACCGTCGTCGCGGAAGGCAAACTGGACGCCGCCATCGCGGACCAGTGGCACGCCTTGGAATTTTCCTACGACGGCACGACGGCAACCGGTGGGGCACGCATCCACTTCTCGGTTGATGGACGCACCATATTCGACAGCCCCGTCGGCAAGGATCGTGGCCAAACTTACATGCCGTACATCGGTTCAAGCTACCATCCCAATGCGTTTAAAGACATCGAGATCACTCCAACGCTTCCGCTATAAAATATGGGAAATCATATGAAAAACCGAACAGTGACTGTGTTTTTGGCGCTGATTACTTCGCTGACTGGATCAGCGGGATGGGCGGCCGACAAATTGGAAGAACAGCCAGGAACACCCCCAGCTGTCAGGGAGAAAATTACAATGGACGAAGGCTGGAAATTTGCGCTGGGGAATGCAGCAGACAAGATTAAGGATTTCCAATATTGCATCGGCATGCCACTAGCGAAGGCGGGCCCCACCGAGCATGGGTTCGGCGCAATTACTATCAAATTCGACGATTCTGCGTGGCGCACCGTAGATTTGCCACACGACTGGGCGGTGGAGCTGCCGTTCATGACGAATAAGGAATATTTCCCGCAGACCCCCTGGCGCGTGATGGATCACGGCTACAAGCCGGTCGGTCCGATGTTTCCCGAGACGTCCATCGGCTGGTACCGCAAGTCTTTTGCAGTGCCAAAAACGGACGAGGACCGACGGCTCAGTCTCGTTTTCGATGGTTCTTTCCGCGACACGGAAGTGTGGCTCAATGGTTACCGTATCGGCCGACACGAGGGCGGCTACACGGGGTTTCGTTTCGATATAAGCGACTACATCAACTACGGAGCGCAGAATGTGCTGGCCGTGCGTGTGGACGCCACGAAATTCGAGGGCTGGTTTTATGAGGGTGCGGGCCTGTACCGGCATGTATGGATGGAGAAGACCGGCCCATTGTGCGTGGCACCTCACGGGCTGAAAGTGGTCGCCGACGTCACAGGCAAGGTGGCGGGTTGGGTGACGATCGGGAATTCCGGGGAATCGGCGCCGGCCTCGCTGAAAACGCGAACCCTGATCTTTGATGCCGATGGGCAGACCGTGGCCGACCAATCCGGGGCGGTTGTCATCGGTGAGAACCGACTCCTAGATTTATCCATTCCCTCCCCGAAATTATGGTCGTGCGATACTCCATACTTGTACCGCTATGTGGTGGAGTTGCAGATCAACGGCGCAACGGTGGACCGCGTGGAAAGCACTTTTGGCGTGCGATCAATGCGATTCGATCCGCAGGCCGGATTTCTTTTGAACGGCAAGCGCGTACAGATCAAGGGCGCATGCAATCACCAGGATCATGCCGGTGTTGGCGTCGCAGTGCCCGATGCCTTGTTAGAATGGCGGCTGCTGCAAATGAAGAAGTGGGGCTTTAATGCTTATCGCTCTTCGCATAACTGTCCCGCTCCTGAACTTTTGGATTTGTGCGACAAGCTGGGGATTCTAGTACTCGACGAGAACCGGCTGATCGGATCCTCGCCGGACAATCTGCGCGACCTGCGCTTTCTGGTGGAGCGTGACCGCAATCATCCCTGTGTCATTGCCTGGT
>CAJBSZ010000347.1 GCA_903958395.1 uncultured bacterium | reverse complement strand
GCCACGGCCTGGAAGATCTTCAAGAATCAGGCCAAGGTGCGCGGGCGGTTTGTCGTATGTAATGGCCGCGGCAAGTCCGATCTGGGTTTGGCGGTTCCGACTGAACAGTCGGCGAGCCAGATGTTCATCGGGACGCCGGATGTGCGGACCTCCTACATGATCTACGATACCGCCCCCGAGGGGAAGGCGGCGGGGATCGAGTTCCTGTTGGACAATACGGTGCTGATCTTCGCTCGGAAGGATGCCCCGAGTCGCCGTGACCCGAGTTTCATGAAGACGTTCCGTCTCATGAACAAGTTCATGGTGCCGGGCTCCTACATGCGCGATGACGGTCGCGTCGAGGTGGCGAAGTTCGACTGGTCGGAAGACGTGAAGGTGACGAACAGCGCGGCCTGCGTGCGGCTGAACGTCGCCGTTTCGTAAGGATGGTTTGCGGGGGGACGGGGGCCTGGAGAAATCCGGGCCCCCGCTTTGGTTTACGGGGGTGACTGGTGAGCGGGTGGAAAGAATTGACAAGTGAGACGGTGCTGAATGCCCTGCCAACGGATATGGGGAACCTATACCGGTCCTGGGTAGACGCGAACCCGTCAAAGGTGAACCGGCTGGCCGAGATCGTGGCGGAAACCGTCAACATGTTCCGTGAGACCGTGGAGGTTTACCCCTGGTACGTGATGGATCCGGACATCACGAAGGTGCCGGTGTCGGGATTTCGGCATGCCCTGGACATGGTGATTTTCAATCTCGGGATGGAAATGGGTGTCCAGTTCGCCCCGGAGGTCTACAGCCTGGTCACCCAGGCGAATGTTTGGCTGCGAATGGTCCAGACGGGAAGGATCCGGGCGGTGGACACGATTGGTGATGGCGGGACGCCCCGGTTCACGAAGAAGTCAGAATGCAGAAGTCAGGAGTCAGTATGAAAAAGATGGCGATAGTTCTGGGGGTGGCGGTGGGTGTGGGAATTGGAACGTGTCTGGCCGGGTGGCTGAACCCGACCCAGCAGGGGTTTGTGATTCAGACTTTCACGACCTATGAGCCGATGAGCGGGAACAACAGCGGGACAATTGTCACCAATGGGAACTCGTTCCAATTTGCCGGAGACAACACCGGCTGGATGTGGATCGGCGGGCCGGGCTCGCAGTTCCGTGGCAAGAATGAGGGACAAATGTACCTGAGCGGCGAAGGGACATTTGTCCTTGGCGCTTACGGGCCTCTGGCGACCGTGACGAATCGCGGGAAAGGGTCTCTTCTCCTGGGGAACCTATCAGGCGGCCAGAAGGCAGTGATTACCGATGTCGCCCATGCATCGATCCTGCTGGGGGCCGGGACGGTCAGCAACAGCCAGTCGGTCGTAGTCGGGGATGACCTGGGTTCGCATGGAACCAAGTCCGTGACGGCCGGGGCTTTCTGGGCCATGGGCGACGGTTTCTTCGGGAGTGGCGTACTTGTCCTGGGCGGCGGGCTCGCCAGCAATAGCCAGGCAATTGTCGTGGGTGATGGGAATGCCTCGCACGGAGCCAAGTCGGTCACAGCAGGGTCGGTCTGGGCGACGGGGGCAGGTTTTTTCGGAAACGGTGCTGGATTGGTAAATGTTCCCCCACCCTCCGGATTCGTCGTGAATATCGACGGCACGGCGGTCGGGCTTGAAGCGAATGGGAACGAATACGGTGCGGCTTTCGGCCAGGTAGCCAATGGATCCAGTTTCGGCGCGGTAGTCGGCCAGGAGGCGAATGGATCCGCCTGCGGGGCGGCCGTGGGGTATTCCGCCAACGGAGTCACCGGCGCGGCGATCGGTTATGGCTCCATGGGGTCATATGGGGTGGCGGTCGGGTCGTTTTCCGTGGGTAGCGCCAACGGCGCGGCCGTAGGCGTTTCGGCCAGCGGGTATTCTTCTGGTGTTGGGATCGGGGCCAATGCGGTCGGGAACGGCCTGGGGAATGTCGCCGTGGGCGGCGGCGAGGAAGGCGGGGTGACCGCGGTTGTTCCTTCATGCTTTATTGACACGGCCGAGATCGGGCGGGGAACGGCCGTCAGCAACGGATGGTTCCATTTCCGGGGGCACCCGGTCGTCGACGGCAACGGCGGGATCAACCCGGCCGCCATCAAGGGGTATGTCTCAACCAACGATGCCCGGTACCGGGCAACGGTGACAAACGGGACTAGTCCCAATTTCCAGACGGTGACGGCCAATGAACTGGCGCTGGGGGCGGCTGGCCGGTTCATGATTCTGGGCGGAACCCAGTTGGTATTTGTGGCCGGGGTCGTGACAAATGTCCTTGATGCGGATATCGGGCGGCCGTGAGTTGTTGATTTTTAGACTTTGGTGAAAACTTTTTTCAAGATGGGAGAGACAATGAAAAACCTGTTCGCAATCTTGGGGATGTTGGTTGTTGCTGGCGCGGTCTATGCGGCACCCTGGGCACAGACCTATCCGCTCAACGATGCGTCGATCGCTGTGACCAATCAGCAGATCAACAGTGTGTGGATGCCGGAGGTTGTCTTGTGGAAGTTTGCGGCGGTCACGAATGCCGCCCTGACGGTCTCCCGGGTGAGCCAGGGAAACACCTACCTGATCGGCAGTCTCTCCGTGACGAATGCCAGCACCGTCGTCTGGATCCCGGAGGCGGACTTCCCGTTTGAGTATGGGGATGCCCTGCAGTTAGGCAGCACGGTGACCAACGGGCAGGTCCAGATCATCCGGAAAGGAAACTGACGTGAAATACGCGGCGTTGATTTTTGGCGGACTAATTCTGGCGTCGATCCTCTGCCTGGCGGAGGGCGGGAAAAAGACAAGGCCTGAGCACTGGGTGATTGACGGGGCCCTTATTGAATCGACCAGCGACACTTCGTATTTGGGATGGCTGACCAACCTGCCGATCCGGGCTGGTGAGAATATCAAGGTGACATCGACTCCGACGGGCACCGTAGTGGCGGCGTCCATGGGAAATGTGACGAACCATTATGGGTGGATCCCGGCCGACTACCTCTACACCTGCCCCACGGAGACCCTGACCAATTCGAACGGCGGGGCGGTATTCACCAAGCATGACAAGACGAAGACCGAATTCGCGGGGCCGATCTCATGCCCGGCGCCCCTGGGATATTCCTCGAACGTGACTTTTCAGTGGTTCACCTACCACTCCAAGACCGGCACCTACGCCATGGCCTGCCGGTGGCGCGAGGGAGGCCTGAAAGCCTGGTCGAGCGCGACCAGCGGATTGTTCCAGGCGAGTACCACCCTTACCAACCTTTCAATGGCGACTCTCACGGCTTTTGCCCCGGCTCCGGACAGCGGGCTGATTGAGATGGAATACTGGGTGGTGCCGACGAATGCGCCTGGCGGCGGGACGGCCGGCGGTTACGGGTATGTCCGGGGAATGAAGATTGAGTTCTGGGCAAAGTATTAGGAGGGCTTGCTGTGATAGGAAAAATTGAAGCCATAGTGGCGGGCGGCGCGGCGCTGGGGGCAACCACGGCGGCCGCCCTGCCCGATTCAGAGAGTCTCGACGCGATCGGGCGATGGCCGCTGGTGGCCATCCTCGGCGGCGTGTGCTGCTTCTGCGTCTGGATCATCTACTGCCAGGGATGCCAGTTCGGAAAGCGGTTGGACAAGTTGTCGGACGCCATCATGAAACTGGCTGCCAACCTGAAAGAGCGGCCGTGCATCCGGCACAAGGAGAACGATTGAGGAAATTGAATTATGAATGATGAACGGGACAAGAAAAAGACGTGCGGGTGTTCATGCAAGGGGAAGGCGGCCCAGGGAACCTCAGGCGGGGTGACTGGGATGGGATTGGACCGTGCGACCGAGTATCACCGCATCATTGAATCCTTTGACGTTCTGAGCGTGCCACGCGATATTCAGGCCCTCGTCCGGGAAGCACTCGACTCCAAGCATTGGGATTGGTTCAAGGACTGTGATGGTTGTACCTGTGTCTCCGAGATGTACTGGCCGACGAAATACTTCCCGCCATGCCTTCGGCATGACTTCGACTGGCAAACCGGTCACGGTGGCTGGGAAGCGAATGCCCGGTTCTATCGAGTTCAGCGCGCATATCGGATGTCAATCCTGCAGGCCGGTACGCGATTCCTTGGAGTCACGGCCTCTTGGTATGCCTGGTTCAAATGGCGGGAATAAAGCAGCGAATCAGACTCAGCCTCCTGATTTCGGCTATAACACAACTCAGCAAGGCCTAATTATTCCGAAACACTCAAGTTTTTTATGGAAACGCCGTTCAAGAAGGGCCAATAAAGTTGTGTGGAAAGTTGTGTAATGACCCCCGAAAATCAGCCATTTTCAAACTGTTTCCGGAGAAAGTCAAAGTCGCGTTGATTATTCAAAAACAACGCGTTTTATTGGCTTTTTTCGATATTTTCACCACTTTTAGTGGTGGAGCGGAAGAGGCTCGAACTCTCGACCCCCACGTTGCGAACGTGGTGCTCTACCAACTGAGCTACCGCCCCATGAAAAAGGAGCACTCCATATACCTGATTGGGAATACCGTGTAAAGTACGGAAATACTCCTATCCCAACATCTTGTTCAACGACAGGATGGGTAACAGGACGGATAGGGTCACGAGCAGGACAAAAACGCCGATGCAGAGAATGAGCACGGGCTCCAACCAACTCAGAGTCCGGGCCACAAACCGGTTCCATTGGTGCTGGTAGGCATTACCCGCCGTATCCAGAAGTTTCTCCAGGGCGCCACTGGCCTCTCCCGCCTGAATCCACGCCGGCAATGACCCGGCCAGGGGCGGAATGCGCCGGATGGCATCGGCCAAGCTGCTTCCATGCCGGACGGATTCAGCCTCCCTCTCCATCAGATGCGCTACCCAGGCGCTTCCTGTTGAACGCCCTGCCAGCGACAACGCATCCACCAGGCCTACCCCGCCCTTCAACAGGATGGCGAGGGTCCGGGCGCACCGCAGGTTCGCCACAATCATATATCCCCGCCCCACCAGCGGAATCTGGTACATCGTCTGATCCAGCCGGCTTCGCAAGGCGGGCTCCGCCACCATCCGTCGATTCAGCCAGGATCGTCCCACCAATACTCCCAGAATTAAAACGGGAAGCCCCACCAGCGCCACACGGCCAGCCATCATCATGAACCGGGTCAGCCAGGGCAGTGGAACACGGGACTGCTCGGTGATCACCGCGGCCGCCGCCGGCACCACAAACCCAAGCAAGCCCACCGCCACCAGCACCGAAAACCCCAGGATAATCGTGGGATAAATCAGCGCTGAAATAATCTTTTCGCGCAGATGTTCCTGCTCCTCCACAAAAAACGCCAGGCGTTCCAGCATTCCCTCGAGATTTCCCGACTTCTCCCCAACCTCCAGGATGGCCCGTTCGTAAGGCTTGAGTTGCGGCACCGCGGCGCCCAGGGACGCCGCCAGGGAAGCTCCCTCGCGAATCCGATCGCGCACACCCGCCAGCAGGGATGCAGACACGCCCAGTTCAGGGGATTCCATCAGAATTTCCATCGCACCCACCATCGGCAACCCGGCGCCAAGCAGCACGCCCAGTTCACGATAAAAGGCGACCCGGCTTTCGGCCCGGAAGGATGATTCACGGCTTGCAAATAAGGCGGTTGCCGGAGATCCCTCCGAAGGAACAACCTCCCGGGGCAGGATTCCACGGGCTGTCAGTTTTTCGCGCGCCTCCTTGAGATCCTGTGCCTCGATCAAGCCCCGGCGCACCCCGCCTGAACTATCAAACCCCTTGTATGAAAAAGTGCGCATGAGAAAACTTTACAACCCCAGGGCGTACACGATTTCAGAAAGGCTGGTTTCGCCCGCCAGAATCTTCTCGACGCCGTCATCCAGAAGGGTACGGCGTGCTTCCTTCCCGGGCAAGGAGCGCAAGTTCCGGGCCGCCGAGGCCCCGCCCCGGATCAGGTCTTCAATCTCGCTGTCCACCAGCAGCAATTCAAAAATACCCACTCGTCCCCGATAGCCGCCGAGACAGGCGGGGCATCCCGCTGGCTCATACACGGTCGCCCCTTCCAGGCGACGTCCCGCCGACCCAAGCAACGAGAGTTCACGGGCGGAAACGGGAACCGGTTTCCGGCAGGCAGGACAAAGACGTCGAACCAGTCGTTGCGCCAGCGTTCCCCGTAGTGCTGCAGCCAGAAGATACGGCTCCACAGCCATATCCATCATCCGGATCACAGCACTGGCCGCATCATTCGTATGGAGGGTCGTAAATACCAGATGACCGGTCAGGGACGCTCTGACGGCAATCTCCGCCGTTTCATTGTCACGGGTTTCCCCCACCAGAACAACATCCGGATCCTGGCGCAGAATGTGCCGGAGGCTCCGGGCAAACGTCAGCCCGATCTTCGGCTTCACCTGCATCTGCCCGATATCCTGCAACTGGTATTCAATGGGATCCTCGATTGTGAGTACATTCCGCCCCCGGGTATCCAACTGCCCGATGGCCGCATACAACGTCGTGGTTTTTCCGCTCCCGGTGGGACCGCAGACAATCACCAGCCCGTTCGCCACGTGAAGGAGCGAATTGAATGACGCGAGCATCGAGCCAGGCATGCCGAGTTCACTAAGCGACATGACTGAGGAGTCGCGGTTGAGCAACCGCAGCACCACGCGCTCGCCTTCCGCGACAGGGACGGTAGAAACCCGGATATCAATCTCCCGTTCGCCCACGCGAACCCGCGCCATGCCATCCTGCGGAAGACGCTTCTCGGCAATATCGAGGTGCGCCATCACCTTGATCCGGGAAACCAGCGCACGCTCCATGTGTTTAGGCGGGCTGGATTGCTCATAGAGTAGACCATCCACCCGATACCGAACCCGAAGCCGCGCCTGAAACGGCTCCATATGGATATCCGACGCCCGTGATTTGACCGCCTCCAGGAGAATCAGGTTGACCAGTTGCGTGACCGGTGCCTCATCCGCCGTCTTGAGCAAATCATCGGAGCGGGAGTCGTCAAGTCTTCCGACGCCTGCCGTATTCTGATCCAAGTCACGAAGAAAATCCCCGGGTGACTCGTGCCGGCTGAAATAGCAGCTCTCAATGCACTTCAGAATCACCTCACGCGGAGCCAACACCGGGCGCAAATCGCCGCCCACCAGTAGAGCGATATCCTGATGCTTGTCCACCCCGGCGGGGTTGGCGGTCAGGAGACACAGTTCGCCCTCCAGTCGGACGGGAAGTAACGCATGTGACCGGGCCCACTCCACGGGGATTCCCCGGACCAGGACGGGATCCAGCGCATCGTCCCCCACCTCCGCGCGAAACTCCACCCCGAATTCAAGCGCCAGGCTCCGGGCCGCCTCAATGCTATCCGCGGAAGTATCCATGGCTCCTCAAGGGCTTTCGGGAGGAATCGGACTCGTGACTGACACATCGGTATTGGTCACATTCAAGCCCGTCTTCCGGCTCCACAAATCCGTCGCCGCTTTCGCCGTCAGCTCACTCGACATTACCCGGGGGGTGACAAAAATAATCAGGTTCGTCCTCTGCTTGCTCTCAACCGTATGGCGGAACAAAATTCCGATAATGGGAATGGAACCGAGCAGCGGGATTTTCCGGACGATATTCGAACGATCTTCCCGGATCAATCCGCTGATGACGATCGTCTTGCCATCCGGCACTGTCACGGTCGTGGACACCTCGCGCTTCGCAATCGTGGGGGTATACTGCCCCGCCACGCCGGCGTCGATAATTGCCTCAATGCTCGGATTCAGCACCATGCTCACCTCATTGGACGGGTTGATGTGGGGAGTCAGCTTCAGCTTGATCCCGACATCCATCCGCTCAATGTTCTGGATCACATCGCGCGCCGTTCCGGATCCGCCCTGGATGGTGGATTTAAGAACCGGAATGTTATCCACCACGCTGACGCTGGCCTCCTTGTTATTCTGGGCGACGAGCGGGACACTCGAGAGGATCTTAACCTTGCCCTTTTTCTGAAGCGCATTGATGTTGATCAACCCGGGATAACTCGCCACGACATTCCCGCTGCTGTCCAGCCGATTCCCCTTGGCCACACCCACCATGATTCCCCGGGGGAAAACCCCGTTCTGGATGATATCGTTAATGCTGCCCGGATTGTCGCCCAGGCGCGTGGCCCCCTGCACCACCGAATCGCCCACCTTGGCCGGGGCATTGAGCGCCGTCATTTCCACACCCAGATCCAGGGAATCATCCGCACTGACCTCGGCAATGACCACCTCGATCAGCACCTGACTCTGGATCCGGTCCAGTTCCTGAACCAACTCCCGGATCATCTGAAAATCCATGGACGAGGCATCCACCAGCAGGGCATTGTTGGCCGAGCTGGCCTCCACGGAAAGACGACGCCGTTCGCCGGCCTTTGGAGGATCCTTTCCCAGTGAGCGTTCCAAGAGGGCATTGAGGCTTTTGGCCGCCTCTTCCGCCGAAAGGTACTGCAGGAAAATGGCATGAAGATTCCCGCGCCCGGCTGTGGTTTCAATATCCACACTGGCCAGAATCCGCTTCACCTCGGCAATCGCCCCCGCCGGACCGATCATAATGATGCTGTTGGATTGCGGGGAGGCGAGCATGACCAAGTCGCTGCCACTGCGGGTGGTAACCCCTTCCCGGATCATTACGCGCTGGCCGCTGGCCGCCTGGTTGTACTGCTGAACGAATTCCGCCGCACTGGCAAACTTCAGAAAAACAACCTCACTCGTGGTTCCCGCTCCAGCCTTGTCGATCTCCGCAATCAACTGCTCGAAACGGAGGACATTTTCAACCGTGTCCGTAAGAATGATGTGGTTTGACGACTCCAGGATGGTGGCTGAACCGCCTTTTTCGCGCCCGGTCAGGCCGTCCAGAACTTTCCGCAAATCAGCCACATTCGTATTCCGGAGCCTGATTACACGGGTAATCAGGCCATTTCCAGAAATCCGGCCGTTCTCGCCAACGACCGGGGCGGAGGGCATTACCCGGGTCGGCAACAGCACAATCCGGTTCACTTCGGGACCTTCCACGACGGCACAACCGATTGATTCCAGAATCCGGGTGAACAGGGAATAGGCTTCGGCCACCGGCACCCGGGGCGCCATGATGGTCACCTGCCCCTTAACGGCTTCATCCACAATGAAACGACGTCCGGTCACTTCGCTGATGACTTTGACAAAGGTTCGGACATCCACCTGGCTGAAGGTGAAATTCAGGGTCGCCTGCGGCGAGGCGAGCGCCACCGGCTTGTCTTCCACGGCCGGGGACAACAGGGAGCCCGTCAAGACAATACCCAGCGCGGGAAGCATCCATCCCCACCGCCCCTTACTCAGGTGATTTCGTGGCCGTGATGTCTCCATGAAATTCTCCGTCGTGGGGCGACCGATCACTTAATGATGCCCCGCTCCGAGGTCTCAATGAACTTGATGAGGCGCTCAATTTCGGGAACCATCGTGAATTCCGCACGAATCCGTTCCAGCGCCTGCCGGGTGGACAACCCGTCGCGATAAATCACCTTGAACGCCTTCTTGATCAACGCCTGAGTCTCTGCCGGAACATTCAACCGCTGAAGCTTGACGGAATTGATCCCGTGAACCCCGGCCGGCGAGCCATCCACGAGCATGAACGGCGGCACATCCTGGGTGATTTTGGCCATTCCGCCCACCATGGCAAACCCGCCAATTCGGGTAAACTGGTGAATTCCGGTCATCCCTCCGATCACGACGTCATCTTCTACAAGCACATCCCCGGAAAGGGACGCTCCGTTCGCCATGATGACCCGATCGCCCACCTTGCAACCATGTGCCACATGGCAATACGCCATGATATGGCACTGGGCGCCCACGCGGGTGACCTCGCCGTCCGCCGTACCCGAATTGACGGTCACATATTCCCGAATCGTCGTGCGGGCTCCCACCTCAACAAAGGTGGTTCCCCCCTTAAACTTGAGATCCTGTGTCTGGCTCCCGACGCTGGCAAACGGAAAAACAATGCACTCCGCGCCCAGGGTGGTATGACCATCAAGGAAAACCTGCGGCATGATTTTGGCCCGGTCCCCGATTTTGACGTTCGGCCCGACGATGCTATAAGGGCCGATTTCGACATCCACCCCCAACTGGGCGCCCTCATGAATAATAGCTGATGGATGGATCCGCGTCATGCACCCGCCTTTTGATCCGTCAGCATGCACATCAGGTCGGCTTCCGACGCGACTTCGCCATCCACCAGGCACCGGCCCTTGAACTTGGCCACGCGCGGCTTCAGGGTGGTGATTTCGATCTCGATGCGAAGCTGGTCGCCCGGCCTCACCACGCGCCGGAACTTGGCGTTGTCAATGGACATGAAAAACGGAACCCGCTCGCCCGCATTGGCGATCTTGTTGATGAGAATACCGCCTGTCTGGGCCATGGCTTCAATCTGAAGCACTCCGGGCATCACCGGAACGCCCGGAAAATGACCCTGGAAAAACGGCTCATTCATGGTCACATTTTTAATGGCCACAATCTTCCGATGCTCATCGCACTCGATCACCCGGTCCACCAGCAGGAACGGATACCGATGCGGTAAAAGTTTCATGATTTCCTGAATATCCATCGCGGCCATAGTCAACTCCCTTACGCTTGATTCACTAAACTCAAACCGCCGCCTGAAGCGCCTTCACCTTGTCCACACGCTCCCATGTAAAGGAATCGAGATGATCCGTGCGGCCGAAATGACCGTAGGATGATGTCGCCTCGTAAATCGGCCGCAACAGGTCCAGCTGCTTGATGATTTCCGCCGGCTTGAGCCCGAACACCTCGCGCACCGCCTTGACAATCAGTGAATCCTTGATCGTGCCGGTGCCAAACGTGTCGACATGAACCGAAACCGGCTCCGCGTACCCGATGGCATAGGCCAGCTGGATCTCGCAACGCCGGGCCAATCCCGCCGCCACAATGTTCTTCGCCACATAACGCGCCATATAGGCCGCGCTGCGATCCACCTTGGAGGGATCCTTGCCCGAGAAGGCGCCGCCGCCGTGACGGCCCATGCCGCCATAGGTATCCACAATAATCTTACGGCCCGTCAAACCGCTGTCCCCGTGTGGGCCCCCGATGACAAACCGTCCGGTCGGGTTGATCAGATAACGGGTGTTCCTCAACAGCCGGGTCGGAAGCTCCTTCTTGATGACTTCCTCGATGATGGCATCCTTGAGGGTTTTATAGGACACTTCCGGGTTGTGCTGGGAAGAGACCACCACGGTATCCACCCGGACCGGCTGCCCGTTCTCATAGGCAATCGTCACCTGCGACTTGCTGTCAGGCCTCAGGAAGGGAAGCTTCCCGCTCTTACGAACCTTCGCCAGAGTGCGGGTAAGGCGGTGTGAGAACATAATCGGCATCGGCATCAGCTCACGGGTTTCATCACAGGCATACCCGAACATCATGCCCTGGTCGCCCGCTCCCTGTTCCTTGAACAATCCCTTGCCCGCCGTCACGCCCTGCGAAATATCGGGGGACTGCCGGTCAATGGTCACCATGATGGCGCAGCTGTCGGCCGAAAAGCCAAGGGCGGCGTCGGTATAACCGATTTTGCGAATCTTTTCACGGGCGATATCGGCGTAGTTGACGATCGCCTTGGTGGTGATTTCACCTGCCACGACCACCAGACCGGTACTCACCAGAGTTTCACACGCCACGCGCGCCTTGGGATCCTGCGCCAAATTGGCATCCAGGATGGCGTCTGAAATGCCATCGGCAACCTTGTCGGGATGCCCTTCAGAAACTGATTCCGATGTGAACAAATAACGATCTGACATAATATCCCCTTTTTGTTTATTACGATTTACAACGTACTGACAATAACCGGATTACTTTACCAATTCAAGTATTTCGGGAGCCACCCGGGCCATGAGTTCGCGGCAGTGCGACAGGATCCCGGCGGCGGTTTCCTCGCGAAGTGCGACCTCCGCCAGGAGTGTGGCCTGCTCCAGGGTCACACTGCGGATCATTTCCTTTACGGCAGGCAAGGCGGCTGGGGCCATACTCAACTCATCAATCCCAAGCCCCATCAACAGGTGGGTCATCAGGGGGTCACCCGCCATCTGACCGCACACGCCAACCCAGATCCCGCGGGCATGGCCGGCATCAATCGTCATTTTCATAAGCCTCAACACGGCCGGATGGGTCGGCTCATAGAGATGGGCCACCCGGTCATTCACCCGGTCAACCGCCAGAGTGTACTGAACCAGGTCATTGGTGCCCATACTGAAAAACGACACGTGTTTGGAAATGATATCGGCCGTAATCGCCGCCGAGGGAATTTCAATCATCACTCCGACTTCAATATGTTCATCGAACGGAATTGCCTCCAGGCGCAATTCCCCCTTGCATTCCTCCAGAATCAGATTGGCCCGGATCACTTCGCCCACATTGCTGATCATGGGATACATGATACGCACCTTCCCGTGGGCACTTGCCCGGAGAATGGCCCGGAGCTGGGTCTTGAATATCGCGGGTTGGGCGAGGCAGAACCGGATCGCACGAAATCCGAGGAAGGGATTGATTTCTGAAGGCAGGTTCAGGGAGGAGGCAAATTTATCACCTCCCAGATCCACCGTGCGAATAATCACCGGATCGGGCGCCAGCAGGGAGGCCACCCCCTGATAGGCGACCAGCTGCTCCTCTTCCGTCGGAAGATTCCGACTCGCGATATAGAGGTATTCCGAACGGAACAGCCCCACCCCCTCGGCCCCGGCTTTCCGGACCTCGCTGACTTCCTCCACGAGCTCAATATTCGCCGAGAGCACCACGCGGTGCCCATCCCGGGTAATCGCCGGCTGGTTCCGGAGCCCGGCCAACCCGCTCTGAATGCTGTCCCGTTGCCGGGCCAGCGTGTCATATTTTTTCAGGGTCGCAGCGGAAGGATTCAGGATGACGACCCCTTCCGTGCCATCCATGAGGATTTTATCGCCGGTCTCAACCCGGCGCGTCACATCCCCTAAACCGACCACGGCGGGGATTCCCAATGCCCGCGCCATGATGGCAGTATGGGACGTGCAGCTCCCGACATCCGTCACAAATCCTAATACCTGGTCCCGTTGCAGGGACGCGGTCTCTGAGGGGGAAAGGTCGGCGGCCACGACAATGCTTTTTTCGCGAAGCCCATCCAGAACATGGGTTTTCTCCCCCGCCAGGTTAGACAAAACCCGTCGTGCCACGTCCTTGATATCGGCGGCTCGTTCCCGGAGGTACTCATCCTCCATTGTGGAAAGAACCTCGCCATAACGCTGGGTCACCGCCTGAAGCGCTCCCTCGGCGCTCATCCGGTCGCGCTCGATCTTCCGGATAGTCTCCTCATAGAAGGCGCTGTCATCCAAAACCAGCTTATGGACGTCAAAAATCGTGGCATCGGCCTGTCCAATGGCATGCCTGACTTTTTCCTGGATCAGATCAATCTGGACGCGGGTCTCGTCGACCGCCGTTTTGAAGCGCTCGATTTCGAGGTTGATTTCTCCGGGATTCACCACCCGGTCAACACACGGGGCTGCTTCGGCATGAACGCGATACACCGTGGCAAAAACGACTCCGGGCGACCCGCCGACGCCCCGCAGGACACTCTCAGGCAGGTCTTCGGCGCCCTTATGTTTCACCGTATTCAGCCTTCTTCAAAAAATTTGTTTTCGATCAGCTTCTGGAGCTCGTTAATCGCCGCCTCGGCATCCGGTCCGTCGACAGTGATCTTCAATACACAGCCCATCCCGGCCTCAAGGGTCATCAGCCCCATAATGCTCTTTCCTGAAACCCCGTTGCCGCCCCGCTCCACCGTGATGTCGGAAACAAAACGACAGGCCGCCTTGACAAAAAGAGCCGCAGGCCGGGCATGCAACCCCAGCTTGTTCAGGATCTTCAGCTCACGGACCAGGATCCGTTCCGCCGTCCCGCTCTTTTTTGAACCCGTGCTCATTAACCCTCTTTATCCGCAGACAAAACCGAGATCAGTTTCTCATCCAATTCCTTGGCGGCATCATGGCCTAATCGCTTGAGCATCTGATCCAGCGCAGCGACTTCCACGATATTGGACACATCGCGCCCGGGTGCCACGGGCACTTCAATACTGGGAATCTCCACGCCGAGGATGTTCCGCTTCTGCGGCGTCTGACCGCTGCGATCCTCGGAGGTGATCATATCGGGACTGCATAAGTTGATCACGAGATCGAGCTTCTTGGCATTGCGCACCGAGGCGACACCGAAAAGGCTGGGCACATGAATGATACCGAGCCCCCGGATCTCCATGTGGTAGCGTGTGACGCCAACCGGGGCTCCGATCACCGCACCCGAATTATCCACACGGAAAGCGGTCACGTCATCGGAAACCAGACAGTGCCCCTTCTTAATCAAGGCCAGGGCGGTTTCGCTCTTGCCCACGCCCGCCTTGCCGACTAGAAGTACGCCCACTCCCAAAATCTCCACCATGGTTCCCTGCATGACCATGCGGGGCGCCACGAGATTCTCCATGATCAGGGTTGCCCCGTTGATGAAATTCTTGGTGATCAGGGGGGTGCGCAGCAAACAGGTCCGGTATTCCTCCGCCAGCTTCAGCAATTCCGGAAGCACGCGGTGCCGTCGCGTCACCACCACGCACGGCACATGATGCTTGAACAGTTCTTCCAGCCGACCCGATCGCTCCGCCGCGGATAATGCTGCCAGGTAGGCCATTTCCGCATGCCCGAGGATCTGGACGCGACGGGGTGCAAAATACTGGTAGAACCCGGTCAGGGCAAGCCCTGGCCGGTTCATGGCGGCTTCATCAATCCTCCGGGTTGTTCCGGCTGAACCTGCCACCACTTCCAACTCGAGCCGCTCCCGCCCGGCCTTCAGAAAATCGTCCACCGTGACGACAATTTTCTCCCGCGTGCTTTCGCTCATGGTCAGCCCTCTTCCGGAGTGCTTTCCAAATCACGGAGCTTGGCGTTGCCCTTGTGCTCGTGGCGCTTCTCAATGGTCTTCCGAAGTTGCGACTCGACCTTGTCGACGGCCTCGTCGATGGACGCGTACATATTTTCCGAGCTTGCCTTGCCCTCAATCTGGATATGCCGCGCCGCATGCGCGATCACTTCCGCCATGTGGGTGAACTTCTGAATGTCGAGAATCGCATGAATCTTGTCCACGCGCGGAAACTCGGCCACCAGCTTGTCCAGCCGTTTTTCGGCGTAATGCCGCATACTGTCACTCACATCAACATGCCTGCCTGTAACTTCAATAGTCATACATATCTCCTGTTTAGCTTCACATACTGAATCTGGGTCCCAAATACAACTCCCGACTGACTTCGTCCTGAATTAAAAACTCACGGGGCCCCTCCCGCAGAACCCGGCCTTCGCAAATCAGGTAGGCCCGGTCCACAATCGCGAGGGTTTCCCTCACGCTATGATCCGTGATCAGGATGCCCAAGCCCCGCTGCTTCAGGCTCTTGATAATCTCCTGCACATCATACACCGCCAGGGGATCCACTCCACTAAAGGGTTCATCGAGCAGAATCATGGCGGGATCCGTCACCAACGCCCGGGCGATTTCAAGACGTCGTCGCTCCCCGCCGCTCAGAGTGAAGGCCTTCTGGCCGGCCAGACCGGAAATTCCCAGATCCTCCATCAATTCGCCCAACCGTTGCTTGCGCTGCCGGGCTGACAATTTCCGGGTCTCGAGAATGGCCATGATATTCTCCGCCACAGTGAGTTTCCGGAAAATCGAGGGTTCCTGCGCCAGGTAGCCCATTCCCATCCGGGCCCGCTCAAACATGGCTTTACCGGAAATATCCTTCTCCTTGAAGAATATCTTCCCGCGGGTCGGCTTGATCAGCCCCACAATCATGTAGAACGTGGTCGTCTTGCCCGCGCCATTGGGGCCCAGAAGCCCCACAATCTCCCCGGCGTTCACATGGACGCTCACGCCCTGCACCACGGCCTTTCCGCGGTACGCCTTCACCAACTCCTCGGTTCTGATCAATGGCTCCACAGCGTCCTCATTCCTTCGATTTCGGCTCGGATTTCTTGGGTTTCATCAGATCGCCCATACCGCTCTGCCCTTCGCCCGGCACAAACGTACCCGAGGAGTTGTCAATATGAACCTTATCCTGATCCCGGCTGTAAATGATGCGCGACCCGTTCAACGTCATCCCCTCCTGCGTGATCACAGGCTTCTCCGTCAGCACAGTCACACCCGACCGTACCCCGTAGACAGCGCGCCCGCAGGTGGCACGACGGAATCCCTTCACCGCCAACGCTTTGGGAGCGGCGTTCCCCGCACCTGCCGCCGACACGGGATTCAGGTCCTGCTCAATCACCACATGCCCGACCGCAGTGATCATTTCAGGCTCGCGGTTGGTATTCATCACCATGGTAATCTGATCGGCCTGGATCGTCACCCGGGGATCACGAACCACCACATCGCCGTCCAGAACCAGGATATTCTTTGAAATTTCGTAGTCGGCCCGATGCGCCACCACATGCGTCTCGTTACTGCCGCTTCCCACGGTCAGGCCGCTTCCGGCCGCCACCTCGCCGGGATCCGCCGCCCGCCCCGGCACCGCCAAACCCCAGACCAGATATCCCGCCATCACGATACTGTTAAAACGATTCATCTCAGTTTTTCTCCTTCACCAGGGGCCACATCTTGACATTGCCCACCATCACCATGTGAAACTCATTCAGGATCTCGATTCGCTGGGTTTCGGATCCCCAGCGAAACCCCTTTCCCGTGATCACCACATTACCACGCACAATTTTCACATCCGCATTCGAAAACACGTTCTTGTCCTTGCGGTTCACCGTACAATGTTCGGACGTGAGGGTCGCCTCCACATCCTTGTTCTTGTACATGATGATCCGGAGCCCCGTGATCCGGATCAGGTCGTCGGATACCGGTTTTGCCACATCCCCGTAAATCTCGGACTTCAACACTCCATTGGCATCGAATTCAGGCACCCTGAAATCCTTGATTTCACCCATGCTGGAAAACTGTGCGTTCCCCCAGCCGGCCCAGGCGATCCCCATCACCAGGATCACCAGCCGGGGTGATTTAAGAAAGGCGTACGACATCATCAATCTTCCCCAGGGTTCTCCACAACTGGCTCACTGCCGAGAACGGAATCGTGTTGTCCTTGTCCGACAACGCCTCCTCGGGCTTCACATGAGTCTCGATAAACACTCCGTCGCACCCGGTGGCCACCGCCGCCCGCGCCAGCGCGGGTGCCCAGCACCCATCGCCCCCGGTCCGGTCCCCCGCGCCACCCGGTCGCTGCACACTGTGCGTCGCGTCAAAAATAACCGGATACCCGAATTCCCGCATCACCAGCAGACTACGCATATCCGCCACCAGGTTATTGTACCCGAAGGACACACCCCGTTCCGTAAGAATAATGGAACGGTTCCCCGTGGATTCAAGCTTGTCGATCACATTACGCATATCGCCCGGCGCCATGAATTGCGCTTTCTTGACATTCACCGGAATGCCGGTGTTTCCCGCCGCCACCACCAGATCGGTCTGCCGACAGAGAAATGCGGGAATCTGAATGATGTCCACCACCTTCGCCGCAAGTCCGGCCTCCTCCGCCGTGTGGATATCGGTCAGAACGGGAATCCCGTACCGGTCCTTCACCTCTTTCAGGATCTCCAGCCCGCGCACCAGACCCGGCCCGCGATAGGAACGGGCCGAGGATCGGTTCGCCTTGTCATAGGACGCTTTAAAAATCAGTGAAATTTTTTGTGATTTTGCCAGACGGGCCAGTTTTCCGGCAATCTCAAGGCACCCCTCCCGGCTCTCAATCACACAGGGGCCGGCGATCAGCACCAACGGCCGTTTCCCGCCCACGCTCACACCACCCACATCCACAATCTTCGTTTTACTCATGATGCCACACTCACCATTCCGTTATTTCGCAAAGCAATTTCCGCCAGCTTAACATCCTCGGGCGTGTCCACACCGAGCCCGATCTCATCCGTTTCCAAAACCTTCATGCGGCCGCCCAGATGGAGCGCCCGCAACTGTTCCAATTTCTCAGCCATCTCCAGCACACACGGAGGGGTCTTCACCAACCGATCAAGAAATTCGCGCCGGTAGGCGTAAATCCCCACATGCCGCCAGTGCGTCAATCCCGCCGGTGCCGTGTCGCGCACGAACGGGATGACCGACCGGGAAAAATACAAAGCCCGCCCATGTTCCCCGGAAACCACTTTCACGACCGACGGCTTGTCCAGTTCATCACAATGATGAATCGGGGTTGCCGCCGTTGCCATATCCCACTCCGGTTCCTCTACCATAACCTCCGCAAGGCGGTTGATCAATCCCGGATCAATGAGCGGTTCGTCACCCTGGATATTAATCACCACCCCGGCCTCACGCCCGGCCACAGCCTCGGCCACCCGGTCGGTGCCTGACGGGTGGTCCACACGCGTCATCACGGCCGTTGCGCCCAGGGCTTCCACCACCGAACGGATCCGTTCATCATCCGTGGCCACCAGAATCTCATCCAGCCGCGTGGCCAGCCGGGTCCGTTCCAGAACCCATTGAATCAGGGGCTTTCCGCAGATCATCACCAAGGCCTTGCCCGGCAACCGGGTAGAAGCCCAGCGAGCCGGAATCACCCCCACAACACGTTCGCGCCTAGCGCTCATTGGCCTCCACGCTGGCAAGCAGCTCTTCGGGCGAACAGGTGGCGGTACCCAGTTTCCCGACCACCACCCCGGCGGCGTTGTTGCCCAGCACCGCCGCCTCATCAAAGGTGGCGCCTGACGCCAGAGCCAGCACACAGGTGGCAATCACTGTGTCGCCCGCCCCGCTCACATCATACACCTCGCGCGCCCGGGTCTGGATCACCCGGGGAGCAACCCCCTTCGACGTCAGATACATGCCGTTCGGGCCCAATGTTACCAGAAGTTGTTCCGGCTCCCATCTCTTAAGAAGAATCTCCGCCGCTTTTCGCAAGGAAGGATCCTTCAAGGGATCTCCCGGAGGCGGCGCTTTAACCGGCAACCCGGCACACACCTGGGTTTCCCGGTAATTGGGGGTTGCCAGGGTGATCCCCTTGATTTTCAAATTCAGGTTATCCTTGGGATCCAGCCCGACCGGAATTCCCTTCTTCCGGGCGGCCGACAAAACGGCATCCATTACTTCCTGCCGGACAATCCCCTTGCTGTAATCCTCGATCACAACCCCGGTACAGGATTCGATCTCCTTCGATACCCGCTCGCAGAACGCGTCAACATCCGCCGCCGGAAACTCGGAATCCGGATCCCAGTCAACCCGCACCACCTGCTGACGGTCGGCCAGAACCCGCATCTTAACAGTGGTGTAGATCCCTGCAACCGTACGCACAGCACTGGTGTTGATCCCCTGTCCCGCCATGAGCGAAACCAGGTCGCGCCCCGCCGCATCATTGCCCACCACACCCGCAATCACGGCCTGACCGCCGAACGCACACACATTCCAGGCCACATTCGCGGCTCCACCGGGAACCTGCCGTTCCCGCCCCACACGGACCACCGGAACCGGCGCCTCGGGGGAAATCCGCTCCACCGTTCCATGAATATACCGATCCAGCATCAAGTCCCCCACCACCAGAATACGCTGGTTCCGGAAGGATTCGGTCAATTGTCTGGCCCGCTCATTTTTCATTTCCTGCTCCTCGCTTCACGGTTCCCGGGGGAGTGGACCACCAATCCCTGACGCCAGCCTCATCGCCCTCCCAGGATCCCCGATACTCAATTTCCCCATAGGGAGATTCCTTCGTGCTCACCCAGAGCCGCTGCAGGAAACGTCCCTTACTTCCCCCGCTCCGCCGGACTGTCCGGGCGGTGACTTCAAATACGATCAAGGAGCGCCCCCCCAGTTTCAGAGGCCGCATCCCCATACCCAACCCCTCCACTACACAGAGCCGTTCACCATCCGGACCGCTCCAGATGATGCCACTGTCACGGATATCCAGCTTCACCAACCGGGGTTCATCGGCAAACAGCGACGCAGTCTCGCGCACATCATTCAGGGTGGCAATCTTGCCGAACGCGGCGGGGACCCACCCATCGGCGGTTTTCACAACCTCCAAATGCGCCCCGGATACAGTCATTTCAAGCGTGCCGCCCCAGCCCAGGGCAATCCGGATTTCCCGCGCCTTGAAACTGCCCAGCGGCGTGGTGGTGGGCTTGGTCTGGACATCCGTCAAACACACCTCAGTCGGCCCCGTAATCGATGCGCCTCCGACGGTCAGGTCAAGACCGGTCTGGCGTTGCAGAAAACCGGCAACCAGTTCGCACCCGCTCCGGGTCTGAATCCCGAGCACCACGGCCGCAAGGACAATGGCCACGCTCAAGGCGGCCATAATCAGGCATCCGGCAGAGGATGACGGTCCGGGCTTCACCTTGACAATGGAAGGCTTGGAGGGATCATCCCATTCAGGAATCGAGTCCATGCGGCTCCTTTCGGGGTCTGGGCCCGAACAGCAGGGTTCCCACCCGGATCCAGGTAGCGCCTTCCTCGATCGCCACCTCAAAGTCCTGCGACATGCCCATGGAAAGCTCAGGCAGGGGGATCCCCGTCTGATCCTGCATCCGGTCGCGCAACTCGCGCAGAGCCCTGAAAAACGGACGAGCCTCCTCGGGATCTTCCGAAACCGGCGGGATAGTCATCAGGCCCACCACCTTGACCTTGAAAAGACGTTCTGCACCGCGCAGGGTTTCCAGAACGGCTTCAGGCGCCATTCCGAATTTACTCCGTTCGCCCGACACATTGACTTCAAGGCAGACGGAAAGCTGTCGACCTTCCTCTCCGGCGGCGCGATCCAGAATCTCCAGGAGCCGCAGGGAGTCAACGGCATGGATCATTTCGAACAACTGGACAGCCTCCCTGGCCTTGTTGGACTGGAGGTGCCCGATCAGGTGCCAATGCAGACGTCCGGGGCAAAGCGGAATTTTAGCGCGGGCTTCCTGAACTTTGTTTTCGCCAAACGTCTCGACGCCCAGCGCGGCAACATCCCGGATCTCGTCAGGAAGCCGGGTCTTCGAGACGGCCATGACCTGCACCGTGCCCGGCTCACGCCCCACACGGGCACACGCCGCGTCGAGCCGCCGGTTGATCTCCGCCCATCTGTTTTCCAAATCCGTCATTCGATGCCCCGTTCAATGCGTTCTAAAAACGCCAAAGAATAGACTTACCGGGGTAAAGATGGCAATGGTGATTTCTGGAATCCATCCCTAAGGGGCGCCTCTGCGAGTTTTGGTAATTTCCGTGTTCTGGAGCCGGCGGTCTCCGCCGGTAACAGGCTCTACCGGCCGAGGACGGCCGGCGCCAGAAAGGGCATTGCCAAAACTCAGAGATGCGCCCATCCCCAAGGGCGCATTTCACTTCCGCAGGGGGTTTTAAGGGCTTCAAATGAAGGCGAAGATAAAAGATTTACCACGGAGACACGGAAACTCAGAGAGCCCTTCGATAGCGCTCATGGCACACATTGTGTGCTGAAGAATCTTTTCTTACTCAACGAATTACTCCACCACCAGCATAATGACGCCAAATATTGTCATGGCTATTCCCCCAGCCATGCAAGTCAATATGTACAAATAGAACTTAATAGGATTTCTTTTCTTTTTGATGGGAGGGAACTCGTCAAGATCTTCTGTTTTGCCGGTAGTCATGCTCTTGATGGCACTATAAACGGAATATAGGCCACATAGGAGAATCATGATTCCCATTAATGTTTTCATTTTCTCTTAGCCGAACGCCAGGCGCCACCAGCGACGCGTTTAGCGGCGTATGGTGGGCGCCGTTGTTCGGGGGTTCGGCTTTTCGTATTTCAAGACTTGTCTCTCCCCACTCTTCACAGTGATTTTGGCTATTAGGAGGGCATTCCGCTTGCGATCCGAGTAAGCTTTGGCTACTGATCTAGCGACATGTTCACGCTTGAACAACGTGGCTTGGTCAATAGACATACCATAACCGTCGCTCGACACGTCGAGCCAAAGACGCCATCGCCCGTTTCCCCCGATGTCAGAGAACACTACATAGCGCACGGGATCGTCCAAATCATCAATCCGCCGCTTGAGCTCACGTTTTTCTTCTAACGACAGCGGCTCAATATCTTCATCGAATTGTAGTCTTTTGGTTGTCTTCATTTTATATTCTACTACGCTACTAATCATGCGCGCTGTAAAGCGTCGCGTGAATTGGCTGGTTCGCCGATTTGTCAGGATGCTTTTCTCATTTCTTCCCGAACGACTTTGCGGAGAATCTTTTCAAGGGATTCATCCTGATGCTCAGTGAATGACCGGAGGGCATCATTGAGGCGGGTCTGGTAGTTGCCACCACCCTGGCGCTCAACCTTAGCCTTGAACCACTCCACTATGTCACGATC
>CAJBSZ010000346.1 GCA_903958395.1 uncultured bacterium | reverse complement strand
TGCATAAGGGCCGATTGCCCGCTGATATCCCCGCTTGCCCCAATCAGACCTATGCCGACAAGGGATGGAAAGGGATGGGCGATTGGCTAGGAACGGGGATAGTTGCCGCGCATCTCAGGAAATACAGGTCATTCGGAAATGCGAGGCACTTTGCCCAGAATCTCAATCTCAAGAATGAATCGGAGTGGAGAGCTTTCTGCAAAGGCAAGATGCCTAAGAAAGGGAAACTCCCCGATGATATTCCCGCAACTCCCAGCCAAACTTATGCCCAAAAGGGTTGGAAGGGTTTCGGCGACTGGCTTGGGACAGGGACAATTGCACCGCGCCTCCGGAAGTATCGGGCGTTCCGTGAGGCTCGGGCGTTTGCACGGAATCTCAAACTTAAAGGACAAAAAGAATGGTTCTCTTTCTGCAACGGTAGATTGAAAAATAATGTTGCACGCCCGTCTGATATTCCTCAAGGTCCGCATAATACCTACGCACATCGAGGCTGGAAAGGTTATGGAGATTGGCTCGGGACGGAAAGAATAGCATCGCGCCTCAAGAGGTACCGCTCTTTCCCTGAGGCGCGAATATTCGCTCGTAAACTCAATCTCAAAGCTGAGTCAGAGTGGCGGGCTTTCTGCAAAGGACAGATGTTGTATAAGGGCCGATTGCCCGCTGATATCCCCGCTTGCCCCAATCAGACCTATGCCGACAAGGGATGGAAAGGGATGGGCGATTGGCTAGGAACGGGAAGGGTTGCATACAGGTCAATTAAGTATCTCGAATTTCACAAAGCCCGCGAGTTTGCCCGCAAACTTAAACTCAAGAATCAAGGCGAATGGCGTGAGTTTTGTAGAGGCGAGATGCCTAAGAAAGGGAAACTCCCTGTCGACATTCCCTCAAAACCCGACAATACCTATGCCGATAAGGGATGGAAAGGGATGGGGGATTGGCTTGGGACAGGGACAATTGCGCCGCGCCTCCGGAAGTATCGGGCGTTCCGTGATGCTCGGGCGTTTATCAGAGGACTAAAAATCAAGAACCAAGATGAGTGGATAACCTTCTGCAAGGGCAAGATGCCTAAGAAGGGAAAACTTCCTGAAGATATTCCCGTAAAGCCTGATAGAGTTTACAGGGGTAAAGGCTGGTTAGGCGTTGGTGACTGGCTTGGAACTGGGAGGATTGCAAACCAGCACAAACGATACCGTTCATTCGGTAAAGCGCGGATATTCGCACATAAACTCCAACTCAAAGGGATTAAAGAATGGTTGGCTTACTGCAAAGGTAAGATGCCTCACAAAGGGCGGTTGCCCAAAGATATCCCTGCTTTTCCGAGTGGAGTCTATGCCGACAAAGGATGGAAGGGTTTTGGCGACTGGCTCGGAACGGGAAGAAAACCCAGAGCCAAACGATTATGATATGCTTCGTGCGAAGCCGTCACTTGGTCGATACACCCTTGCACTCTGCAACCCTGGCGACGGGCGTCACAAGACGACTTTCATATTTAGCCACACCGGTTGGTTGCCCGCGTAGAGGCTGGTTGGCACCGGGCACGGGGAGGAATATCGACGGAATCTGGCGAGTTGACTTGGCGCGCATGGGATGTCCCGGAGAATTCTTTGTTTAGCGTTGCCCGCTTTCAGGTAATGTGCAATAAAGCCCCACATGACAGCGCCTGTTTTTCCAGACCAGATCGTCTTTACGGTATTCCCATCGGAAGGTGGATCTGAAATACCCGCCGCGACGCTTTCGCAAAATTTAACCGCTCTTCAAGAAATGGTCTATTTGGCGGCACTTCACGCGGAAGGCCGAACGCTGCGCGAGCGACTGAGACTCCCCGAGGAAATCAAGAATAGGTATATCCTGCAATGCGCCCCTCCAGTTATGGGAAGTTTCTCAGTGCGGGGAAGAGTCGTTGATCGTGGCCCTGTTACAGATCTGCTTACGCCTGTCCAATCTGCGGCCGTTGCTGCGCTTGTTCTTGGTTTTTGTTGCGCCGTGTCGCTTGGAGACGCGACAAAAGCTAGTGCCATTATTCCCGACAGTAGTTTGCGAAACAGAATGATTGCCTGTATCGGAAAGTTAAGCCCGACTTTAGGGAGTGGACATCGTTGCGTAGTTTCTGGAAGTGAAGGCGAAGCCTCACTGGATGATTCAGGGCTCCGTGATGAAATCAAAGCGTTGTTGACTCCTCCAGCAACACGGGAACAGATGCAAACGGTGACAGGAACGCTGAATGAAATTGATTTCGCCGAGCATAAATTGACGATATTCCATATGCCGACGCAACGCGAACTCGAATGTTTTTACGACGAAAGCATCGAGGCGCAGTTGTTGGAAAGCCGGCGGGGACTGATTCAAGTGACGGGTATAGTGGTACTGGACGGAAACAACCAACCCCGGAAGATCATTGATGTTGAGCAAATATGGGGCTTGGACCTTTCTCCGCTCGTAGTGGCTGAGACGGAAGGTCGGCAATTCTCCCTTAAAGCCAACCACCGTACGGAACTTGTTCCGACTCTCAGCCCAGACCAGCAACTTGTCTGCCTCGAACACAACCCGTGGGGTCTTGATGTATTCGCTGAAACACGAATGGATTTGTTGCTAGAGTTCAAAAACCAGTTATTGATGCTGTGGGCTGAATACGCCAAAGAAGACGATGCAGTTCTTTCTGAACCTGCCCGTAAAGTGAAGCAGCAACTGCGAGATGACTGGACGGAGGTTGCCCGTGCCTAAGGCAAAGCGTGATATCGAGGCAGGACTGACGCGAAAAGGATTTAAGCGACGAGAGGGAGATCACTCCTATTTTGTTTACGAATCTCTGGACGGAAAGAAGACGATGGCGTCTACGAAAGTTAGTCACGGTCGCGGATTCGATGTGGCGGATAATCTGTTATCGCTTATGGCGAAACAATGCGGGATAAACAAAGCGCAATTCTTGAAGCTGGTCGAATGCCCCTTGCAGAGGGACGATTACGAAGTTCTTCTTCGTGCTGCGGGTAAACTTTAAGGGTTATTCTGCTCCTTTACCGGCCAATTAAGCTGGATTGCCTTGCCGCTAGCAGTCCTCGGCGAAGCGAACGTCTTTGCTTAGGCAAACCCCGGTTGTGGGGGTGCGGATTCAGGGGCGGCCTGAATGAAGCGAGCCCTCTTGCCAGCCTCCCCCCCCTAAAAAAAAAGCCCGGGCGACAATGACCATGGTAAGTGTCGAATGGCCGGTTTCGTTGCCACGTGAGGGCAACGGGGCGGTGACTTTGGCGGATTACGTGGTGGACAGTGGGCAATAGGTGCGTAGCGGGGGGGTACTGCCATACCTGTGCCTCCTACACAAATACCGCAGTCTATCGACCACATTATCAATGGGTAATTATAGTTGTCGTCGATGGGTAAATATAGTTGTCGTCAGCCAGCCGTCCGCAGATAGAATAGTTAGGAACAGGAGAAGACAAGTTGCGACACGCTATTCCCGTATCAGCCCCGTAAACATTGACTAAAACGCTTGTTTATTGGGGTTTTAATGTCCGAGAGCCGGTTTTTGATGTGGGCCCGGCAGGGCTCGAACCTGCGACCAAAGGATTATGAGTCCTCCGCTCTGACCAACTGAGCTACGGGCCCGCCGTTTCAGGGGCGGTGAAAGGCGTGTATTATGCCTTTCAAGGCGTCTCCGGCAAGAAGTTTATGCGATGAGCATAGAGATAAACCTCTTGATCGGGGGGGCGGGGACAGGTAGCTTATGCGGCTGTTGTGTCAGCGCTGATATCAGGTTCCCACTAAGCCGGGGACCGGTGAGGGTCGGGGGCTATGCGACGGAAACCGGCAAAATCCCGCCAGGCCCGGAAGGGAGCAACGGTATGCCATGTTTTCGGGCGCCGTAGTTTTTCTGACTTGAGCCGGAAACCGGCTTATTGGGAACCGGTATCAGCGGCAGTATGAAATTCCGGTGGAGACTGCCTTATGGCCTACGAAGTGCTGGCGAGAAAATGGCGACCGCAACAGTTTGCGGACGTGGTTGGGCAGAATCATGTCACCAAGACGCTCCAGAATGCCATCACGGCTAAACGGATCGCGCATGCCTACCTTTTTGTGGGCCCTCGGGGAACAGGCAAGACCTCTCTCGCCCGCCTTTTTGCCAAGGCACTGAACTGCACGACCGGGCCCACCATTACGCCTTGCGATGTCTGTGATTCATGCCGGGAGATTACGGCAGGTACCTCTCTGGATGTGCAGGAAATCGACGGAGCCTCAAATAACAGCGTGGAGCAGGTTCGTGAACTCCGGGATAATGTGAAATTCGCCCCCACCCACGGGAAGTACAAGATCTACATCATTGACGAAGTGCATATGCTCTCCACGGCGGCCTTCAACGCCCTGCTGAAAACTCTGGAAGAGCCGCCCGCCCATGTGAAGTTTTTCTTCGCCACCACGGAGGCGCATAAGGTGCTGCCGACCATTGTCTCCCGTTGCCAGCGGTTTGACCTGCGCCGGATTCCCGTCGCTCTGATTATCGAACGGCTCAACCTGATCGCAGTCGAAGAGAAGGTGTCGTTGGACAGTGACGCCGCGCTGGCCATTGCACGGGGCGCGGAAGGCGGGCTCCGTGATGCGGAATCGGCCCTGGACCAGCTCATCGCCTTTCGGGGCGAGACGATTGCCGAGGCGGATGTGTTAGCGGTCTTCGGACTGGTATCGCGCCAGACGCTCGAGTTGCTGGCCACGGCAATCCTGAAGGGGGATGTCGGTGAAATTGTCCGGACCCTCGCCGAACTCGACTCGGCGGGCAAGGATATGCAGCGTCTCGTCCTGGAGCTGTTGGATCATTTCCGGACCTTGTTGATCTACCTCTGCGTGCCTGAGGCGGCTCCCACAATGGATGTCATTGCCCCTCAGGTGGAAAGCCTCAAACAACAGGCTCAACTGGCCGAGCCGGAACGCCTGATGCGCATTGCCGAAGTGCTTTCACAGACCGAGGACCGGATGCGTTATTCCCTGTCGCGCAGGACCCTGGTCGAAACCTCGCTGATCCGGTGTGCCCGGGCCACGACGGTTTCGGTGGATGACTTGATCAGGCGCCTTGAAGCGTTAGGCCAGTCTGTGGGGGGGGGCGGCATGATCCCGCCTCCCGTCGTCAATCGTGTGGAGGCGGTCCGGGAGTCCCCGGCCCCTGCCTATGCGCCACGGCCGGCCGTTCCTTCTGTTTCGAAACCGGCTCCTGTTCCGGCGCGGCCGGTGGCTCCTGCACCGGCTGCGAATGAGTTAGACAGCCTGACGGCAGTGTGGCGCGATCAGATTGTTGAGCGGGTGAAGCGGGAGGTGACCATGGCCGGTATCGCCCTGCTGGATGCGAAGCCGCTGGCGGTGGAGCAGAACCGGGTGGTAATCGGGTTTGACCCGCAGTTTGCCCGAAAACTGGAGCAGATTAAAATCCCCACCTATCACGCCGCTGTCCAGAAGGTCATGGTTCAATTCCTGAAACGTCCCGTGAATGTGGAGTGTGTGCTGATGACGGGGGAGGGCGCTGCGGATGTTCCGGCAGACCATACCGTGGATAAGGCGGGGGCGCCGAAGTCTTCAGCGGGTGCGGCGGCTCATTCAAAGACGAGACAGGACTGGCACCAGGAGCCGGTGGTCCGGAAGACCCTTGAATTTTTTAACGGAAGCATTGTGGATATTCGAGAATAGGAGTGCGCTATGAATGTGATGAAAATGATGCAGCAGGCCAAGACGATGCAGAAGGACATGGAGCGTATTCAGGCCCAGCTTGCTGAAAAACGGGTTGAATTTTCAAGTGGCGGCGGCATGGTGACGGCAACTGCGACCGGCGACGGCGGGGTCGTTGGCATTAAGATTGATCCCAAGGTGATTAATCCGGCCGACAAAGATTTGCTCGAGGATATGGTGCTGGCGGCGGTGGATGGCGCCATCCGGAAAAGCCGTGAGATGGCTTCCGCTGAAATGGCGAAAGTTACGGCTGGCATGGGCCTGCCCGGTATGTTTGGGGGGTAACGGGAGTCATGAATGGACTCGAGTACCTGGATCGCATTGCGGCGGCGCTAGGCAAACTGCCCGGTATCGGCCGGCGTTCAGCAGAGCGCATGGCGTTCCGTCTGGCGTGGGAGCCCGATGGCGTGATGCGAGAACTGGGCGGGGCGCTTCGAGATGCCCAGGAGAATGTCCGGCTCTGCTCCCAGTGCGGGAGCATCACCACGGTGGCTGAGGTCCCTTGTAAGCTTTGTACCAACCCGTCCCGTGACGCTTCGGTGGTGTGCGTGGTTCAGGATCCCAGTGACATCGTGGCCCTTGAACGAACCGGTGCCTATAAAGGCCGGTATCATGCCTTGATGGGAATCATCTCCCCAATGCACGGGGAAGGCCCCGGTGACCTCCGGCTTCAAGCCCTGATTCAGCGTGTGGAAAAGGAGGGTTTTCAGGAAGTCATCATGGCTCTTGGAACCGATGTTGAGAGCGAAGCCACCGCGAATTACATTGCCGAGTTGTTGAAAGCCCATGCGGTTCGCCTCACGCGCCTGGCATCGGGGATCCCTGTCGGTAGCGGGGTGATGTATTCCGATGCCGTTACCCTTTCCCGTGCGATCAAAGGACGCCAAACCCTCTAAAGGAAACTCTATGAAAGTTGAACTGATTGCCATTACGCCTGATCCTGAACGGATTATTGAAATTGCAGCCCGCACCTGCTACCAGAGCGAGGACAAGATGGTTCCCGAAAAGCTCGGGGAACTGCTTCCCAAGCTCCTCGCCATGGGGCACGCATCACCGTTTGAGCACGCTGCGGCCACATTCCGGGTCAGTGGGGTTTCCCGCGCCATGACGCATCAGTTTGTCCGTCACCGCCTGCTCGCCGTTTCCCAGAAAAGTCAGCGCTATGTGTCTGAGGGGAATTTCGAGTGGGTGACCCCGCCCTCAGTACCCGACGGTGAAAAGGCGGAGTTTGATGGCGACATGGAGGTAATGCGCGCCATGTACAAGAAGTGGAAGGACAAGGGGCTGAAGAATGAGGATGCCCGTTTTGTTCTGCCCAACGCCTGCACCACGGAAATGGTTGTCTCTGCCAATTTCCGTGAATGGCGCCACGTTTTTGATGTGCGCTGTCATCGTCGTGCCCAATGGGAAATTCGTGATGCCTGTCTGGAAATGCTTATGGTTCTCAACCAGCAGGCCCCCCATGTCTTTGCCGACCAGGCAAAAGAGTTTCTTTCCGTTTCAAAGTGATGCTTGCGTCGTTTCTTGCGTAATGCTACCGTTGCGGTATCAATATCAGGAGTGGGCATGATTACGCGAGAAACCGATTATTCCATGAGGCTGATGCTAGCCTTGGCGGAGCGTCATAATAAGGGAATTGTTTCAGTCTCATCCGCTGCCGTGGCGGAGGAAATGGACATACCCTACCGGTTTTTGCGAAAGCTGGTGAAGCGATTGGTCTCGGGCGGATTGATTGAAAGCCGTCGGGGAAAGGGGGGTGGGGTGACTTTGGCTAGAAAGCCCGGGGACATCAGCCTGTTTGATGTTCTCAAAGCCACCGGTCCACGTGGAGCCGAATTGAGTTTTTGTGTGTCCGATCCGAAAACCTGCCTGCGCTCAACTCTCTGTCGTCTCCATCGTGAATTCAAGGGTATTCAAGGTGAGGTTGATAAACGCCTCAAGGCGGTCAGTGTAGCCGATTTGGTGAGTTAAAAATAACATCTTGAAATGATACAGAAATAGTATCATTATTAAAAAGGTCAGTCGGCATGGTGCCGGAAGCGAGTAATAAAACAAAAAAAGGAGGAATGAAGATGTCCGTATTAGTTACCAAGCAAGCTCCCGATTTTACCGCGCAGGCGGTGATGCCCGATAATTCGATGGCGGAAGTCACTTTGTCGTCCTATCGAGGCAAGTATGTGGTGCTGTTTTTCTATCCGCTGGATTTCACCTTTGTCTGTCCGTCTGAAATTCTGGCCTTCAACAGGGAAGTCAAAACCTTTGCCAGGAAAAACACGGTTCTTCTGGGCGTATCCGTGGATTCACAGTTCTCACACTTCGCGTGGCGGCAGACTCCCGTGAACAAGGGGGGGATTGGCGAAATTGGATTCCCGCTGGTGGCGGATCTTGATAAGAAGATTGCCCGCGCCTACGATGTTCTCCTGAACGATGCCGTGGCGTTGAGAGGGTTGTTTTTGATCGACACCCACGGAGTGGTACGCCACCAGGTGGTGAACGATCTTCCGATCGGACGGAATGTGGATGAAGCGATCCGGACTCTGGATGCCCTCCAATTCACCGAAGAACACGGTGAAGTGTGTCCGGCCAACTGGAAGGAAGGCGATGAGGCCATGAAGCCCACCGCCGAGGGCGTAGCCAGCTATTTGGCGAAACACGCGAAGTAAGAGAGTTGTTGATTGTCAAGTTGTTGAGTTGTTAAATGAGGTCGGAGAGTCACACGGAATTCGACCTTAGCAACTCAGCAACCCAACAACCTGACAACTCAGTGGTGTCTGAAAAGAAATTGAAAAGTTTCTACTGATGTATTACTTTTAACACGCAACGGAGAAATGTTGCGTGTGATTTGTTTAATGTGATTGTCTTCGGGACAGGGTGACTCGCTGAAAAGCGGGAATTCCCAACCGGCGGTTAAAGCCCGCGAGCCCTGCGAATGCAGGGCAGACACGGTGAAATGCCGTGGCCGACAGTGATGGTGGCGCGTGATGCGCAACTCAGTCTGGATGGGAGAAGACAGAATGACATGGGTGTGTCCTTCTATTATCCCGAAGACTATTTTGGTCTTCGGGATTTTTTATGAAAAAAAAGAGCGACATATTCGACCCCATTGAAGCGGTTCTTGCCGATATCCGCCGGGGTAAGATGGTGGTCATTACCGATGACGAAAATCGCGAAAATGAAGGCGATCTGGTCATGGCCGCCGACAAGGTTACTGACCGGGCTATCAACTTCATGGCGAGATTCGGACGGGGGCTGATTTGTGTGGCGCTGACCCGGGATCGACTGGAAACATTAGCAATCCGGAGTATGGTCAACCGCGGGGGTGGTGATCATTTTGGAACCGCCTTTATGGAATCGGTGGATGCCCGTGATGGAATTTCCACGGGGATTAGCGCCCACGACCGCGCTTTGACCATTCAACTTCTGGTAAAAACCGGTACGGTGCGGCGGGATCTCATCAGCCCCGGACATGTCTTCCCACTCGAAGCCAAAGAAGGTGGAGTGATGCGTCGTGCGGGGCATACGGAGGCCTCGGTGGATCTGGCGCGGCTGGCGGGATTGACCCCGGCGGGCGTGATTTGCGAGATCATGAATGATGACGGAACCATGGCACGCTTGCCTGAATTACGTAAATTCGCCGCCAAACATGGTTTAAAAATCGCCTCTATTGCCAATCTGATCGAGTATCGCCGGAAAGAGGAGCGGTTGGTGGAACTGATCCGGACGGTGGATATGCCGACCCGGTTCGGATTGTTCAAATTGAAACTGTACCGATCCATCGTGGAAAATGAAAATCATCTTGCCCTCGTCATGGGCGATCCGCGGAAAGTCAAATCGGCACTGGTTCGGGTTCATAGTGAATGCCTGACGGGTGATGTGTTCGGATCCCTGCGGTGCGACTGCGGGGATCAGCTCGCCAAGGCCATGCAGATGGTGGCCAAGGAGAAGGCGGGTGTGATTCTCTACATGCGGCAGGAGGGCCGCGGCATCGGGCTGGCGAACAAACTGCATGCCTACGCGCTTCAGGAGAAGGGTTTGGATACGGTTGAGGCCAATATCAAACTGGGATTCAAGGCCGACCTCCGGGATTATGGGGTGGGGGCACAAATCTTGGCTGACCTGGGGTTAAGCCGGATTCGATTGATCACCAACAATCCCCGCAAGGTTGTGGGACTGCAAGCCTATGGGTTGAGCATTACGGAACGGATTCCGCTGGTTCTGCCCGCAACGGTGCATAGTCAGCGCTATCTGGCCACAAAAAAGAAAAAAATGGGGCACTGGCTGTAAAAGAAATTATGAATGATGAAGTATGAATGATGAATGATGAATGAGGAAAGGGAGATAACCATGAACGCAAATGTGAAAGAAGTGTCTGGAAACCTGATTGGTAAGGGGCTCAAGGTTGCCATTGTTGTAAGCCGGTTCAATGACTTTTTTACCAAGGAGCTGGTTGGTGGCGCCATTGACTGCCTGATCCGGCACGGTATCGGCGAGAAGGATGTGACGGTGGTCTGGGTTCCCGGTGCCAATGAGCTGCCTTTTGCTGTCAAGAAGTTGGCGCTCAAGGGGGGACAGGATGCGATCATTGCACTCGGGGTGGTGATCCAGGGGGCCACTCCTCATGCGGATTTGATCAACTCCCAGGTGGCGCGTTCACTGTCTGCTATTTCGTTGGAGACCCAGATCCCCGTGATCAATGCCGTCGTGTGTGCGGATAATCTGGAGCAGGCGATCGAGCGGTGCGGAACCAAGGCGGGTAATAAGGGATGGAATGGCGCACAGTCGGCCATTGAGATGGCCAATTTGTGCCGCCAGATGGGAGCGTAACGATGGGATCACGACGTGATGCCCGCGAATCAGCGGTTCAGATTCTGTTTCAGTTGGATTTCAATCCCGGAGAACTGGATCCGGTTTTGGTGTCATTCTGGGCGGAACGGAAGGTCTCTGCGAAAACCCGTCAGTTTGTCGAGGAACTTGTTCGCGGTGTGCTTGCAAACCGGTCCAAGGTTGATGGGGTTATTGAAAAATGTGCGCAAAACTGGAGCCTTCACCGGATGGCAGGGGTGGATCGTAATGTCATCCGTCTGGCCGTATATGAGATGTTGTGCCGGACTGACATTCCCCACGCTGTGTCTATTGATGAGGCGGTGTCCATTGCCAAGTCCATGGGGGATGTGGGATCGGGACGCTTTGTGAACGGAGTTTTGGATCGGATCCGGCGCGACTTGGATGTCGAAACTCCTGCTGTGGCCTCTCCGAAGGCGTCATGAAGTCCTGGCTCAAAGCACTGGCAAGAACCCGCGACAAGATCGTGGGGGGCCTGGCGAGTCTGATTCCCGGTCTTGCCAAAGCTGATCCGGTCGCCCTGGAGGCGTGGGAACGAGCCCTCATCCAGTCTGATATCGCGCCTCGTTTGGTGGATGAATGGATTGGAAAGTTGAAGCGAAGGGGTGGGGGCGCCGACATGACCTCAACAATCGAGGCCATGCTCGAAGCGGTCTTTCCTCCTCAGAAGCCCTTTGAGTGGAAGGGTACCCATAAGCCCAGGGTTATTCTGGTCGTCGGCGTTAATGGTTCCGGCAAGACCACCACCACGGCCAAACTTGGCTATTTAATCAAACAGCAGGGTTTGGCGCCGCTTCTGGCTGCCGCCGATACCTTTCGGGCGGCGGGTTCGCACCAATTGAAACTCTGGGCGGATCGTCTGAAGCTGGATGTCGTGGTGGGGGCTCATGGGGCCGACTCAGCCTCCGTTGCCTATGATTCCGTGAAGGCGGCCCTTGCGCGAAAAGCGGATGTCGTGCTGATCGATACCGCAGGGCGCATGCATACCAAGCAGCCGTTGATGGATGAACTTCAAAAGGTACGGCGATCCATCGACAAGGCTCTGCCCGGTGCTCCTCATGAGATTTGGATTGTGCTGGACGCCACCCTGGGTAACAACGCGGTCATTCAGGCGAGAATGTTCAAGGAATGTGTCGCCTTGACCGGTGTGGTTGTGGCGAAACTGGATGGCTCGTCCAAGGGTGGCTTCATTTTTACCATTCGCAAGGAACTTGACTTGCCGGTTCATTTTGTCGGGCTCGGTGAGAGCGAGGCGGACTTGGCCTCGTTTGACGCGAAGGAATTCGTGAAGGGGTTTCTAGGATTGTAGATGAAGACGGATGATACAAAATGGATGGGCGAGGCGCTTCGGTTGGCCCGTTTAGCAGAGGGCTTGACGCGACCCAATCCACCGGTGGGGGCGGTGATCGTCAAGCATGGACGGATGATCGGCCGGGGCTATCATCGCAAGGCGGGCGGGCCGCATGCCGAGGTATATGCACTTCGCCAGGCCGGGATTCGCGCCAAGGGGGCCACACTCTATGTAACCTTGGAACCCTGCTGCACCTTTGGCCGAACTCCTCCTTGTACGGAGGCCATTATGCGGGCTGGGATCAAGAAGGTGGTCGCGGCCGTTTCCGACCCGAATCCCCGCCATGCGGGAAAAGGATTCACGCAGCTCCGCCGGGCTGGGATCGAAGTGGTCGTCGGGGTTGGTGCAGAGGAGGCTCGTGAGTTGCTGGCCCCGTTTGCCTCGGCCATATTTCAAAAGAGGCCGTATGTTACCCTGAAACTGGCCGAATCGCTGGATGGCCGGATAGCCGATTCAGCCGGCCGTTCAAAGTGGATTTCCGGGCCTGCGGCCCGGTCGGTCGTGCAGGGACTCCGTCGCCGGGTCGATGCCGTGATGGTGGGTTCCGGGACGGTGCTGAAGGACGATCCGTCGCTTCTGCCGCGTCCTTCAAAAGGCCGCATGCCCTTCCGGGTTATTGTTGATGCCGCCGGGAAAGTACCTGTCAATCGACGTGTTTTTTCGGATGCGTTTGCTTCTCAAACTATCCTGGTTACGACAAAACGGTGTCCCTCGCGACGACAGGCGGACTATGCCGTGAGAGGGGCGAAGGTCTTGGTATTGTCCGCCGTCGGGCGTGGTGTTTTCCTGCCGGCATTGCTGAGGTCCCTGCATGGCCTTGGTGTCCTTCATGTCCTTTGCGAAGGCGGAAGCGAGTTTGCTGCTTCCCTCATCCGTGCAAATCTTGTGGATGAACTGGTTTTGTTTGTGGCTCCCGTGATCATCGGGAGCGATGGGCTCGGTGCCATCGGGGGCAGGGGATGGAAACTTGCGGGGGCACCACGACTCAAGATCGTGGAAGCCCGTATGATCGGCGACGATGTCATGATAAGGGCAAAAGCATTATGTTTACCGGATTAATTCAACAAGTCGGGTCGTTGGCGGGCAAGAAGTCGCGCAGTGACGGGATGAGTCTGGTGATTCGCCATGCGCCGTGGGATTCCCCTTTGGGAGTGGGCGAAAGCGTGGCGGTTCAAGGGGTTTGCCTGACGGTGACCTCCCTTCATGCAGGGGAGTTCTCTTGCGATGTTCTGGCTGAGACCTTGAAGAAAACAACGCTAGGCGCGACTTCGTCGGGCGCGAAACTGAACCTGGAGCGGGCATTGCGCGCCGATGAACGATTGGGCGGACATATCGTGACCGGGCACATCGATGGTCCGGGAAAGGTTCTGTCGATAGAACAGAAAGGTGCCGATTGGATCCTTGAGGTGTCCTGTGGCGATGAGTTTCTTGCCGGAATCGTGTTGAAAGGCTCGATCGCCATCGACGGTGTCAGCCTGACTGTGGCCGACCTTCGCCAGAAATCATTCACCGTTCATTTGATTCCGCAAACGTGGAGCCACACCTCGTTACAGGCTCTGAAAACAGGGCGGGAAGTTAATCTGGAGACCGACATTATCGGCAAATATGTCCAGCGGTATCTCGGGCGCATGCAGGGAAACAAGGGCGTGACGATGGAGAAACTGCAAGCTGCCGGGTTTTCCTGAACCCTGGCTCCTAGCGCCTATTTGCTCTGCCGCTGCCTCACGGCTTCATAGAGTAGGATTGTTGTGGCGGAGGCCACATTAAGGGAGTCGGCCTGGCCCAGCATGGGAATCTTCACCTTCAGGTCGGCTTCATTCATCCACTTCTCGGAGAGTCCGTATTGTTCGGTTCCCACGACCAGAGCGGTCCCTTTCTTGAGATCCACGGCCGTGTAGTCAAAGTCGGTATGCGGGGTTGCCGCCAGGATTTGAATTTTGTTTTTGCGAAGCCAGGCCAGAACTTCATCGGTGGAGGCTTCCACAACAGGAAGGGCGAAGAGGGTTCCCGTGCTGGCGCGAACGACGTTGGGATTGTTGATGTCGGTGCAACGGTCGCAGACGATCACCGCGTGGACCCCGGCGGCATCGGCAGATCGGAGGATGGTGCCGAGGTTCCCGGGCTTTTCAATGGCTTCGGCCACGACCAGTAGCGGGTTGTCGGGGAGTTTCAAATCGGCCAGGGTCCAATGAACCTGTGGGGCAATGGCCAATAAGCCTTCCGGGCGGTCCCGGTAGGAGATTTTTTCAAAGACCGGCTTGGTGCATTCAAACAGTTCCGCGCCAGCGAGCCGGCAGCGTTCGATCAGGGCCGGTTCATTGGTTCCCATGAAAAGATCAGCACAGGTGAAAAGCGCCTTGGGAAGATGCCGGTTATCGAGGGCACGCTTGAGCTCGCGGTACCCCTCAATGATCATTTCTCCGCGCTCATCGCGATCCGACCGTTGCCGCAATCCTACCACCGCCTTAATGCGGGGATTTTGAAGACTCGTGATCAGCAACGGTTTGGTCATGATGACCGCGATTATTTAAAGGTGACGATGGCGCTTCCGGTGACTGAGTAAGCCGGGGAATTACTGATTCCCGCACCACTGCCCTCGATGGTGGAGGTGACAGAAAGCGTAACAGAGCCGCTTAGTGAAGCACTGGAGGGCGCCGTGTAGAGCACTTGGCTTCCCGTCAGGGATGAAAGCGAGCCTTGCGCTGAACTTGTGGTGCCACTGCTGCTGCTGGCTCCACTAATGGACCATGTGTAATGGTAGCCACCACTGACGGTGAATGTCTGTGACTGTCCGGATGAAAGTGTTGCCGTTGACGGTGAAACAACAAGATCCTCGGTAGCGCTTGCGGTGTCGCACCCCGTCCACATGATTGTGCCGATCACGCACAGCATGCAAATCAGTCCACTCATGATGATTGAATAGGTTTTTGTTGTCATGGAACGCTCCTTGATTTATAGCGGATCAATCAAATTCAGGATGTCCTGATCCCGGTCTTCTTTTTTCGAGGGAGCCTCATTTCGGCGGTGTCGTTGAAGCACGGGCTCGGGTTTCGGGGAAATGGGATTAGCCTGAGGTTGGGTCGCGGGGGCTTCCGGTCCGGCGTCGCCGTTCGATTCAGGGGAAGGCTGTGATTTTTGAGCGGGTGCGGACTGCGGTTGGCGGCGTTGCGGCTGCTGCTGGGGCTGGTCGCGGCGGAGAGGACCACAAATCGCATTCAGCGCTTCCTCAAAGGTGGTGGCGCGGATGTGGCGGATTCTCTCGCTACGGGCAATCTTCTCCAATTCAGGGCTATTGGTGGCCAGGACTACGGAGTATTCCTTTTTGGCTTCAGCGATGGCGTTGCCGACCACTTTTTTCATTTGGTCAGTGGTGGCATAGCGAACCTGAACTCCGCTCTGGCTGGCGCCATCCGGAATTTTGCGTGTCGGGCGGCCCGGAAAAATGATGGTTACGGGAAGGGTTTCCTTGCTCACGAAGGTCGAAAGCCGGCGAAGCAGGGAAATCTGGTCATTGGCTCCCAATTCCCCGTTCTGGGTTTCCTTGCCCGGTGAATACACATAAACCATGGCGGTTTTCCGCCCTTTTGAGGATTCGCCTCGAATCCATCCTTTTACTGCATGTAATATTTGTCTCACGTCATCACTCCCTAATAACTGGTTTTCAAGATACCTGTTTGAGGGCAAATAGTAAATAGCAGATAGCGGAGTGCCATTCTTTGTGGCATAGTGACGGTTTTTGGACACCCGGTTGTGGAGGACACTATTCATGAGACGAATAATTTTTATCGTGGCACTGTTGTTTGTCGCGGAGTTGGCTGTGGGTGAATCCATCACGATCGATGGTGTTGCCGCCTTCGTTAATGACGGGGTGGTGACGGTAGGGGAGGTCCGGGAGGCCATGGGGCCCATGATGCCCCAGTTGCGCCAAATGTACACGGGGGCGGACCTGGAGTCACAGCAGCAGGAGCTTTATTCCGATATTCTGGATGATTTGATCAATGCGAAGCTGATCATGAAGGCGTACGATGCCGATACCAAGCTCAACAAGGATGGAATCGAAAAGTATGTGGAAAAGCGAGTCAGCGATTTTATCCAGGAACGCTATGAGGGGGATCGGCAGGAATTCCTGAAAACCCTGCGGGGCGCGCATATGTCCATGGAGGAATGGCGTCGCCAGATGCGTGAGCGTATTGTTGTGGGGATGATGAAAAGTCGTGAAGTGGACGCCCAGGTGATGATTTCGCCCCGGGATGTCCGCCGCATCTACGAGGAGAATCCTAAAAAATACACCCGTGAAGCGAAGGTGAAGATCCGCGTCATCCTGATTCAGGGGGCGACGAATGAGGCAGACCGCGTGGTGCGGGAGACGTCGGCGGGTGAGACGTTATTGAAAATCAGGGCGGGTGCCGATTTCGCGACCGTTGCCCGGGCGGTCTCGGAGGATGGCAAGGCTAAGGATGGCGGGGACTGGGGCTGGTATGATGTTCGTGATTTGCGTCCTGAACTGGCGACACCGGTCAAGGGACTCTCGAAGAATGCGGTGAGTGACGTGATCCGGATGGACGGGAATTATTACCTGATCAAGTTGGAGGATTCCCTGGCGGCGGGTCCGATTCCCTTTGAAGAAGTCCGCAGCACCATCGAAAAGGATTTGCGGAAGAAAGAGATCCGGCGCGTGACCGATCGCTGGATGGCTCGGCTTCGTAAAGACGCCTATATCGAAATTATCAAATCATCCCAGCCGTGAAACTGACCAGTCCTTCGCAAGTTGCCGCTTTGCTTCAGGAACACGGCCTCCAGCCGAACAGCCTGCTCGGGCAGAATTTCCTGATCGACGCCAATATCCGGGACATCATTATCGCGGCGGCGGATCTCCAGCCTGAGGATGTGGTGTTGGAGGTCGGACCGGGGCTTGGCGTGTTGACCGAGCAACTGGTCGGACTGGTTAGGCGGGTGGTGGCGGTGGAGAAGGATCGCGGACTTTATGACTATCTCTGCCGGGAATACCCGGATCATCCAGTTCTGACCCTGATGAGGGGGGACGCTATGGATCTCGATGCCGCATTTTTCGAGCAGGAAGGCATTACATCCCTTGTGTCTAATCTTCCGTACTCGGTGGGGAGCCGGATCCTGATGAATGTCTTTGCCTTGCCTCATCCCCCGAAGCGTATTACGGTAACGGTTCAGTTGGAAGTAGGGGAACGATTGGCGGCTGCTCCCGGCGATGAGGAGCGCGGGCTGATGGGAGTCTGGGCCCAGCGGGTGTATCAGGTTGAAACCGTGAAAATTATCAGTCCCAATTGTTTTTATCCGCGTCCCAAAATAAAGTCGGCCGTGGTGCGGATGACGCGTCTTCCCGAGTCGCGGATTCTGGCGGGAGACCGGCCGATGTTCGCCCGGCTGACCAAGGAGGCTTTTGCCTTCCGGAGAAAACAGATGGCGACCATCCTGACAAAGATTGCGGCCCGCTTTGGCGTGACTCCCGAGCAAGCGGTGTCGGTTCTGTTTCAAATGGGACTGGATCCGAGAATCCGTCCTGAAATGCTCACCGTGGACCAGTGGCAGGCCTTGGCGGATGGACTTTTGAAATCTAAAAATGTGAGATCTGACATATGACAGGCGAAACCCTGACGCCGATGATGGCGCAATACCGGCAGATTCGCGGGAAACTGCCCGAGAATACCATTTTATTTTTCAGGCTGGGTGATTTCTACGAGATGTTTTTCGAGGATGCCAAGGAGGCCTCCCATCTCCTGGATATCACCCTGACCCGACGCCAGGGGATCCCCATGTGCGGGGTTCCGTTCCATGCGGCGGACGGCTATCTGGCAAAACTTATCCGGGCCGGAAAAAAAGTGGCCATCTGCGACCAGGTCGAGGATTCCGCATCGGCCAAGGGGATTGTCCGCCGCGAAGTGACGGGGATCGTCACGCCGGGGACGGTGATGCAGGACACGATCCTGAATTCAGTCCAGAATAATTACCTGGCTGGATTCTGCCGGAGCGGCGAGGTGTTCGGGATGGCGATGCTGGATATTTCCACTGGAGCCTTCTGGGTGGAGGAGTCGCGGGATGCCGCCTTGCTAGCCGAGTCCCTGCGGCAATTCAGCCCCCGTGAATGTGTCGTACCTTCCGAGCAAATGAATGATCCCTTGGTGAAGTCGCTGATGGCGTCACTGGGGGGGATAGTGGTCAGCGGAGGGGAGGACTGGGTGTTCCGGTATGATGTGGCGCGGGATCGCCTCATCCGGCATTTTTCCGTGCATTCGCTGGATGGATTCGGGTGCGAGAGCAAGCCTGCGGCCGTGGGGGCAGCCGGAGGAATCCTGTACTATGTCCAGGAGGAATTGAAGCGCGATGTCAGGCATGTCCGATCCCTTAAGGTCAGCAATCCTGCCGATTATATGATGCTGGATCAGGCCACCTGCGGCAACCTGGACCTTGTTCCCCGTCGTTCGGAGGAGCGGCGCGGATCCGTGACACTCCTGGGGACTCTGGATGAAACCAAAACCCGATGGGCGCCCGGTTGATTCGGGACTGGATACTCCGGCCACTGGCGGAGGTCGTGGGGATTGAACGACGTTTGGATGCGGTGGAGGCGTTGACACTGAACCGGACGCTGCTTCACGAGATCCGCGATCATTTTTCAGGAATCCGGGACTTGGAGCGCCTTGTATCCCGCCTGAGTGCCGGCAGTGGAAATGGCCGAGACCTACGCGCGCTGGGAGCCTCGTTGGACGCCTTGCCGATGATCCGGGATTTGGTGAAGGAGCATCCGAGTGAGATGCTTCGAACATTGGCACAGGAGATGGTTCCCCTGCCTGAGGTGGCGGAACTGATTGGCCGCGCGATTGAAGATGAACCTCCGGTAGCGCTGAAAGAAGGCGGCATTATCCGGAAGGGATATAATGCTGAACTCGACGAACTTCGCGTGGCGGCGTCCGAGGGGCGGCAATGGCTGGCGGAATTTCAATCCCGGGAACAGGCTCGTACGGGAATCAAGACGCTGAAAGTCCGGCACAACAGGGTATTCGGCTATTACATTGAAATTTCTAAAGGGCAGCTGGCCCATGCGCCGGATGACTATATCCGCAAGCAGACGCTGGTGAATGGAGAGCGGTTTGTGACCCCTGAACTCAAGGAGTACGAACGCAGGATCATGGGGGCCCAGGAGCGGGCCGTGGCGCTTGAATGCGAGCTGTTTTCGGGGATCCGGGAACAGGTTGTTCAGCATACCGCCGAGATCCAGCAAACCGCGTTTGCCCTGGCAACGTTGGATGTGCTTGCCGCGCTGGCGGAACGGGCCGTAATGGGGCGATATGTCCGGCCCGGGATCAATGCGGGAGGGAAGGTGTGGATCAAGGATGGACGGCATCCGGTTGTCGAGGGCATGCCGGATGCCGAGCGGTTTGTCCCCAACGACACCCTGCTCGACAGAACCCATCATCAATTAATTGTCCTGACGGGGCCGAATATGGCCGGAAAATCAACCTATATCCGGCAGGTGGGTTTGATTGTCATCATGGCCCAGATGGGCTCGTTTGTACCCGCCTCCGAGGCCGAGATTGGTGTGGTCGATCAGGTTTTTACCCGGGTCGGGGCCAGTGACGATCTGGCGCGCGGACGCAGCACATTCATGGTTGAAATGCAGGAGACCGCCAACATTCTCAATAACGCCACGCCGCGGAGCCTGATCATTCTCGATGAAATCGGACGGGGAACCAGCACCTTTGACGGCATCAGCATTGCGTGGGCGGTGGCGGAATATTTGCATAATAACGAGAAGGCAAAGGCCAAGACACTCTTTGCCACCCATTATCATGAATTGACTGATCTGGCCCTGACCCTGCCGGACGTGAAGAACTACAATGTGGTGGTGAGTGAGCGAAACGACCAGATTGTATTTTTGCGGAAGATCGTAGCCGGCGCGGCCGACAAGAGTTACGGAATCCAGGTTGCCCGTCTGGCGGGACTGCCGCTTGAGGTCATCGATCGTGCCAAGGAAATCCTGACCAATCTGGAGGAGGGGGAGTTCAGCGAGGCGGGACAACCCCGACTGGCCCGGCACAAGCGCAAAACCCGGGATGCCGGGCAACTATCCCTGTTCGGATAAAACAAAAAAGACCGGGGTTTTCACCCCGGTCTTTTGATCACTTTCAGAAAAGCGGTCAGTTACCAGCGACGTTCGCCGCCGCCGCCACCACCACCACCGGAGCCGCCTTCAGCGCGGGGACGGGCTTCGTTTACCTTCATTTTGCGACCGCCCATGTCGACATCGTTCAGGGAGTCGATGGCCTTCTGTGCCCCTGTGCTATCAGGCATGACCACGAAGCCGAACCCTTTCGAGCGGCCTGTTTCACGATCCTGAATGATATTGACGGACTCCACCACGCCATACTGTTCGAATTGTACGCGCAGATCGTCCTGAGTTGTTTGATACGGCAGATTTCCAACGTAGATATTCACTTTGTCTATACTCCTAATAACTTCTTCAAAACTATTTCAAAAACACCTGATTCCAACCTCTTCACAACTTAAATTTCGGTCTCCAGCCTGCCCCTTCACCTCCGTCAATCATCAGACCGAACATCCGGTCTAAAACGGATCAACACTATAGAACCTGCCCCAACCCTGCAATATAAATTATTTTTGACCGCCTGGTTTGATCCAGAAGTCTGTACCCGGCCCCTCCACCTTCATCAGGAGCGCGTGAACATTGGCGACCGGGATACTTGCCTCCAACCGGGTGGCCAGGCCGCGTGGATCTTTTGAAATCCAGGCCCAGACTTTCCCCTTTCTCACAAAAAGACCGTTAAAGGCGGCTTCCGGTTCCGTTTTAACGCAGGGAACGGAATCGTACGCATCCAGGTCAACTTTTTCATTTTTCAGGATATTCAGCCATAAATCATAGATTTTTTCGTCTGCCATGACCCGGAAATGTTCCCGTTTCCCGGGGGAGAATGGTTGGCCTCGCATGGCAAACATAAAGGTCGGGATATCGCGAGTTGTGGGTTCAATTTTAAAAACACGCTTTTTGCCGGTGAGTTTCGATTCCCATCGGGCAACCAGATTCGTCCTGTCAAAAACCGTGACCTCATGATACCGGTGCGAGCCCTCGCTCATGTTCTTGCTGAATTGGACGGGAAGGAAGGGGCCTGGATCGACCAGGCTTTCGATGGTGTCGTTCACGGGGTAGATTTTTTCAATCACCTTGTTGGAAAAGGTTCGCATCCGAATGGCCAGCAGTTTGCGCCCGTCGCTCTCGGCCCACTCCGTCCAGATGACGGCCGTTCCCACGGGAATAAACCCCCAATAGATTTGGTAGGTCAATTTTTCGCCCACCGGCCAGGAGCAGCCCGGGAGGCAATTGGTATCAACATCCCCCCGCGCCGTCATGATGAAGAGGAGCATCGTTGCCAGAATTGATGCGGAATATTGCATGGGGGTAAGGAAAACACCAATGGGCATGATATGTCAATAAACTGCGCAGGCTAAATTGACAAGACGCGTTAAAACTGGCACTGTGAATCCCTGTTATGTCACCGGGTTCAAAACAACCGAGAAAGCCAAATATTGTTCTGGGGGTCACAGGCTCCATTGCGGCCTATAAGGCCGCTGAACTGGTTCGGCTGATGATGCGAAAGGAATGGCAGGTTTCCGTTGTCATGACCTCTTGCGCGAGGGAATTTGTGACTCCGCTCACCTTTCAGACCTTGTCCCGTAATGCGGTTGGAACGGGTCTTTTTGATGAAAAAGACGGATGGCATCCCGAACATATTTCCTATGCCGACCGGGCTGACCTTCTGGTGATCGCCCCCTGCACTGCCAATGTGATTGCAAAATTGGCTCATGGACTGGCCGATGATTTGCTGACCTGTACTGCGTTGGCAACCCGGGCGCCGGTGCTTGTGGCTCCCGCCATGAACGAGGGGATGTGGATTCATCCCGCCACCCGGGCGAATGTGGCGCTTCTCCGAGAGCGGGGCGTATCCTTTGTGGATGTCGGATTAGGTGACCTTGCCTGCGGGACGGAAGGAGCGGGCCGGTTGGCTGAGTTGGATGTTATTGTGAAAAGGGCCGAGTCTATTTTAAAGAGTAAAGTGAGTTTGATTTGAAAGGAGTCCTGCCATGTCCAAGAATGTATTGATTGCGTTAATTCTCATTGCGTTGGCCACCCTTGTTTTGATTTTCAGCCGGGATCGGGTGACGGTCAGCCTTATTTTTACCGAGATCAGGGCGGCGGCCTCACTGGTGTATCTGTTCTTTATCTGTTTGGGAGTGACGATTGGCGTTCTTCTGAAGTAATGGGTCTCTATGAGCGACATTCATTTGACAGGATTTGAGCTGATCGAAAAAATCGGCGAGGGAGGGATGGGCCATGTCTGGAAAGCCCGGCAACTCTCCCTGGATCGGATTGTCGCGATCAAATTGCTGCCCTCCCGCTATAGCAGGGATCCCGAAAGCGTCCGGCAGATTGTGCAGGAAGCCCGTACGGCGGCAAAACTGAAGCATCCTGGAATTGTTCAAGTCTATGATGCCAGTGAAGAGAGCGGGAACTACTACTTCGTCATGGAGTTTGTCGACGGGTATAATGTCGGCCAATGGATCAAGCGCAAGGCCATCCTGCCCGTGTATGATGCCCTCGTGGTGGTTGAATCGGTTGTGGCCGCCTTGGATTATGCCTGGCGCACGGCGGGGCTTATTCATTGCGACATCAAGCCTGAAAACATCATGGTGGATCAGGATGGCACCATTAAGGTTGCCGATCTGGGCCTGTCACTGACTCGGGATTCCGATCTTTCAACGCCGTCTGATGAAGTGGCCGGGACGCCCGGGTATATTTCCCCGGAACAGGTGCAGGGTCTTGGAAAGCTGGATTGTCGCACCGATATTTATGCCCTGGGGTGCTGTCTGTACCAGATGGTGACGGGGAAGCGGCCGTTTGTGGAACTTTCCGATCATGAGGCGATGGAGGCGCAGGTGACCTCTCAGATTCCCGATCCCCGTGACAGGGTGGCTAGTGTTCCCGCACCCGTCTGTTGTCTGATTGAGCGGATGCTGGTGAAGGATCCCGATAAGCGCTTGAAAGACTGGCAGACTGTCCTTAGCGATCTTCGGCGTGTTCATAAGGGGCTGATGCCCGCCGGGGCTCACCCCCTGGCCGGCGAGAGCACGATGCAGCGGAGGATGGCTTCAAAAGGAGGAGCCAGCGATTTGACTAACGACAGCCCGGAGATGGGTGACCGGCGGAGATTTTCGTGGATGACGCTGATCCTGCTCGTTCTGGCCGGGGTGACTGCGGCAGGGCTTCTGTATTTTAGAGCCTGTGGAAAGAACCAGGAGAAGGCTAATCCGGTCATTCCCGTCCTCCCCGTTCATTCCGAAACACCGCTTCCGGAAAGCGTTAAATCTGCCGAGGACGGTTCGTCGTTGCCTTCTCAACATCAGGCGTTGCGGAAGGCTAAAAACGACCAGGCGAGCATTGCCCAGGAACTTAATGAGATGAAGCGGGCCGTGAAAGATTATGAGGATGACGGTGCCTTTGAAGAAGGCATCCGATGGCTTGAGAATTACTCGGGAAAATGGGTTCTTGAGACCGTCTCAAACCGGATGGCCTTTGTTGCGGAACTCAGGAGCAAAGTAAGTGAGCGGCAGGATGAAAAAGAATGGATTGCCCTGACAAAAGAGGTTGCCGCCCTGATACTGGCCGGAAAGTACACGGCTGTCCGTCTTCAGGTGGAGCCTGTTATCAAGGAGGCGAAGTACCCGAAGCACACCGCTGAGCTGGCGGATATGGCGCGCATCCTGGCGGGAGTGGGATCCTTGACTGATAAAATTCTCGACACTTTTTCGACGGATATCGGAAAAGTGGTCACGATCAGTTTATCGCGTGGCAAATTCATAGGGAAAGTTGTCGAGATTCGGGATCGCAAGGTGGTCTGCAAAACCCCGGATGGGATGGCGCAGGTGGATATTCAGCTTGAGGATCTTTCCAAGGAGGAGCGGATGACCCGGTTGAGCCGGCTTGACACCCCCGAGGTTTCCCTGGCACTGGGGGTGGCGGCTTATAATGACAAGCAGACGGACGCGGCGTTGAAGTGCCTGGAAAAAACGGGGCCGGTACTGGGACCCCTTTTGACGGGTGCGGTCCGGGAAGCTGTTGCAAAACAGATTCAGGAGGAGTTGTTGTCTGATCCCGCCTGCATGGCCTTTTTAAAACTCGTGGAACAGACGGGGATTCAAGCGGTCCCGGTGGATATTCCGCGGTGGCGACATGATCTCGATGGACGGCGGATGCCATCCCCGGTGGCGGGGCGGGTGGATCGTGGCCTGGATGCTTTTCTCATGCTGCATGGCCAGTCCTCATTCGTCGAAAAAAATCCCGGGCTTATTCTGACCCTTCAAAAGGCCTGTGGCATTTCCCTGGAATCAGATCAGCAATAGACTCTGAAGGGTCGTCTGGAAGGGGGGGGCGAGAATGCCCTTTTCGCAGACGATAGCCGTGATCAGTCCGCCGGGTGTTACATCAAAGGCGGGTGAATAGGTTTTGACTCCCTCGGGCGCGGTTCGCTTTCCAAATCCCATGGTGATTTCCTCGGCGGCACGCTCTTCAATGGGGATTCGGGCCCCCGAGTCCAGTGAGAGATCGAAGGTTGAACTGGGGGCCAGCACATAAAAGGGAATGCCATGGGCCTTTGCCAGCACGGCGAGCCCGTAGGTTCCGATTTTGTTCGCTGTGTCGCCGTTTGCGGCGATGCGATCGGCCCCGACCATGACGGCGTTGATGGTTTTTGTTTTCATCACATGCGCTGCCATGTTGTCGCAGATGAGGGTGACGTCGACGCCCGCCTGCATCAGTTCCCAGGCGGTGAGCCGCGCCCCCTGGAGGAGGGGTCGGGTTTCGTCAGCATAGACGTGGATGTGTTTGTTCTGCGAGGTTGCCACATAGATCGGTGCCAGCGCGGTGCCGTACTCGGCGGTTGCCAGGCCACCCGCATTGCAATGGGTCAAAACGGTGTCGCCATCCCGGAGGAGCTCGGCACCATGCCGGCCAATGGCCCGGCACATGGCCGCATCCTCATCCCGGATCGTCATGGATTCCCGGGCCAGCCGATTCTTGAATTCGTGGGGTGGGAGCGCGCCGGAAGCGCGGATGACGCCGCGCATCCGGTCGAGCGCCCAGAACAGGTTGACGGCGGTGGGACGCGACGTGGCCAGATAGTCAGCGGCCTGAAGGGCGGCGGAGGTCAATTCCCCCGTGGTGGTTTCCGGAAGGGCTTGGATGGCGACAGTCACTCCCATGGCCGCCGCAATGCCGATCGCCGGGGCCCCTCGAACCTGAAGGGTTTGTATGGCCCGCCATACGGATTGAACATCACGGATCCTCAAGTAGGTCAGTTCTCCCGGAAGGAGGGTTTGATCCACCATTACCACGCTTCCCGGGGTGAGATGGGCAGGGGTGTCAGGACTCCATTCAATGGTTCGAATGATCATGGTCGGTTTTCCTTGTCATGGGCGTATAGCCAGTAAGAGGGCAAGATTCACTCCGTTGAATATCCCGTGCATCAGGATGGAAACCCAGAGGGATCCTGAATACACATAGGCAAGAGAAAAGCCTGAAGCCACCACGATCAGGGGAATCAGCGAGGGCAGGTGAAAGTGGATGGAGGCGAAAAGCAGGGAGGTTAGAAAAATGCCGCCGCCCAGTCCGAGGCGCCGGACCAATACGGGTAGCAGGATTCCCCGAAAAAGACATTCCTCGAAAAATGGCGCCACGGCAACGGCCAGAATCACCAGGGTGATGCGCATCCAGAGCGGGTGATTGCCCGAAAGAAGCAGGGCGATCTCCTGAAGGCTCGGGGGTATTCCATTCAGGGAAAGCACGCCCTGATAAACCAGGGCTGAAAAAAACAGGAAGGGTAGCATGGCCAGATAAAACAGGAGGGCCGTCGTCAGGTGGCGGAAGGGAATTCTATCCATGCCGAACGCCTGTGTCCAGGTCCAGCCACTCCGGAAGATCAGGCCCGTGATCGCAAGGATACCCGCGAGATCCAGAAGAAGACCCTGCAGGAGGATGAGGGTGGTTTCTCCTGGATGTTTCAAAAGTGCGGCCACGGACATTCCTAAACAGATTAATAGCCCTACTATGGCGGACACCGCCAACCCCTCCCGCCAGGTCCAGGGACGCATCCGGACGATGAGGAGTCGCGGAGCCCAGTCGATGGGACTGCGGAGTGTCCGGACGATCAGGGCGATGGCCACGAAGGTGCCTGTCAGAAGCAGTGTGAAGTACAATGCAGCTACCCCGGCAGCCGTTGCAGGGGATGCGGATTCAAAAAGAAGGCGCTCGGCGACCATAATCCTCAGGATTTTAGGGTGCCCTTGGGAATTTCAGTTGGCTCAACGGTTTCCCGGATTATATAAATCGGCTTCTCCTGGGCTTCATGATAGGTCCGGATCTGGATTTCGGCCAGAAGGCCGATTGAGATGAACTGGAGTCCGAAAAATAACAGCATGAAAGGCGTGATCACCCAGAACGGACGCTTGATGAGTTCGGCGCAGAATTCAGTGTCGAAGAACCGGTGCGAGAGGTTGGCGCCCGCCATGAACATCAGCATCAGGATGCCGAGTACCCCGAAATTCAGGCCCCATTTCCCGAAAATATGAATCGGCCGGGTGCTGTACCGAAGCAGGAATTTGACCGTGACGAGATCCAGGATGACCTTGACGGTCCGGCCGATTCCGTATTTTGATTTACCGAACCGGCGGGGATGATGGGATACCTCGACTTCTGAAATCTGGCCCCCGACCCAACTGGCGAGCGCGGGTATAAAGCGGTGGAGTTCGCCATAAAGCTGGATGTTCTGGACGATTTCCTTGCGATAGGCCTTCAGGGTACACCCATAATCATGGAGATGAACCCCGGTGATATTGCTGATCAATGAATTGGCGATGATGGAGGGAAGCCGACGGTTGATGAAGGTGTCCTTCCGGTTACGCCGCCAGCCGCTAACCACGTCGAATCCCTTGTCGACTTCGGTCAGCAATAGGGGAATATCCGCCGGATCATTCTGGAGATCCGCGTCCATGGTAATAATGATGTCGCCACGCGACTCATGAAACCCGGCGCTCATGGCGGCGGTCTGGCCGAAATTCCGGCGGAAGCGGATGAGGTGCAGCCCGGGATGATTTCCGGACAATGCCACCATTTTGCCCCATGAATTATCCGTGCTTCCGTCATCCACAAGCACCACCTCATAGGTCCGGCCGGTGGACATCAGGGCTGCTTCAAGACGGGAGACCAGTAACTCAATGCTGTCTTCCTCGTTAAATATTGGCACTACCACGGAAATATCAATCATAGGGCTCCTCGTTCATCATTGGCGTCCGGTTTGTAACACAGTCCGGTGACGATGACTATCCCGGAATACGTTCGGAGAAGTCGGTCAGGATGTTCATGTAGTTGATATAGGCGTCGTAGGGCGAGTCGCCGGGCATGGCGGGATGAGCCGGGCCTGGGAAGGCTTCGTTATGGGTGTTCATGTAAAGAAAATAGTCCGATACTTGAAGGAGCCGCCAGGTCTTCAGAAGAGTCTGATCAGGGCACCCCTTGACCCGGGATTCCAGAAGGTACAGGGCGTTGAGGGCATCCTGCTGCATTTCGTTGCCCATCCAGGGCGACAGGTCATGGCCGGGATTTTCCCCCGTGATGAACTCTTTCGATGAGAGCGGTGGGGCAGGGCGTGGGGATGCGGCTTGGGAGGGGGTTATGAAGGTTCCTTCTTGGTGAAGGAGGACGGTTTCGGGGAGTTGGTTCAAAAACAGAAAAAGGCCGGTGTCATCAGGACTTAACCGGGCGAAGGCGCCCAGGTCAAGGGACAGGGGGATTACGCCACCGCGGGCCGGGTGGACCTGGTGCAGCCAGCGGGCAAATCCGGTCGAGGTTGGGGGAGTCTCGGGGGAATCGGAATGGGTAAACCGGCGAGCCATGTCGTCCGAGAGGCGGTCGTGATTCGCCAGAAGTTTCAGGAGGGAGCCTTGTGTCGGCCGGTAAACGCCGCACACGTTTCGTTTTCCCGGGAACCGGTCGCCACCCGGGGTCAGCATGACCTGATAACCGAGGGCTTCCACTTCGCAGGCCAGATCATCCCGGTAGATGAGGGCGGTGTTCCGGAAGGCCGTGGGCGCGGTTCCGGTTAATGCCTGGATTCGTGTATGGTGTAAAAGGGTTTGTTCCCTGAACTCCTGGATGGAAAAAGCGGAAGCCAGGGAATGGTAATAGGGAGCGGCAAGAAATTCAACATGCCCGGTATCTGATAATGCCTTGAAGGTGTCGATAACTTCGGGCCGGTAGCGTTCAAACTGGTCGATGAGGCACCCTGAAATTGAAAGGGCGATTCTGAAATCACCGTCATACTCCCTTAATTGTTTCAGTACGATGCGGGTGGCCGGCAGAACGCATTCGGACGCAAACTGGTTCACGGCTTCAGCTGTTTTGGATTCGTCCTCATACGTTGCCGAGTTTCCAATGTCGAAGAACGAATAATGCTTCAGATGGGCGGGATGATGGAGGGTAAGAGTCAGGCAAAGGGAGGGCATGGGGGACTCACACAGCAAGTTTGTTGTAGATCAGTTGGATTCGTTCCGCCGCCACTTCCCAGCGGATGGAGCGAAGGGCCTTGCGGCCGTTCCGGAGAAGTTCCCGCGACAGCGCGGGATACTTGAGAATGGCCAGGATTTTATTGGCGATGTCGTCCACATTCCAGAAATCAACGGTCAGTGCGTGGGGCATGACTTCAGTGACACCCGCCTGTTTGGAGAGGATCACCGGCACATCGTAAATCATGGCTTCCAGTGGCGACAGGCCGAACGGCTCGGAGACGCTGGGCATGACATAGAGGTCGCTCATGGCGTACATTCGTTCGACATCGTGCCCCTGAAGGAATCCGGTGAAGTGGAAGTGCATTCCGAGACGAAGTTCTCCGACGCGCTCAATCATCCGGGGCAGCATGTCTCCGGCTCCGGCCATCACAAACATCACGTTCTGCGTCTTTTCAAGCACGCGTGCCGCCGCCTCGATAAAATAGTCCGGGCCCTTCTGGGAGGTGATCCGGCCCAGGAATAGGACCGTCTTTTTTTTCCGGTCATGGGGCACATGATACACTCGGGGGGCCTGGTGACGGGAAACGGCGTTGTGTACAACCGAGATTTTTTCGGCGCGGATTCCATAGTGGCTGATGATGAGGTTCCGTGTGTAGTGGCTGACGGCAATGACATGATCCGCCGCCTCCATGCCCATTTTCTCGATCTCAAAAATGCCGCCGTTGATGGAGTCGCCACTACGGTCGTATTCCAGCGCATGGATATGCGCCACCATGGGTTTTCCGGTTGCGCGCTTGGCCCGGATGGCGGCCAGGAACGTCATCCAGTCGTGGGCGTGAATGAGGTCAAACTCCTCCTTGAGCGCAAGTTCCTCTCCGATTTCGCTGTACCGGGCCACTTCGGCCATGAGGTTTTTGCCATAGAGGCTGGTGGGGGGCGTGGCGCCGGGTTGGTCTTTATTTGTTTCGCCGCCGGTCGCATCACGGAGTACCAGCGGGTATTCCTCATCCGTCAGATAGGGGCGCAGGATGGAATCGGCCGTCTTGAGGTTCAGGGACTGGAAAAACTCCTCGACGCTGGAGGAGTGGGGGAGTGGAACCCCGGCGGCGGCCACGAGGTGAACGGGTGATTTTTTCGCCTGTTTTTCTGCCCGGGGAACCACGAAGGTGATGATATTGCCGTGGCGGGAAAGCGTTCGTGTCAGCTCATAACACGCCGTTCCCAGCCCTCCGCTGATGTGCGGGGGGAACTCCCAGCCGAACATGAGAATCCGCATGGGTTAAGAAATCCTCATGCGATGCAGTCTTCACGCCAGCAGCACGTGGTGTAGGGACAGGCTTCCGTGCCGGTCCCAAAACAGGGAGTATTCTTCTCCGCCTTCTGGATGGCGATAATGAGTTCAGCTTTTTTAAATTTGCCGGGGTTGATGCCGTGTTTCTTTGCTATCTCTTTTATGTCAGCCACTTTCATCGAGCGATCCTCCATTGGTTGTAGTGCTGTCGGAATACTAATCGGAAATGGTCCGCGCGCAAAGCGTAAAGAGTCGGATCAGTTCCGCGCTGCTCCAAGCCTGAGCCGTGCAGCCATTGGGGCGCTGCGGAGCATCCCCGTCGAATATTTCCGGAACATTGATCAGGCCCGGGCCGGTCAGGCTGTATTCGAGAAGGGGGCGGAGTGCTCCGGCCAGTTCGCGTGCGGCGGCCTTTTTGTCATTTGCCACTCGCAGAACCGCCTCGCCAAACGGACCCAGAAGCCAGGGCCAGACAGTTCCCTGATGGTAGGCGGCATCACGGGTTGGCTGGTCGCCTTCATAGCGACCCCGGTAGGCCGGATCACTGGGAGCGAGGGTGCGTAGGCCGAACGGGGTGAATAACTCACGCCGGACCACCTCGACCACTTGCTTTTGTTGAGCCTTTGTTAATGGAGAAAAGGGCAGGGAGACGGCAAAAATCTGATTGGGCCGGATGGACCGGTCAAGGGTCCCGTCGGAACAAGAATCCCCTAGGTAGCCCTCCTTTCTCATCCAGAATGTTTTGCGGAAGGCTTTCTGGATTCGGGCGGCAAGATCCGGGGGCCAGGGCGGGGTTTCGCCGAGGCTTCCGGCAAACTCGTCGGCGAACCGGATGGCGTTGTACCACAGTGCATTCAAGTCAACGGCGAATCCATGACGGGGCGTGACGGGTTCCCCGTGCGAGGTGGCATCCATCCAGGTGAGCTGGGTGTGCCGGTTGCCCGCATGAAGCAGGCCATCGGAAGTCATATATGTTTCAAAACGGGTTCCGGCCATGAATTTCGCAAGAATCCGTTTCAAGACCGGCCAGAGATGGACGCGCACCATCGCCCGGTCGCCGGTGCAGTCAAGGAATTGCTGGACGGCCCAGAAATACAGGAGTGAGGCGTCGACAGAATTATAGGCATGCTGAGCGGGGTCTGCGGCGAAACAGTTCGGGATGAGTCCGTCACGTTCATGAGGTGCCACCGCCTTGAGGATTTCGGCACCCAGTTCCGGGCGCCCCGAGTAGAAGGTCAGGCCGGGCAGGCTGATGAGGGTGTCGCGGCCCCAGTCGTCGAACCATGGATAGCCGGCAATGATGGTAGCCCGTCCGGAACCCGGAGTGCGGATCGGGAAGTGGCGTCCGCTCCGGATCAGGGCGGGGAGCGGTGCCGTGAAATCGTTACCTCCGGCGGCCAGGGCAACCGCTTCCGCGCTGTGGGCATGGGATTTCCGGAGAATCATTTCCTTCTCCCACGCGCCGGTCAGATCGCTCTGTTCCGTCAGGGACGCGGAGACGATGACCTTTTCGCCGGGACTGAGGCGGATTTCCAACCGGCCGGGACAGAAGCAGTCTTCATGGTGGTCGTAGCCCCGTTCCGCTTCTGCTGAATACTCGAAGTTGCGGTACCAGTCCGGGGCGGTCTGGAAGGCTGGCTTCCGACTCGTCTGGATGAAGAGCACGGGAAGGCCCTGGTAGGGCTGGATTAGGAAACCCTGGAAAACGGGCGAGGGGGTGGGGCGCAAATAGGCGTCTTCCCGCTTCAGTTCGTGGTGGCGTCGGAAGGCGAGCAGGGGGTTGATACGGAGGGTCACGGGCGACTTTCCTGTGGTCAGGCTGTAGCGAACCAGAACCGTATTTTCACCCTGAACCATCAGGATGCTTTTGGTGAGCGTGTAGCCCTCGGCCTGGTAAATGGAAACAGGTCCCTCCTCAAGGCGGAATTCATGCAGGTGGCGATAGCCGTCGGGATGCATGACGCCGGGGTACTGGTTGCAGGAGAGCGCGATGTCCCCTTTTCGAGTGATGAGGGTATCCTCGAATTTAGAAAGAAGTGTGAAGCGCCCGGCGGGTTCGGAGAGTGCCGCCACCAGCAGGCCGTGATATTTCCGTGTGTTGCAATGGAGAATCGTGCTGGAGGCGTAGCCCCCGATCCCATTGGTGTCGAGCCACTCATGTCGGAGTGATACGCGGGGATCCCTGCAGGGCGTTTCCGGAATCATGGGCGTCATGGGGTGTCCGTCGCAGAGTCATGAGTCTGGGCATAACGGGCCTTGCGGCGCTTGTGAAGCCAGACATAGACGGTGATGATGATGGCGCACGCCACGATCACGCCGAGGGTGCAGATATGGGAGTACTGTTTGATGAGGTCAAGATTGCGCCCGCAGAGGAAGCCGATGTAGGCGAGAATGGAGACCCAGATGGCGGAGCCGATCCCGGTGTACAGCAGGAAATGGGACATTTTCATGCGGGTGAGCCCGGCGGGAATCGAGATGAGATGCCGTACCACCGGGATCAGTCGCCCGGTGAATGTGCTGATTTCGCCGTGGGCGTGGAAGAAACGTTCAACCATTGCGAATTTGTCTGCCGGACAGAAGAAGTATTTTCCGAATTTCAGGAAGAAGGGACGGCCCAGCCACATGGCTACGACATAATTCAGCAGGGCGCCAAGCCAGCTGCCGACGACGCCGAGCGTGATGACGGCGGCCATGCTCATCTTGCCCTCGAAGACCAGGTACCCGGCCTGCGGCATGACCAATTCGCTGGGAATCGGGAATACGGAGCTTTCAAGGGTCATCAGGAAAACAATTCCCGGATACCCCAAGCGTTCAATAATATCCACATTCAACTGGAACAGTTGCGCCAACATATCGCTGATCATACGTCTTTCCTCCCAAATGGTTGTCCTTTCTCGCATAACCACGGGGCATAAGGCAAGCCGAAGCCGAGAAACGTTGCATGGCTTACTGACGAGGGGGCTTTAAAATTCTGGAGGGCCATGCTACGTCGTGGCCGCCTTTCAACTGCCCAGGACGCGACAAAGCGCGTCCCTCCAGAGAGTCTCCACACGCGTCGGCCGGCGCCTAAACACTCCAGAATCTGACTTGAGCCTGCGGTATCCTTTTTTCGGCGCTTCCGGCTTCAGCGTCTTGTATATCCTTCCCCGCCGTAGGATCGTCATAAGATAATCGTCCATCATTTTCGGAGGATTATCTATTCCGCCGATGCGGGGGATTGATTATATTACGCGTTTATGCATGTTCTGAAGTGTGTTTGTGAACCATGCCGGAAAGGGACCTGATCCATGATACCAGTCGCGCCTGTTGAATCAACCGTGCCGGGGATGAAGTCGAACTATAACCTTGCCTATGTCTGGATGATCTCCCTTGTGGCGGCCATGGGGGGGTTGCTGTTTGGTTATGATTGGGTGGTTATCGGTGGAGCGAAACCGTTTTTTGAAAAGTTTTTCAACCTCACCAGTGAAGCTCAAATTGGATGGGCCAACAGCTGTGCCTTGCTGGGTTGTTTGGTCGGTTCGCTGGTCTCCGGCGCCTTGAGCGACAAGTTCGGGCGCAAAAAGCTGCTTCTTGTTTCAGCCTTCCTGTTTGCGGCGTCATCCATCCTTACGGGCTGGGCTGGCTCGTTCAATACCTTTGTGGCATGGCGTATTGTGGGAGGGGTGGCCATAGGCATGGCGTCGAATCTTTCGCCCATGTATATCGCGGAAGTGGCGCCGGCCCATATGAGGGGACGGCTTGTTGCCATCAACCAGTTGACCATCGTATTCGGTATCCTGGGTGCCCAGATTGCGAACCTTTTAATTGCCGACAAGGTGGCGGATGGGGCGACGGCCGATATGATTCGTGACTCGTGGAATGGTCAATACGGCTGGCGCTGGATGTTCACGGCGGTGACAGCCCCCTCGCTGTTCTTTTTCATCGGGGCGCTGCTGGTGCCCGAGAGTCCCCGCTGGCTGATCAAGAACGGCAAGTCAGAACTCGCTCGCCGGATATTGGCGAAGATCGGGGGTCAGTCCTATGCGGATGTGGAAGTGGCCGACATCCAGAAAACCATTGCCACGGAAGAGGTGCATCATGTGCGTTTCAGTGATTTGATGGTGCCCAAGATGCGCAAAATTCTACTGGTGGGGGTTGTCCTGGCGGTGCTTCAACAGTGGAGCGGGATCAATGTGCTGTTCAATTATGCCGAGGAAATCTACCGTTCCGCAGGTTATGGGGTCAATGACATCATGTTCAACATTGTTATTACCGGGGCCATCAACCTGGTGTTCACGCTGTTGGCCATCGGCCTGGTGGATAAGGCCGGGCGTCGGGTATTGATGCTGATCGGGTGCGCGGGAATCGGGTTGTCTCATTTTCTCATCGGGGCCGCTTATGTGTTCCAACTGAAGGGGCTCGCTGTCCTGATATTTACCCTTTGCTCGCTGGGCTGCTATGGGATGTCCCTGGCCCCGATCACCTGGGTTCTGATTTCAGAAATTTTCCCCAATCGCATCCGCGGCGCGGCGATTTCCGTGGCCGTTTCGGCTTTGTGGATTGCCTGTTTTATTCTGACTTATACCTTTCCGATCCTCAACGGGGCCATTGGCACCGCGAAGACCTTCTGGCTATACGGGGCAATCTGTTTTGCCGGCTTTTTCTTCGTCTGGGTAAAGGTTCCGGAGACCAAGGGTAAGTCGTTGGAGCAGATAGAAAGGGAGTTGGTGGACTGATGATGACCTCACGCGAACGCATTGAAGCAACCTGCAACCACAAGCAGCCCGACAAACTGGCGGTTGATTTCGGGGGCGGTTTTCAGACCGGCATCCATGTCAGTATGGTCTACAAGCTGCGTCAGGCGCTGGGACTCGACACGCCCGGTACGCCGGTAAAGGTGGTCGAGATTTACCAGATGTTGGGCGAGATCGCGCCGGATTTGCGCGATGCGCTCGGGATCGACACCGTGTCGCTCTGCGGAACCGGGACGATGTTCGGTTTCCCGGCAAAGGAATTCAAGGAATGGCGGATGCATGACGGGACCCCAGTCCTTGTGCCGGTGGATTTCAATACTTCTCCAGATGCCGGCGGTGAGATTCTCCAGTGGCCGCAGAACGACCGCTCCGTGGCGCCGAGCGGCAAGATGCCGGCGGGCGGGTACTTCTTTGACGCCTTAAACCGCCAACCTCCGCTGGACGAGGAGCGGCTTGATCCTGTCGATAACATGGAAGAATTCGGGCCGGTTGCCGGCGATGAGCTCGTGCATTATGCGCGGCAGGCCGAGGTGCTTTTTAAGAAAACCGAACGAGCCTTGTTTTGCACGTTTGGCGGGCTTACTTTTGGGGATGTGGCTCTGGTTCCCGCCACCTTCCTGAAAAATCCAAAGGGGATCCGTGATGTTGAGGAGTGGTATGTCAGTACGGCCCTTCGCCCCGACTACATCAAGGCGGTCTTTGAGCGGCAGGCAGAAGTCGCCGTTGAAAACTTGAAGCGCCTGCATGAGGCGGTGGGCGACAAGATTTCCGTGATCCAGACCAATGGCACCGACTTCGGTACCCAGAATGGGCCATTCTGCTCGCTCGAGCAGTATCGTGATCTATTTCTGCCTTACCAGAAGCGGGTGAACGGCTGGATTCATACCCACACGAACTGGAAAACCTTCATGCATTGCTGTGGCGGAGTGCTTCCACTGCTGGATGGAATTGTGGAGGCTGAATTTGATATTCTCAATCCGGTTCAATGCTCTGCCAGCGGGATGGATCCCCGTCTGCTTAAAAAGCAGTATGGCGATAAGCTGGTATTCTGGGGCGGCGGGGTAGACACCCAGAAGACGCTTCCGTTTGGTACACCTGCTCAGGTCCGGGAGCAGGTCAAGGAACGGATTGAAATCTTTGCCCCGGGCGGCGGCTTCGTCTTCTGCACGATCCATAACGTACAGGCCTGCACGCCAATTGAGAATCTCCTGGCGATGTTTGAAACGATCAAACAATATCGGTGAATTCCCCCGCCGCATAAAAAACCATTCTTCTTGCGTTATGGAGAGGAGGTAGGTAGTTTACGACCCCGTTTTTGATTTGCATTTTCAACGGTTGAATCTGAACAGATAAAAGAGCAGAGAAAGGTTGGGCGATGTTATGAAGAGTATGCGGTCACGGTGTTGGTTGGGTGTGTTTGTGGTGTTGGCTGTTCTGGGCTTTGGGGCTGGTGCTGCCATGGCGAGTGAGGCCGAGCTGAAGCTTCCTGAGTTGGGCGCGGTAACCTTTTCGTCCCTCGGCGGCATTTCAGGGACGCACCTGATGCTGATCGGTATCGCCGTCTGTTTTCTGGGTTTGGGCTTCGGCTTGATTCAGTATTTCAAGACGGAGAAGCTCCCGGTTCATAAATCCATGAGCGATGTCTCCCAGATCATCTGGGAGACCTGCAAGAGCTATCTGGCTCAGCAGGGCAAGTTCCTGGCCATCCTGTGGCTGCTGATCGGGGCCTGTATGGTGTATTACTTCTGGATCCTTCAGAAGATGCCCACTACGAGCGTCCTGTTGATTCTGGCCGCCTCGGTGCTCGGGATCCTGGGTTCTTATGGTGTGGCTTGGTTCGGTATGCGCATCAATACATTCGCGAATAGTCGTTCGGCATTCGCCTCTCTGCGCGGAACCCCCTGGGAGGCTTTGGCCATCCCGATGCGCTCGGGCATGAGCGTCGGCATGTTGCTGATCACGGTTGAGCTGTTCTTCATGATCTGCATCCTGATTTTTCTGCCCGCCGAACTGCGCGGCCCCTGCTTTATCGGGTTCGCCATCGGGGAGTCGCTGGGCGCCTCCGCCCTCCGTATCTGCGGCGGTATCTTCACCAAGATCGCCGACATCGGGTCCGACCTGATGAAGATCGTCTTCAAGCTTCCGGAAGATGATCCGAAGAATCCCGGCGTGATCGCCGACTGTACGGGTGATAATGCCGGCGACAGCGTGGGCCCGACGGCTGACGGCTTCGAAACCTATGGCGTGACTGGCGTGGCCCTGATCACCTTCCTGGCGCTCGTTCTCGGGTCAGGCACCCTCTGCGCCCAGATGATCGTCTGGATCTTCGTCATGCGTATTTTGATGATCATTGCCGCGTTGGTGGCGTATCTCGCAAACGATGCGTACTTCACCGCCAAGCTTAAAAACGCCAAGGAGTTTGACCCGGAGCATCCGTTGACGGTTCTGGTGTGGCTGACCTCTTTCGTCTGCATCGCGGTCACCTATGTCGCCAGCTACTTCCTGCTTGCGACCAATCCCGACCTGAGCAAGGACCTGTGGTGGGTATTGGCCACCATCATCTCCTGCGGCACCATTGCCGGGGCGCTGATTCCCGAGTTCACCAAGGTTTTCACCAGCACGAACGCCAAGCATGTGAAGGAAGTCGTGACCGCCTCCAAGCAGGGCGGCGCTTCCCTGAACATCCTGTCCGGTTTTGTGGCGGGTAATTTCTCGGCCTTCTGGGAAGGCCTGACCATGCTGGTGCTGATGTTGGGTGCCGCTTTACTGGCCACACACCCGGCGGTTGCCAGCCTGATGCCGGTGGGGCTTGAGTTTGCCGCGCCGATCTTTGCGTTCGGTCTTGTGGCGTTCGGTTTTCTGGGCATGGGCCCGGTGACCATTGCGGTCGACAGTTTCGGGCCGGTCTCGGACAACGCCCAGTCGGTGTACGAGCTCAGCCGAATTGAGTCGATCCCCGGCATTGAGAAGGAGATCGAAAAGGATTTCGGGTTCAAGCCCGACTTCGAGAACGCCAAGCTTAACCTGGAGCGCAATGACGGCGCTGGCAATACCTTTAAGGCGACAGCCAAGCCGGTGCTGATCGGTACCGCCGTTGTTGGGGCGACCACCATGATCTTTGGCATCATCCTGATGCTGGGCAAGGGCAAGGCGCTGGAATTGGCACAGGAGGCGGCAATCAAGGCGGGCCTCGCGTTTGATGTTGCGACGGCGCACCTTACAGGTGAACAGACCACGGCGGGCATCAATTCCGTCATCTCCAGTCTCAGTCTGGTACGTCCCGAGATCATCCTCGGTCTTCTCATGGGCGGCGCGGTGATCTACTGGTTCACGGGTGCGGCGACGCAGGCGGTGGTGACCGGATCCTACCGGGCTGTGGTGTACATTAAGGAGAACATGAACCTGAACGCGGCGACGGCCTCGATCAAGGACAGCAAGGAAGTGGTCAAGATCTGCACGATCTACGCGCAGAAGGGGATGTTCAACATCTTTGTGGCCGTTTTCTGCTTCGCCCTGTCGCTGGCCTTCTTCAACCCGTTCTTCTTCATCGGCTACCTGATCTCCATCGCCTTCTTCGGGCTGTACCAGGCCATCTTTATGGCTAACGCCGGCGGCGCCTGGGACAATGCCAAGAAGATCGTCGAGGTGGATCTGCGTGCCAAGGGCACGGATCTTCACGCGGCGACCGTGGTGGGCGATACCGTGGGTGATCCCTTCAAGGATACCTCCTCGGTGGCGATGAACCCGGTTATCAAGTTCACCACCCTCTTCGGCCTGCTGGCGACGGAAATCGCTGTGGCGATGACAGATGCGAAGCTGAAGTACATGATCGGCGGCGTGATCTTTGTGGTTGCCCTGGTCTTCGTGTACCGCTCCTTCTACTGCATGCGCATCCCCGAGGACAAGGCGACCGCGAAATAATAGGCCTCTGATTCTTGCACCCCCCCGGTATGGAAACATGCCGGGGTTTCTTTTTTCTGAGTGTCCATTGACAACCCTGAACCGGGTGTGGTTCCATGCGGGTGTATGAAGGTTACATTTTTAGGCACAGGAACTTCAGTGGGAATCCCGGTGATCGGGTGCGACTGCACCGTTTGCCAGTCCCCGGATTCCCGCAATCACAGGCGGCGATCCAGCATTTATGTTGAGGCGGGTGGATTCCATATCGTCATTGATACCTCCATGGATTTTCGGGAGCAGGTTCTGGCCTACCGGGTTCCCCGGATTGATGCCGTTCTGATTACCCATTCCCATGCCGACCATATTTTCGGACTTGATGACATCCGCCGGTTCAACACCATTCAGGGCACCATGATTCCCGTTTATGGATCTGCAGGCGCTATTGCCGATTTGAAGCGGATCTTTACCTATGTCGACCAGACTGTCCCAGAGCCCGGGGTGTTCCGTCCGAGACTTACCTTTTGCACAATGGCTGGCGTCTTCATGGCGGGGCCAGTCAAGGTTGAAGCCCTACCGGTTCTCCATGGGCGGACTGAAACCTATGGGTACCGCCTCGAATGGGAGGGGCACTCGATTGGTTATGTGCCGGATTGCAAAGAGATGCCCGACTCGACCGTAGAGCGATTGGCGGGGGTGGATGTGATGATTCTGGACGGTCTGCGGCATCGCAACCATCCCACCCATCTGACGGTCAAGGCGGCGTTGGATTTGTTGGGACGCATTGGCGCCAAACGATCCTATCTGACCCATATCTGTCACGACCTGGATCATGAGGAAACTCAGGAAATCCTGCCGCCCTCGGTTTATCTTGCCTGCGACGGCCTGAAATTGACCGTCTGATTACCATTGATTAGGGATCGGGATCAGTTTATAAAACCCGAACTTTTTAATTCCGAAGGAGAATCATCATGTTAAAAGGCTTGTCACCGTTGTTGAGTCCCGAATTGCTCTCCGTGCTGTGCCGTATGGGGCATGGTGATGAAATTGTCCTGGCCGATGCTCATTTCCCCGGTGAAACATTCGGTAAGCGCGTCATCCGGGCGGATGGTTTGAAAGTGGCAGACCTGATTGATGCCATTTTGCCTGTGTTCGAGTTAGATAGTTATGTGGATTCTCCCCTGGTCATGATGGCGGCTGTTTCGGGGGATAAACTTGATCCCAAGGTGGAGAAGGGTTATCGCGCCTCGGTTGACCGGCATGCCCCGAAGACGCCGGCCATTGCCCGGATTGATCGATTTGCCTTCTATGACAGGGCCAAGGATGCTTTCGCTGTGGTGATGACCAGCGAGACGGCTAAGTACGGCAATATCATTCTTAAAAAGGGCGTAACGCCCTGCTGAGGCTACAGGGGTGGGGGAGACTGTTGTGAGTCAGGATAAAACCAATACAGCCAAGCAGATGGATGTCCGGTATGTCGCCAACCTGGCGCGCCTGGCCATTACAGATTCGGAAGCGGCCGAATTCCAGGGGCAGTTGGATCACATTGTGGCCCATTTCAACCAGCTCCGGGATTTGGACGTCGAGGGGGTTGAGCCCATGGCCCATGCCGCTCCGATTCACAACGTCTTTCGTGAGGATATCGTGCGTCCCGGCCTCGACCGTGACGTCATGCTGAAGAATGCTCCCCAACACAGCGCCGACCTGATCATGGTCCCGACGATTGTGGAATAGGCCACGGGGACCTTGTGGTCATAAGGGCTCTACGTCGGTCAGTGACCGGCGACGGGGCCGCCATTTCCCGCCGGCGCCGTGGCGCAGAAGCGGCGGTAGCTGAGCGCGTAAATGAGCACCACCACCAGGCAGACGATGGGCACGATGAACGAATATCGGATGGCCACATCGGCACGCAGGCCGGAGTTCTGGAAGACATCAATGAGCCTGCCCTGGGCGAACGAGCCGGCGGAGCCGCCGAGAATGGCCATGATCAGTCCGGACGCGCCCAGCTTCACTTCCGGGCCCAGGTTGCGCAGGGCGATGCCGTAGATGGTAGGGAACATCAGCGACATGCAGGCGGAGACGAGGATGAGGCTGGCGACGCCTGCGTAGCCGGGCAGGAGAATGGCGCCGATGGTGAGCCCGATACCGATGACGGCCAGCGTAGCCATCATGGAGGCGGGATTGATCTTCTTCATGAGCGCGGTGCAGACCATGCGGCCCAGGGTAAAGACCACCATGGAAATCATCAAGCTGTACCAGGCGTCAGCTTCAATCATGCCGGGGATGATGGATTTTCCGTCGGCGCTGACGGTGAAGATGGCCGCCTCGCGGGTGTACTTGATGATGAAGGTCCAGATGGCCACCTGGAGTCCGACATAGAAGAATTGGGTGACCACGCCCGAGGCATAACGGCGGTTGGCCAGAAGGCGCTTGATGGAGACCCACACATGCGGGGTGTGCTCGGTGTCCCGGCCTTCGGGCATCTTGCGGATGAACAATGTGACGATGATGCCGATGACGACCGCCACCAGAATGGCGTAGGGGAGTGCGAGATAGAACAGCTCATGCGTCAGGACCTTGCTTTTCTGCTCGAGGGTCCAGGTGGCGCGCTCGGCGGCTTCGGCGTGGTTGAGGTTGCTCAGGATGAGATACTTGGCCACGAACAGTCCGAGCAGACAGCCGATGGGGTTGATCGTCTGGGCCAGGTTGAGGCGGCGGACGGCGGTTTCTTCGGGGCCCATCGCGATCACATAGGGGTTGCAACTGGTCTCCAGCACGGAGAGGCCGCAGGCCATAATGCCGATGGTGAGCAGGAGCGGGGAGAACACTTGGGTGGTGCCGGCGGGCACAAATCCCAAGGCGCCGACGCTCAGGAGGCAGAGGCCAACCAGCACGCCGGTTTTATAGCTGAACCGCTTGATCAGCAGGGAGGCGGGAAAGGCCAGCAACGCATACGAGGCGTAGTTGACGACCTGGATGTACGAGGATTGTTCGGTGGAAATACTGAAGATCTTCTGGACGGCGGGAACGAGCGTGTCCGTGATCATGTTCATCATACCCCACAAGCCGAAGCACGAGGCGATGAGAATGAACGCGAGACGGTTCTCTTTCGGGACGATGGGCGCGGACGATGGTGTCATTAGCTTTTCCTCGTGATGCTTGGGTTTCCGGACAAATCAGACCTGACCGATTGCTTCAATAAAGCTCAAAAGGTGGGGAAATCCGGCGCGGATGTCAAGCCAGTTAAAAAAAGCTTATCTTAAGCAATGAAGCTTGCATGCTCCCGGTTTCTCCGCTATCAAAGGACTCTTATTTCCGTAGTCTGTAGGGCGGCGGATGAAGGCTCGAGTTTTTACCATTGTTGAGTGATGATCATGAAAAATTGGAGATTAATTTGCTCAACACTCCCCTTGTTCCTCTTGAGTTACATTCCTCTCTCCAGGGCGGAAGGTTTTTCCAGTGATGCCGTCACCGATGCCTGGATTCCGTGGGGCGAATCATCCTGTGTCAGCAATGACGATGTTCTGTTTTCGCCGTGGCCGTCCTGGATGGTGTCGGCATTCAAGATCGGCGGCGCCTGGGATACCAATCTTCCCGCCTGGGTGGTGGAGGAGGGGGACACGAATGAATCCTCACTCAACATTGACGTGGACCTGTCCTTCCTCACCAATAATGCCCTGATGCGGCTCGATTATGTGGATCATAGCAATGCCACCCTGCTGCTGGATCTCTATGAGTTCCCGGGGACAAACACCCCGGACGAGCCCGTTTTCACCTCAAACCTTTTCAACAACCTGATTTCAGGCGGGGGCGGGGTGACGAGCCGGACCTTCACGCGCCATAACCGGAGATGCAGAATGAAGACATCAATCCAATATGTCTTTGGGGCAAAATGACAACACAACGATGGTTTAAGAATCTGTTTTGGGAACCTAGATCACATTCACAATGGGTCTGGACAACGATTGTCACTAGTGCTGGAAATGTTCTCTGGCTTGTCTCCATCTTTAGTTTGATTGTGTCTTGCAACAAAGTGCCCAGCTCTGTGCGCATTCCGGTTGACCGCAACGTCGAGTGGCGAATTGGTGAGACGAACTACTATATTCGTAACGTTGACTATATCGTTAGGTATGATCGGCGTGTCTTTTTGCAGATTATGGCAAGCGTAGATTATGTTCCCGACAAGTCATGCCGGGGCTTGGCTCTGCAGTTTGCTCGACATGCCGTTACGAGTAACTGTGTCGCTCAAATCCGCAGCATAGAAGTGGATGATGCCCTTGTAATTTTTGCGGGCGCAGATATTTTCTTGGTGCAGGATCCGAGGTTGGTGTCAAATGCTTGCGTCAAGGCCTGCCGGTACACAATTAGTGCGGCCGAACTTGGGGGAGTAGGGTCAGGTCTAGTCGTGCCGTGAAAAGTCCGTAGTTTAGTGAGGAAACCCTAACGGGACTGTAAATTGCAAAATAGTCGTTGGGCATAAATCTCGGCGAACAAGGTGCCTGGCAAATAAATGATGTTGGAGAACAAGAATTGACACATAACGAGACATTTCGGGTGGTGATGCGGATTGTTGGCTTGGTGTTGCTCTGCTGTGGGCTATCGCGGGTGGGGTGGGCTGATCTTTACACCAACAACAAGTGTACGGAGAATACGGCGGACACCAGTGGGTGCCAATGTCCGGATCCGAACAGTAGCGGAGCGGGAACGGGGTGTGCCTGGGTGAAGATCACGGCGGGGCCGATGCGGCCGGGGAGTTCGATCTCGACGGCTCTCTTCCGGATGGGGGAGGATGTTCTGACGGCCTCGACGTACACGCCGCAGGCATTAAATTTCGTGGCGGGATACGCGATGAAGGGGATCTCGCATGATATTACCCGTGACGGGGCGCCGCGGCGGGTGACGCTGATCCATCCGGGTGGCGTGCCCTTTGCCTTCCAGTTTTCCGATGGCGCGTCGATCGGCGTTCCAGTGGCGGATTCGGGGTGGGCTCTGAATCTGCGGCTGTTCATGGTGGATGCGAACGGCTGGGCGGTTCTAAAGGAACCTGCCTATTACGATCTTTACACAAAGGAGGGGGACCTGTACCGGTTCAATGCCTACAAGGCATCCCCGCAATACATGCAACTTATTCTGCATCGGACGGTTTCGGGGCGTGAGGAGACCTATCAGGATCTTGGCGTGGAGGTGATCCGGGATGCGAGCCAGAACCTGAGGCAGGTGCTTTTGCCGAGTCGGCTGGCGGATATTGTGGTGGAGGATAATGATCATTTTTCGGTGAAATACTACGGGTTGTCCAAATTGACTGGCGGTAAGGATACAAACGGGTGTTACCGACTCATCGCCCAAGCGGAACCGTTCGAGACTTGGACCTTTGGGAACCCGGAGCCCGGGACGCTCAGGAAACTTCTGGTGAAGCAAATCATCGGTGCCCGGACGAAGGTGTATGACTTCACCTACAATTCGGAAGGGCAAACCTGGGCAATGACGACGGGCGACGGGGTCAATGTGATGCGGGAAGAGACGAAGGAAACGATGTGGAATGACGCCATGACGGAACGGCAGGTGACCCGCTCGGTCAAGGATGGTTCAGGAGGACTGGTCAGTCGAACAACTGAGCGGATCAAGGCCCTTGCGGTCGGGGATGGAGTCACGCTGCGGGTGACGGATCCGGGCGGGGCGAATCTCACCAACCGGTTCACCTATAATGCAGCGGGATTGACGGAAACAGCCGTGGAGCCGGACGGAAGCTGGCGTTATTACGGGTACGATGCCGCGAAACGAATCACGAAGGAACTCGCCCCGGTGGGTGACTCGGTCCTGACTTCCGCTGTCAGTGCCGCCCATGGGGTAGTCTATGATTTTACGCCGGTGGACCCCAATGACAGCCCGCGATTGAGCGACCAGCAGCCCCGGACAGTGACGGAATCGGTGCTGGGCGCCGTGGTGGCCCGGACCTACCGGGCCTACCGGACGCTTGCCAACCGGGAATACCAGGAAGTGATGGAGAAGGTCGTAAATCCGTCGGCGGTATATGGCGATGCCAGCAGCCTGCGCACGGTGACGACATATTACGGCACGAACACCGCCAACTGCCAGATCGGGCGGGTCAAAACGGTGGCTTACCCTGATGGGCGGCAGGATACTTTCACCTATGGGTACGGAACCTATCAGCCCGCCATCGGTGAAATCCCACCCTCATTTACCCCGAGTCCAGTCGGCAATTACTGGTGCGAGACGGTGGTGCATGGAACGGTGAATGAGCCCTTTGGTATTGCGGATAAAACGACAAAGGAAACACGCATTTTGGATCCGATGGGGGAGGAAGTCCTCAGCGAGACCTGGGTTTGCCAGGGTGGCCCCAATTATGAACGGGTGGCCTGGGTGGCAAAGACCTTCGATGACTGGCAGCACCCGATCCTGACACTCAAGTCCAATGGCGAGAGAACTGAAGCCTCGTGGGGCGAAAACTGTTGCGGGAAGGAATGGGAAATTGGGCCGGACGGAGTCATGTATTCCTACGGGTATGACTCCCTTGCCCGGATGATTACCCGCGTGAAACGCAGTGCAACCAGCAATGATACCGACTTGGTGACCAGTTTCACCTATGACGCCGCTGGCCATCGCCTCACGGAAACTCTCGCCGGGGGCGGTTTGTCGCAACTGATCAGCAGCAACACCTATGACTTGGCCGGGCGACTGGTCTCAACAGTGGACGGGCAGGGGATTATCACCACCTATTCCTATGCCGGTCCTGCCAGCACCACCATCCGGGGTGGCCTCACCAATACCACTGTCCGTTATCTTTCGGGCCAATGGAAGGCCACTCTCAAAAATGGTGTGATCAAGACCGCCTATGATTATGGAGTCAGCACGAACGGCACACAGTGGAGCAAAGCCTTCACGGGTCCCTCCGGAACCAACTCCCCGATGTGGTCCAAGACCACAACAGACTTGCTTGGCCGCACCGTGAAGGAAGAAAAGCCCGGTTTTCCTGCCCTGAGCGGAGTCGAAGGGGGCGACTACCTGCTTGCGACAATCTACTCCTACAACACTAAGGGCCAGCTAACCTCCACAACCCAGCAACCCAACAACTCAACAACCCTCAACGAGTACAACGAACTGGGCGAGCAGATCCGGAGCGGTCTCGACGTTAACACCAACGGTGTTCTCGATCTTGCCGGTCCCGACCGCGTCACCGAATCCGCCTCCTGGTTCGAGCAGGACGGTGCCGGTAATTACTGGCAGTGCCGCGCCTTGATTCTTTACGCCGGAAACAATTCCGCCACCCCCACAACGAACAGCGTGCAGAAGACCCGCCTCACAGGGTTTTCTCAAATCTCAAATTGCGCATCTGAAATGGTGGCGGTGGACACACTGGGCAACTCCACCATCTCGCGCAACTACGTGAACCGCGCTAACAAGGCCGTCACGCAAACCGTGATCTACCCCGATTCCACCAACGCTGCCACCCAGGTCACTATCAACGGCCAATTGACCTCCTCGACATCCAAGACCGGCGTCCAAACCGCCTACGCATGCGACCCCCTAGGCCGCCAAACTTGTGTATCCTCTGGAGGGTCGCGCTCCGTCGCGACCGTGAGCCATTACAATGACAATGGCCAGATCGACTGGACCATGGATGCCGCCAGCAATCGAACAAGTTTTATCTTTGACGACCTCGGCCGCCGTGTCCAGGTCACTGATGCGCTCTCGAATTCAACCTTTACCACCTATGACGCTGAAGGACGCACTCTCGCCACCTGGGGTGCCACTTACCCCGTGGCCTATGATTACGACGCCTACGGTCGCATGACCGCCATGTACACCCTTCGCGACTCCTCGCTCGTCATCTCGAACTATTCATCATTCCTAACTCATATTTCATCCTTTGACCGTACGACCTGGCTGTACGATCAGGCCACAGGGCTCCTCACCAACAAGCTCTATTCCGACAACAAGGGACCAGCTTACACATATACGGCTGACGGCAAGCTCCTCACTCGAATCTGGGCCCGTGGCGTCGTCACCACCTATAATTACGATTCGCTTGGCCAACTCACCAACATCAGTTACAGCGATGGAACCCCGTGCATAACCTTCGCCTACGACCGCCTTGGCCGTCAAACCACCATCACCGATGGAACCGGCACCCGAACCTTCACCTACAATGATGCCCTGCAACTCGTGTCCGAAACTAACACGCAAAGCATCCTAACCTACGCCTCCGACACTCTCGGTCGTCCCGCTGGCTTTTCTTCAGGTAGGGCGAATCCTCCGGATGAGCCGTCTTACTCAGTCCGCTACGGCTATGACCTTGTGGGGCGTTTCCTTCAGGTGGACGCCGACCTCCGGGCGGCGTCTCTTTCGCCGCAGAACTTCCACTACGGATATCTGGCGGGTTCCGACTTAATCCAGTCAGTGCAGGAGACAAACACAGGCTTCAACGTTGTTCGCAGTTACGAGCCCAACCGCAACCTGATCGCCTCGATAACTAATGGTTTCGGTGGTGTTTCGCTTCACAGGTTTGATTATGCGAATGATGAGATCGGTCGCCGCGTCAAGCGTGCCGATGTCGACATTTCCACCGTTATCTCGAACCTTTTCGCCTACAATATGCGCAGTGAATTGGAAGACGTAGCCATGGGCACAAACTCATTCAACTATCGTTACGACCCCATCGGCAACCGCCGGACAGCCACCAACAATGCGGAAGCCATGAGTTATGCTGCCAACTCCCTAAACCAGTATTCTGCAATCTCAAATCAGCAATCTCAAATCCTCCCCGCCTACGACGCCGACGGTAACATCGTAGCCCTCCGTAGCCTTGGCGAAGGAGGGGGCGGCTACAAGGACTGGACTTTCGTGTGGGACGCCGAGAACCGCCTGGTGCTCGCATCCAACGCGAACACTGTGATCTCCAACAGTTATGACTACATGTCCCGGCGGGTCTCCAAAACAACTCAACAACTCAACAGCCCAGCAACTGAAACCCGCTTCCTCTACCAGGGCTGGGCGATGATCGCCGAAAGCACCGCATCCTCTACAAACAGTTACGTTTACGGGCTTGATCTTTCCGGAACCGCCCAGGGGGCTGGCACCATCGGCGGCCTGCTTTCCTTAACAACGCAGCAACCTAGCAACTCAACAACTGCTTTCTACTGCTACGATGCAAACGGCAATGTTACTGATTTGTTTGGAACGAATGGCCAATTCCTGGCGCAATATCAGTTTGATCCGTACGGGAACACGATTAGTAAGACCGGTGCGCTGGCCGATGTGAATCCGTTCCGATTTTCAACGAAATATTTGGATGCTGAGACTGGCCTCTATTATTACGGCTACCGCTACTATGTACCGGAAATCGGGAGATGGGCGTCAAGGGATCCGATTGGGGAGAAATTTGATATCAATATTATTGCTTTTTGCATCAATAATCCAATTGACGTATGTGATCATCTTGGTTTGGTTGCTACGATTGTACTTGGACCAAAGCATTGCTCTGGATGTGAACAACTTGTCGTGTCAGAAGACATACTTTCAACTCATTGGGAGATCTGGTGGTACCCCATAATTCCGACTCGAACTCCGCCTGGCCTTCCTCCACCCTCGCCCAGGTCATTTTCCACAGTAACTAGTCATATTCAGATCACTGAGTGTGTTTCAATTTGGGCGATATTGCTTCGTACAGATTTTACGATCAATGCCTCTAATTATCACTGGTTTCCTGCGCCCTTAATCGCTGTCGAATTTGATAAGATGGAGACAACTACATATGTGTGGTATTGATGCTGAGATTTCTGCTTCTGCTTTGAATGACAGATAAGGCCAACTTGAGGAAAGTGTATGAGGAAAATATTTTGGCGGTTAATGACGTTTCTGTTGGGTTTTTTAACCTGCTATTTAGTGATTACTGGTTTATCAGTACGCAAGGCTCTTCTGTTTGCCGAGCAAGTGACTTCGATGTCTAGTGAGGGTGCCTCTGCAACTGAGGCGGAATTCCATAAGGACGCATGCGATCTCTTCTATCGGGGAAATCTCAAAAAACTGGCGGAGAAGCTGAAAATTAATATCGGGGATGTATCCATGAAGGCTAATGGTGCAGCATTCTATCGGCAGCCTAGTACGCCCGTCGCCGAGATTGTTATTTATAATATATCGCAACGTCCTATCGTTATTTATGAGCCATATTTGTTAAAGCTGTCTTCCGCTTCATTCAATGCTGGAGGCATCATAAAAGATGAGTTTAGTTTGAACTTTCAGTTCAACCCAGAAAGAATTTGCCATTATCTGCGGCCAGGGGAGAATATTTCCTTTCCTTTATTGTTTCCGGTGAAAGGAGATGGTGCTCATGTAATCAATTTAAGTGCCGTGTTTCCTTTGGATGCAGATCGTCAGGGCGGGCAAGTGACATGGAGCTATTGTACAGCTTCACGTTTGCAGTATATGTTTACACTCATGGGATCCACTAACAGCCAGCCATGACGGGGTCAACATCTAAGGAGAGTACAGTCGTGAAAAGTAAAATTATTGCTTTTTCCGCGTTATCGTATGTTGTTTTTTTAAACTGGATGCGGGGTCCTGGGGGCAGTCGGAGTCAGACCGAAAATTGCAAATTAACGAGGTTCTGACGGGGCTGTAAAATACAAATATTGGCTGGGCATTTCTCGCGGTGCAAGGTGCCCGAAAAATCACAGATATGGAGTACAAGAATTGACAAAAGCCAGGATTATCAGGATGGGGAAGGTGTTTACTGGTTTAGTTTTGTGAGGGTAGATTGTCTGCAGGCAGTTGGAATGGATGGGAATAGATATATCGAGAATCGGGTTCGGGTAATCGCTTCAGCGTGGTAGGAATAAATCCATATGAAAATATCTTATTTATATTGCTCTGTTCTCGCCTTTGTTCTCTTGGGTTGTGTTCTGCCTTCCCGGGCTGATAACCCCTCCACCAATGCCGTCACCGATGCCTGGATTCCGTGGGGCGATTCAACCTGTGTCAGCAATGAGGATGTTCTGTTTTCGCCATGGCCGGACTGGATGGTGTCGGCGTTCAAGATCGGCGGCGCATGGAACACCAATATCCCCGCCTGGGTGGTGGAGGCCGGGGACACCAACGAAGCCGCTTTGAACATTGAGGTGGATCGAATCCACCTGACAAACAATGTGCTGATGCAGTTGGATTATGTGGATCACAGCAACGCCACCCTGATGCTGGATCTCTACGGGTTTCCTGGGACGAATGACCCGAACGAACCTGTTTTCACATCAAATCTCTTCAATAACCTGCTCTCGGGCGGGGGTGGGGTGACGAGCCGGACTTTCACCATCCCGTTTGGCCTCTATACCAATGCGACGGGTATTCGGCTCAGGCGCGACGCTGGCGCGATGACGATATTCGACACCCTGCTTTCTTCGGACCGTGATGGCGATGGGTATTCTGATTCGGAGGAACTGGCCTGGGGGAGCGACCTTGATTCAGCCTTGTCTGTGCCCTGTGCCGCCATCACCGGCCAGGTGTTCTATGTCGGTGTCCAGATGGGGGTGATCCATGTATTGGCTACGACCAATGCTGCGGATTGGGCGTCGGCGCATTACCTGACCCTCGGTATTCCAGGGGTGTACACGTTGTCGGGTTTGCCACTGAGGCAGACCTGGTATCCCCGTGCCTTCCGGGATGTGAACGGCAATGGCATCCCAGATGACTGGGAACCACGCGGCGGATATCAGGCTCCCAATGGTGCCACCTCGCTGGTTCTTACCGGCAACACGAGTGGCGTGAATATCACCCTGACCGACCCGGATTTGGACGGGGATGGGATGAGCGATGCCGCTGAACGAGCGATGGGTCTGGACCCTTATGCCTCCAACGATTTCACTCGTTTGCCGTTTCTTGACCGGTTCGAGACGAACACGGTGCATGTGGGCGACGTGAACGGGCAGAACGGGTGGATCGCATCGCCGAGTAACACGGTCCTTGTCCAGACCAATGTTGTCTGGGAGGGCGAACAGGCTATCCGGTTCCACTCCGGGATCGTGACATCGGAGGTACACCGTCTTTTCGCCCAACTGCCTGGCCAGATTTCGTGGGTGGATTTCCATGCCGCGGCAAAGGCCGCTGACATCCCCCAGGACATGACCAATCAAACCGTCGCCTTTATGTTCGATCCCCAAGGCCATCTCGTCGTGCAGGATGGGCGCAAGCCGGCGGGCCAGAAATGGATGTCTCTTACGAACGTTCCTCCTGTTAAACTGGAGTCTTGGGTTCGGCTCTCTATCGGCATGGACTTCGCCGCCCAACGCTGGCTCATATGTCTCAATGGCATGAAGGTGGCTGAGGATCTGGGTTTCGGCATCCCCGCAAGCGAACTCCACGAGTTTGCCATGGAGGGTGGGTCGGGTGGCTTGGACCAATTCAGCGTCAGCACCAACGTGCCTGCCGGATTGTCGCTGGATGGCGACACTTTGCCGGATGACTGGGAGATGCAGTACATGGGGAACACCAACGAGACGGAGTCCGGCGATTCTGATCATGATGGGGTGAACAATGGTGAAGAATATCGCCTTGGAACAAGTCCCGCCAATCCGGATTCGGACAATGATTCCATGCCTGACGGATGGGAAATCGCCCATGCGCTCAATCCCGCCAGCGCGGCGGATGGGGCGCTGGATTCCGATCTCGACGGCCTATCTAATACGTCCGAGTATCTGCACGGCACCGACCTGGCGAAGTCCGATAGCGACAACGATGGCCTTCTCGACGGTACCGAGGTCAATACCTGGCACTCCAATCCCTTGGCTTCCGATTCCGACCTCGATGGTTTCAAGGATGCCGACGAGGTCCAGCGAGGAACCGATCCCGCCGATGCCGAATCCCACCCCGCCTCACATTGGCGCAATCGCCTCAAACTCTCCTTCCGTGACGGCGTGCTCACGAATTCCCTGGCCGATGTTCCCGTTTTGATCCGCCTCACCCCGGAACGGGTGGACTATTCCCAATGTGCTGCCGCCGGCCGCGACATCCTCTTCACCGACGCCACCGGAGCGCCGCTGGCCTTTGAACTTGAGCGCTGGAACCCCGGTGGCGAGTCCCTCTTCTGGGTCCGTCTCCCCGACGCGGGTGGAACCAACTCGACCGGTTATTTCTGGCTGCATTACAACAACCCTGAGGCCACCAATTCCTCAAATGCTTCCGCCACTTGGTCAACGAACTTCCTGGGCGTATGGCATCTTTCCGAAACCAACACCGTTCTGTCCGATTCCGCCCCGGCCGCTCATCCCGCCACCAACGTCGGTGCCGTGTGTGTCACCGGTATTCTTGGCAACGCCCGCAACTTCCGCGGGTCCGATAGCGTTATCGTCCCTCCCTCCGCCTTGGCCACGATCAGCAATGCGGTCTCCATCAGCTTCTGGCAATACGGCGCCACGAATCAACCTCTTGGCGTCACCTGTTTTGAGGGAACCAGCGTCATGGGCCGGGAACTTAACGCTCATGTCCCGTGGAGCGACTCAAACGTCTATTGGGATGCCTTCGGCAATTACGACCGCATCAACAAACTGGCCACCACCAATCTCTTCAAGGGCGGGTGGAACCACTGGACCTTCACCAAGGATCGGGCCTCCGGCATAATGCGCATCTACGTCAATGGTGAACTCTGGCACAGCGGGACGGGGAAAACCCGCGCCTATAGTCCCGTTACCGCTTTCTGGTTTGGCGCCGCCGCAAGTGGTTCCTCCGGCTATGTGGGCATGCTGGACGAACTCCGTGTCGAATCCCTGGCACAGTCTCCTGAATGGATCCGCTTCCAGTACAAGGCTATGACCGACCAGATTCTGGTCTATGGTGAGCAGCAGGTCTCCATTGCGGGTACGGCGAATGGCGCCGAACCAGCACAGGCAGGCACGTTCACTCTCAGCCGCCTGGCGCAGGACACCAACCTTGCCCTGTCGGTCAACCTTGCGGTTCCAGGTGGCGCCGCCACCGAAGGGGCCGACTTCTCGGCCATTCCTCGGACCGTCGTCATCCCCTCCGGGGCCCCCCAGGTTTCGTTCACGGTTCCGACCCTCGATGATCTCTGGCTCGAAGGTGCGGAAACGATAACGGTCACCATTGCCCAAGGCAATTATTTCATCAACCCCACGAATGCCTCGGCCTCGATTGCGATTATTGATGATGACACCGACACTGACAATGACGGCCTTTGTGATGGCTGGGAGATGATTCATTTCGGGAATCTTGAGGCGGCGGCAACCGACGATGCGGACGGCGATGGAGTGGATAACCGCCATGAATTTCTAAACCGGACCGATCCACATAGCAGCGATAGTGACAACGATGGGCTCCCCGATCAGTGGGAGATCACCAAGGGGACCGCCCCCCTCACTCCCGATTCCGGGGCTGACCCCGATAACGATGGCCTCACCAACATGCAGGAGTACCAACTGGGCACCAATCCAAAATCCGCTGACACAGATTCCGATGGCATGCCTGACAAGTGGGAGGTTGACCACGCTCTCAATCCGCTCGTCAACGATGCCTCCGCCGACCCTGACAGCGACGGCCTTTCCAACCTTAAGGAATATCAGGCCAGTTCCGATCCCCACAATCCGGACACCGATGGCGACGGCCTGTCAGACGGCGCGGAGGTCAACACCTATAAGACCAGTCCGCTTAAATCTGACACCGATTCCGATGGGCTGCCGGATAAATGGGAGGTGGATAATGGGACAAATCCCCTTGTCAACGATGCGGCCGCCGATCCGGATGGGGATCAACTCCTGAATAGTGGGGAATACCTTGCAGGCACAAAACCCAAGGTGGCAGACACGGATGGGGATGGAGTCAACGACAAGGTTGAAATCATGGCGTATGCCGACCCGCTTGTCGTGGATTTCAACGGAACCGTGACGGATCTTCTCGTGCTGAACGGCCGTGACGCCACGTCGTGGATCGGGACATGGGCTATCGAAGGCGTCGCCATCTCTGCCCGTGAACGGAGCGGTTCCCTGGACTACTTGCTGGCCATCCCAAGCAACGGAACCTTCGCCGTCGCCGTCAATGTGACTCAACAGAACGTTCTCACAGCCCTGAATACGTTTGACTTGAGCCTGTTCATTGATGGCACGATCTCGGGCCGCCAGACCGTCAAGGCTCCGTATGGAACCAACTGTACTGCCACCTTCTTTCTTCCTGAACTCGCGGCGGGAGATCATGTCATCAGGCTTCGGTGGAACAATGACACACCCAACACGTTCCTGAAGGTCAATTCCCTCAAGTTGCAGTCCTTTGGCGGCTTGGATGCCAATACCAATGGCATCCCCGACTGGCTTGATCACCGCATGGCTTCCTTGTCGGAAACCGGGCCTGTGCCCGAATCCACTCTGGTGTCACCGATTTGCATGGAAGGATCCGCTGTTTATCAGGAACGGCTGTCAATCGCCGCATCCTATGCGCCCGGCGGACAAACCCAGCAGATTGTGGCGGTACAGCACGGCTTGAGGACCACGTGGTTTGCCAATGTCTTCATCTCCCCCACAAACACGACCGAAATAGTGACGGCGGATCAGAGTAGCGGCGTCATGGTGTCCAACAATGTGATTTGGGAGGCAGTCAACCTGCTTGATGCCTCCTTCAGCAACGGGCTGGCAATCCGGGGCGGCAGTTCGCTCAGGCTCTCGGCCTGGCCTGTGGAAGCCACTAATGGCCTGGCCACGTTCATGGTCTCAACCGGAACGAATGTGGTTACGAACCTAGTCGCCATGGTGGGGAGCCCTGTTCCCTATTGCTTCAGCCAGGCGGGAAACTTTACCGTCCTCGGCGCCTGCAGCAATGAAACCACGTTCACCAACGGGTCTCTTGCGGTTCAGGTTATCTCGGGTTCATTCAACGGCGAGGAGGCGGAGTGCGTCACCGGCCAGGCCCGCACTTGGGATTGTCCGGGCATCAAGACAGACGCCGTGGTGCAGGCCGACAGCCAACTCAGCGTTTCGTCCACCAACCTTGTCGGCGGCGGCACTCGCTTCACCCTCATGAACCCGACGGACGGCCCTTTTTATATGGTGGCGCGGCTGGGTGCGGATGGCCCCGTTCTGGATAGTGCAAAGATCAGTTCAATCAGGGGCGACCATGGCACTTATTTCAAGGTGGTCGAAACCTTTGCCGATGGAAGCCGCATGGTCGAGGTTCGCTTGCAACTGGGCTATGTCCCGTCCGATCTCACTGTGGTTCTTCACATCTTTGCAGGGGGCGTCACGTTCCTTGACGGCACTCTCAATAAGACCCTTACGGCTGCCGATTTCAACGAACTGGGCGTTTGCACCTACCGCATGCTGCAGTCGGCTTCATCCCGGTCATCAACCTGCCACACGACGAAGCTCTATCAGGGCGGTTTGTACATAGGAGGGAACTGATGAGTAAAGGGATATTCATTATCATGACGGTTCTTTCCGCGATCTGGGGCATTCCCGTGGCCTGCGCCGCACCTCCCGCCAATTTGGCCATCATTCTGGGGGCGGCGGAAACCGCCTTTCCGGCCCGCATCGAGGCGGCTAGGACGCTTGGCAAAACCGTTTCCAAAGAAGAGATCACGGCCCTCTACGGCTTTCTGGATCGCAAGGCAGGCGAGGATCCTGCTCAACCTGGCGAGTTATGCGCGATCAAGAATGACGTCGTGAATTCACTCAAAATGCAACAGGTGATGCCCCCGGACTTGGCGGGTCATCTGATCGCGATGTATGGCGACCGTTCCCATGAAGAGGCATGGCGTGATTATTGTGTGCAGCATCTGGGAGACATCTACACGACGGTTGGGGACGCGGGTATCCGGGAAAAAGTACTGCGTGTTCTCTGGTCAGCGGTGGACGAGCGACAAGGCAGTATTCCTGGAACCGGACTGATTGCGCTTTTCAATTTGTGCGGGCAGGGATCGGTTGACCGGGCTCGTGTCGCGGCCAAGGCGCTGTCGATGGTGCGTTCGCCGGCATACGGCGAACCTGCCAAAATCACGGCGTTGCAGATCTGCGCGGATCTGGGTGAGCAAAGTGTCCTTCCAGACGCCCGTAAACTGGCTGTAAACGGATCCGTGCCGGTTCGGATTTCGGCCATGGCCAGTTTGGGTGCCTTGGGAGACAAATCGGATGAGGATCTTATGAGAACCACCGTAACTAGTACGGATATCCGGCTCAAGACGGCCGCACGGGCAGCCATCAAAAAGATAAATGCAAAGATAATGCAACCGAAGTTGTTGTTTTTGAAATTGGATGCAAGAGGAAATTTAGAATGAAGAATATAAAAGCAATCAGGGCGCTGGTGTGGTGTGTGGGCGTCATGATGTGGTGTTGTGTGCCAGCGGTGATCTGGGGAGTTGCCCCTGCCACCAATTTGGCCTGCCCTGCGGGAACGTATGGCCCGTCGTGTTCAAGTTGTCCGACAACCACAAGTGCCGCTGGACCAGGGTGCGCCTGGGTGAAGATCGTTGCAGGCCCGATGCGGCCGGGAAGTTCCGTCAAGTTGGCGCTTTTCCGGATGGGCGAGAATCAGTTGTCCGAGGCGGTTTATTCACCCCAGACCCTGAACTTCGTGGCTGGCTATGCCATGAAAGGGGTGTCCCATGAGGTGACTGCCGCGGGTGCCCCCCGCCAGGTAACCTTGATTCAGAGCGCGGGTGTCCCCTTCCTTTTCAACTTCAAGGACAACGAATCCATTGGTGTTCCCGTGTTTGGTGATGCGCAGATCAAGAAGTGTCGGCTTTTTATGGTGGATGCGAATGGGTGGACGGTATTGAAGGAGCCCGCCTACTATGATCTCTACACCGGGGACGGGGAGCGTTACCGCTTCAACGCCTATAAGACATCACCGCAATATATGCAGATGGTCAGCCATCGAACCGTGGCCGGTCGCGAGGAAACCTACCAAGACATGGGCGTCGAGGTGATCCGGGATTCCAGCCAGAGCCTGCGGCAGGTGCTTCTGCCAACCCGGCTGGCGGATATCGTGGTCACCGATTCGAGCCGCTATGCCCTGAAGTTCTACACTCTTGCCAGCATGGTCGGCGGCAAGGATACCAATGGGTACTATCGCATCGACGCGGGCGCGGTTCCCTTCGAAACTTGGTCTTTCGCCAACCCGTTGCCTGGAACATTGCGCAAACTCATCGTTACACGTTCCATGGCGGGGCGGACGACGGTCTACGATTTTACCTATAACCCTGATGCCGAAGACTGGATCATGACTTCGGGCGACGGCCTTGATGTGGCGCGCCAGGAGGAGGACGCAACAATGTGGAATGATGCCCGCACTGAGCGATGGGTCACACATTCCGTCAAAGCGGCCGATGGCACCCTCGTAAGCCGTTATGTCGAGCAGATCAAGTCCTTTGGCTGGGGTGATGGCGTTACGCGCCGCATCACCGAAACCGGCGGAGTAAACCAGACCAACCTCTTCACCTATACCGCCGCCGGTCTGACGGAATCCGCCATTGATCCCGATGGAAGTTGGCGCTGGCACCGTTATGATGCCGCCGGGCGCGTAACCAATGAGCTTTCCGCCATCAAGGATTCGTCGCTCACTTCATCGGTCACTGCGGCTCACGCGGTGCTCACCAGTTATGCGCCCGTGGATCTCGCCGACAGCCCGCGCCTGAACGACCAGTTGCCCCGCATGGTCACGGAATCCATCCTGGGCACGGTGGTCGCCCGCACCTATCGCGGCTACCGGCAGGGCGGCAACGGCGAACTGCAGGAGATTGTCGAGAAGGCCACGACCCCGGCCGCCGCCTATGGCGACACCAATAACCTGCGAACCGTCACCACCTATTACGGAACCAATACGGTTAATTGCCAAATCGGGCGCGTGGCCACCGTGGCTTACCCCGATGGCCGCATGGATACATTCACCTACGAATATGGAACCTATCAGCCTGGCGTGGGCGAAATCCCCCCGTCGTTCGAGGCCAATCCAGCCGGAACCTTCTGGCGCGAAACCGTTGTGCATGGCACGGCTATCAGTCCCGAAGGCATCGCAGGAAAGACCACAAAGGAAACCCGCATCCTCGACCCGATGAGCCAGGAAGTGCTGGACGAGACCTGGGTTTGCGTCGGCGGTCCAAACTATGAGCGCGTGGCGTGGACATCCAAGGGTTTCGATGAGTGGCAACATCCCGTGCTGGTCAGGAATGCCAAGGGCGAGAAGAGCGAAGCGTCATGGGGCGGTAACTGCTGTGGCAAGGAATGGGAGATCGGAGGGGACGGCACCATGTTCCTCTACGGGTATGACTTGCTGGGCAAGTTGACCACCATCATAAGAAAAGGAGCGACCACGAACGAGGCTGATCGGATCACGAGCTATACCCTTGATAGCGAGGGGCGCCGCCTGACGGAAACCCTGTCGGCCGGGCCGCTGACCCAGTTAGTTAGCAGCAACACATATGACCTTGCCGGACGCCTGATCTCGTCACTGGACAGCCAGTGTATTGTGACCACCTATCGTTATGAGGGCGTCGCCAGCACCACCATCCGGGGCGGCGTGACCAACGCGACCACCCGCTATTTGGACGGCCAAGCCAAGTCCATCACCGAAAATGAAATTGTAAAGACGGCCTACGATAGTGGGATAGACGCGAGCGGGTTTCGTTGGACGAAATCGTTTAGCGGCCCCGCTGGCACCAACTCTCCCGCCTGGCAGAAAACCACCACCGATATGATGGGGCGTCCCGTCAAGACGGAGAAGCCCGGCTATGGCGGTGCCGTGGTTGCCACTACCTACTCCTACAACACCAAGGGCCAACTGATCTCAACAACCCAGCAACCCAACAACTCGACAACGCTCTACCAGTACAACGAGCTGGGCGAGCAGACCCGTTCCGGCCTTGACGTGAACACCAACGGCGTTCTCGACCTCGCTGGCCCCGACCGCGTCAACGAATCCGCGACATGGTACGAGCAGGACGGATCAGGCGATTACTGGCAATGCCGCGCCTCAATCCTCTATGCAGGTAACGCTTCCGCCACCCCCATCACCAACAGCATTCAAAAGATTCGTCTAACAGGGTTGGGTGTTTCTTCTGACTCCTGTCTCCTGACTTCTGAATCCTGTTCCTTCGACCTCCTCGGTAACCAAACTACCTCCCGCACCTACGTGGATCGCACCGCCAAAACCCTTACCCAAACGGTGATCTACCCCGATTCCACAGACGCCGCCACGCAGGTCACCATCAACGGCCAGTTAAGCTCCTCAACATCCAAAACCGGAGTCCAAACCGCCTACACATACGACGCCCTCGGCCGCCAGATTGTTTCCCTGAACCCTGAACCCCGAACCCTCGGCTCCTACACCACCTACAACTCTCTCGGCCAAGTCACCTCCACCATGGACGCCGCCAGCAATCGAACAAGTTTTGTCTTTGACGACCTCGGGCGCCGTATTCAGGTGACCGATCCCCTCACCAATAGCACCTTCACCGCCTACGATGATGAAGGGCACGTTCTCGCCACCTGGGGCGCGACCTATCCCGTCGCCTATGATTACGACGATTTCGGCCGCATGACCGCCATGTACACCCTTCGCGACTCTTCCATGGTCATCTCGAACTATTCATCATTCATCACTCATACTTCATCATTTGACCGTACGTGCTGGGTCTATGATGAAGCAACCGGGTTGTTAACAAACAAACTCTACGCGGACGGCCACGGCCCTTCCTACACCTACACCCCCGACGGCAAACTCGCCACCCGCACCTGGGCGCGAGGTGTTGTGACTGCCTATAGCTATGACAGCCTCGGTCAGTTGACGAACATCAGTTACAGCGACAACACCCCCGGCGTTACGTTTGGATTCGACCGCCTTGGCCGGCAAACCACTATTACAGACGGCACAGGAACCCGCCTGTTTTCCTACACAGATGCTTTTCAACTCGCGTCTGAAACCAATGCTGCCGCAGAACTGGTCCGCATCTATGATTCCCAAGGGCGACCCGTCGGCTACGATCTCGTGATGGCGGGTTCCACCAGCGTGGTGTCCTCCATTCGTTACAGTCATGACGAGTTGGGGCGCTTCCGCCAGGTGGACGCCGACCTCCGGGCGGCGTCTCTTCCGTTTCAGAATTTCCGCTATGGATATCTAGCAGGTTCCGACTTAAATGAGTCATTAAATGAAACTAATACAGGATATGGCGTGCGCCGCTCCTTCGAGCCCAACCGCAACCTCCTCACCCAAATCCTGAACGCCTCCGGCACGAACCGTATTTCACAGTTTGACTATGCCAACGATGCGGTGGGACGGCGGACGCAACGGGTAGATTCTTCTTCCCTGACCAATAACTTCGGCTATAATTCCCGCAGTGAATTGGTCGAGGCGCTCATGGGCATAAACAATTTCTCATACCGGTATGATCCCATCGGGAACCGGACGGTGGCCACGAATAATGGGGCCGTCACGGAATATCTGGCAAATTCCCTTAACCAGTATTTTGTAATCTCAAATCAGCAATCTCAAATTGCCCCCGCTTACGACCTCGACGGAAACCTCACGAATGATGGCTGCTTCGCCTTCGCCTGGGATGCTGAGAATCGGATGACAGGGGCTTCAAACGAGGCTGTGGTCGCGAATTATTCATACGATTACATGTCGCGCCGCTATCGGAAGATTGTCAGCGGCGTGACGAATAACTTCGTTTACGATGGCTGGAATTTAATCCAGGAAACCTCCAGTGCCGGCGTCACGAATACCTACGTCTGGGGGCTCGACCTGAGCGGGACACAGCAGGGTGCGGGCGGTATTGGCGGCCTGCTTTCCGTGATGCGGAACGGTACTGCATATTTCCCCTGCTACGATGCGAACGGGAATATTTCGGAATATGTTGACGCTAGCGGCGCGGTTGTAGCGCACCGGGAATATGATGCGTACGGAAATACAGTCGCGTCCAGCGGGCAGATGGTAAATGACTTTAACTTTTGGTTTTCTAGCAAATATTTAGATCAGGAGACGGGGCTGTATTATTACGGCCACAGATACTATTCCCCGGAGATCGGCAGGTGGGCGAGTCGAGACCCGATCCACGAAATGGCATTTGGATTACGCAACGCCAGGTTGGCGATGTTGTATACGCACATGCCGACCGTAAGGGTTCCTCACGAAATGATGTTTGTTCGGAATATGCCGACATCATTTTACGATCTTCTCGGCCTGTGTGATACCTCATGTCATGA